>JBOHWF010000336.1:0-4872 GCA_050736455.1 Binataceae bacterium (SeqCode) | reverse complement strand
ATTGAGGACTTCCGCTTTTCTTTCAGCTTCCATATCACTTACCTGTGCGACGGTGCGGTTTTCCGACCTTGCTGGATCGCCGCTTGTTCGCGAAGCCTAATTAATTTGGAACGAAGAGTCAAACGATAAGTGAAAGCGTTCACAGTGTGGGGGACGAGACAACTCTGCTAGGGTACTTGAAGACTTCGCGGCTCAGCCGTATCTTGAACTCATCGTTCTAGATTAGAACCCGATGGCCGGTGTAAAGAGATTCGATCGCGACGAGGTGCTTGAACGCGCGATGAAGCTTTTCTGGCAACGCGGCTACGCGGCGACCTCGATTGATGACCTGGTTCGCGCGATGGGGATCAACCGCGGCAGCATCTACGCCAGCTTTGGCAACAAGCGCAATCTTTTCCTTGCGGTGCTCGAGCGTTATATGCGCGAGATCGCCGCGCCGATATTCGCGACGCTCGAGGATCCCGATCCGCGCCGCGCGATCGAGCGCATGCTGAATGCGATCATCACGCGGACCAGCGACCTCCGCTGGCCGCGCGGATGCCTGCACACCAACACCGCGCTGGAGTGCCCGGGCGTTGGCGACCTGATCGCGCGCAAGGTCGCGGAGGGAATCGGCGCGCAGGAATCCGCGATTTACCAAGTGTTAAGGCGCGGCCAGGCCGAGGGCCTTCTGGATCCGACGCAGGACGCTCGCGGCCTCGCTCGCTTCTTTGTGGCCGTCGCGCAAGGCATGAACGTCGTCAACAAGGCGACCGGCGACACCACGATGCTGCACGATATGGTCAAGTCTGCGATGAGCGTGTGGAAGCGTCCGCAGCCGGGCGTCGCCGCCGGCTGAACCATTCACGACCATTTCGAAGGGTAAAACGAAGGAGGCAAGAAGCATATGAAGTACAACGGCAAGTGTCATTGCGGACAGATCGTGTTCGAGGTCGAGGGCAATCTCGAGAGCGCGATCGAGTGCAACTGCACGATTTGTTCGCAATCAGGGTATCTGCACTGGATGATCGAGCCGTCGCAGCTCCACATGAAGACCCCGCTGGAAAAGGCCACGCTCTATCTCTGGGGCACCAAACAGGCACGGCATTATTTCTGTCCGAACTGCGGCGTCGCCGTGCTGCGCAATCCGCGCACGGACCCCGACAAAAAATACTCAGTCAACGTCCGCTGTCTCGAGGGGGTAGACGTCACGAAACTCAAGTTGTCCCAGTTCGACGGACTGAACAAACTTAAAGTTTAGCCCTGCGCGAAAGATCGAACCGGTGTGTCGGCCAGTGTTTGACACGGTTACGCGCCGGACGGTCTTGATCTGTCGGCCTATCGCCGCCAAGCTCAGCGCTAGCGGAGCCGAAGGCGCAGCGAGCAGGCGAGTCTTAACTTGGCCGCGCGTCGCAGACTCCGCCGCCCCCTGGAGCTGCTTCAGGAATCTGCGATTCAAGCGAGGTGCTCGATGACCGCGACAATTCCGACAGCGTTGCTCCGCCAGCTACCCCGCGCCGTCGCGGCGATCTGCGTCCTACTGACGATCGTCCCCACCGCGCTCGCGCTCGACAATCTGCAGGCCGCGGCCGGACTCAAGGAGGCCCTGAGCAATGGTACTTCGAGCGCCGTCGGGGTCCTGGGGCAGCCCGGTGGTTATTTCAACGACGCCGCGGTCAAAATTCTGCTGCCAAACTCGCTCAAGCCCGTTGCGAGCGGTTTGCGCGCGGTGGGCTTCGGACCGCAGATCGACAAGTTCGTGCTGAGCATGAATCAGGCCGCCGAGGCCGCCGCGCCCAAGGCCGCGCCGATCTTTCAAGGTGCGATTGAGAAGATGAGTTTTGGCGACGCCCAGCGGATCGTCAGCGGCGGCAAGACCTCGGCCACTGATTATTTCAAAGCCAAGACCTCGGGTGAGCTGACCGACGCCTTCACGCCGATCGTCAAGCAGTCGATGCAAAAATATTCCGTCTCGCAACAGTACGAGGCGCTGCTCGGCAAATCACATGCGAACTCGCCGCTGGGCGGACTGCTCGGCGGCGGCACCGCGCAAAAACTCAACATCGATCACTACGTGGTGAGCAAATCGCTCGACGGGCTGTTCTACATGGTCGGGCAGGAGGAGGAGAAAATCCGCACCAATCCCGCGGCCCAGGTGACGCCGCTGCTCCGCCAAGTCTTCGGCCATCACTGAGTCCGACCAGACCCATAGTTGAATTCGCGGGCGCGACGCCCTACAACGCTGAATCATGGACCCGCACGTCACCCGCGAGATTCTCTGGAACAGCCCGGTCCCTTTCGTCGTCTTCCGCTACGGGATGCTGATCTCGTTGACCGCGGCCTTCATCTACGCGCGAGGCGCTGGTATCGGATAGTACGGTTACACTTGGAAGCAGTTGCTCGACATGGGGGTCGCACCGCTCGCGGCTTCAGCGCTGCCATGCGCCTCGAAGAGCAGATGCGCGTGCGCGACCTCGCCGAACTGATCGCCGAAGCGACCGGCGCGACGACCAAGTAACGCGGCATAACTTAGGGAGATCGATATGAAATACGGATTGCATCTGGCTGGTGGCGCGCTGGTGTGCGGGCGCAAAGAATTGAAAGAAGTCGCGGCGGCCGCCGAGGAGCTGGGCTTCGATTCCATCCTGATCGGCGATCACATCATCAACGCGAAGAAAATCGAATCGCCCTGGCCCTATACCGAGTACTACGGCAACGACTTGAAGAAATTGCCCTTTGAAATTTACACCGACGCGCCGTGGCTCGACGCCTTCGAGGCGCTCGCGTTTCTCGCGGCGGCAACTGAGACCCCGCGCCTGGGCATGAGCGTCCTGATCGTACCTTATCGCAACCCCTATGACGTCGCGCGGCGTGTCGCGACGCTCGACGTGCTCTCCGGCGGTCGGATGATTCTCGGGGTTGGCGTCGGCTGGATGGAGGAGGAATTCCAACTCCTCGGGATTCCGTTCAAGGAGCGGGCACAGCGCACGCGCGAGTATGTCGCGGTGATGAAGGCGGTCTGGACCCAGGAGAATCCGCGCTTCGACGGCCAGTTCATCAAGCTCGACCGCGACGTCAACATGCTGCCGCGGCCGTTGCAGCAGCCTCATCCCCCCATCTGGGTCGGCGGCGAGTCGATGCCGGCGATGCGGCGCGTAGTCGAGTTCGGTGACGGCTGGCATATCGCGTTGCTGACGCTCGAGCAGATCCGCTCGCTCTACGAACGGCTGCGCGTCGCGATGGACAAGGCCGGGCGCGACTTCGCGAAGCTTGAATTCACGGCGATGGTCGATATGACGCGGCTCTCGCCGAGCCTCGTCGAAAGCTATCGCAAATTCAACGTCTCGACGCTTTATATGGCGCCGCTCGGCGGCACTTTGACGGAGTTCATCGCGGGCATGCGCCGGTTTGCGCAGATGGTGCGCGAAGCCGGCTAGATTAGCTAGCCGCGCTCGGCCGTACCGTCATCATCGCTTTTCTCGACTACGTGGCGAACCGCCGGCCGTTTCACCCTTTCCCGCGGCCCGATCTCATGAATGATAACGTCCTTTATAACACTCGAAAAGAACGATGAAGCCGAGGAGGACGAAACGCGATGGACGCATTTCACGCAAAGTTACATAGAAGCTTTCTTCGGTAATCCCAGCCCCACTCTGGACAGGTTCTATGAGGCTGGCTCACCCGGAGTAATTAACCTTGCAGGCACGCGCCCGCAAGAACACCAAATCAAATTTGAAGCAAGAGTGAGAGAATACGAGGCGCTGCTACAGAGCCTGATCGCCTTGGTCCGGCTGCAGCTACCGGAACAGGAAATCAAGGGCGTGTATGAAGCCGGCGACCAATACGGATTTTATCGCGACCTGAGTTCCCTGGTGGGTGACGACCACGAAGGGCATCTTCATCGTGGATGCGTATCTCGACGAGGAAGTGTCTAATCTCTACGTGGGCAAGGTTTCCGACAGCGCGACCATTCGCATACTTTCCTCCAACAGGGTAGGTTCCAATGTCCAAACGGTCGCGAAGATGTACGCCAGCAGTCGGCCTTTGGAACTGCGATCCAGCGCAGATGTGCATGACCGGGCAGTCTTTCTTGACGAGCGCTGTTGGGTTATCGGCCAGTCGATAAAAGATGCCGCCCGCAAAAAGCCCACATACATGATAGAACTAGATGAACCGTTACTTGGTGTTGCCAGAGACATTTACGATCGCCTTTGGACTGCGGCCACAGTCGTCATTTAGCCCATGAGCAACGAAATCATCCCCTCTCCTGCCCCCGCCGCGTTTCCTGTCCGGCTGTTCACGCCGACACCGAAGACCGCGAGGCGCGTCCTTGAATTCTTCACCACCCAAATCAACAACGTCCGCACGCGCGAGGCTGACATGAACACGACGCGCCGCCTCGCGGAATGGTGATAGGCGCGGCATCCGCGAGTTCGGTCGAAACCACGACTCACGCTGCGGCGGCGCGATCGGCGGCCGGAATGCGCGCCTTCAATTCGTCGAAGGCCGCCGCGACGAAGGCTTTCATCTGGTCGACGTCGGGCAGCAGCCGCGCGTCCGCGATCATCGAGAAGATGATGTCCTGATTGTAGCTGGTGATCGCGACGCCGTATCCGAGGTTGCCGCCGAGCGGCAGCAGTCCGACGCTGTCCGCGACCTTGTATCCGGCAAAATACCATTGCGCCTGTGGGCCCGGGACGTTGGTGGCGACGAAATTGATTCCTGCCGGCGGCATCGCCAAGCCACCCGGGGTGGGTTTCCAGTCCGCGGCTTTGAGCATCGCCGCGGCCAGCTCCATCCCCATCGCACTGACGCTGCTCATCGCGCCGAGCACGAGCGGCGGAATCGAATCGCCCATGCCCGAGAGTCGCTCCATCTTGAACGGCGCGCCGG
>JBOHWF010000335.1:0-12179 GCA_050736455.1 Binataceae bacterium (SeqCode) | reverse complement strand
CTACACCGTCGCTTTGATGCTTTGTTCGCCGCTCGAGCGCGACGGCCTTGACCTGCGTCTCCTCGATACCTGGAAAATCCGCCGAGCGGCGCGGGTCTGGCTGATGGCGGCGCTGTTCATGGTGATGGTCGATATGGTCGTCGATCCGCTGAGCGTGCGCGGCGCGCGCTGGTTTCTCGGCCGGATTTTCTGGTACGACCGGCCCGGGGCGCACTTTGGCGTGCCGATCAGCAATTACGTGGGCTGGTACTTCGTCGCGGCGATCAGTATCGCGATATTTCAGGCCCTCGACGCCTGGCTGAACCGCGGCGGGGCCAAGCCCTTTGGTGCAGCGCCGAATTTCCCGTCGCGCGCGCTCCTCGGTCCGCTGCTCTACTTTGGCATCGCGGGTTTCGGCCTGACGATGCTCTTCGTCATCGACGCCGCGCAAGTCGCCTGGGCCGGAGTCTTCATCTATCTGCCGATGGTCGTGCTTACGCTGCACATTGTGACGCGTCCTGATTCGTACGGCGATGCGGTGGCGCGGGCGCTCCATCTAAGGGACTTTCCCTACGATGCGCGAGCGAGCCAGACGGCCGGCGTCGGCAAAGTCGCGGCTACACTCGGGCGTCGTACCCGCTAACGCCAGACTGCCTGGTCGGCTCAGCCGCGATGTGCGGCGACCACCTCGACCGCGTCCGCCATCGAGGCGGCGGCGACGCGCAGATTCCGCATCAGGTGAATCGACGCGCCAATCAACCGCGGACTTCCGATCAGCGCGCGCGCCGCTTTCAGCACGCGGATACGGCCGTCGTCGTCGGCGAGCATCGCTCCCTCGAGGTCTTGCGCCGCGGTGTCCATGATAGTCCGGACGCAGACGAATGGCAGGCCGCGCCGCGCGGCTTCGTCCGCGATGACCGCGCTCTCCATGTCCACGGCGATCGCGCCGAGCGCAGCGTGCGCCTGATGCTTGTCGGCGGCGGTTGCGATCGCGCGGCGCGAGGTCAGAATCGCCCCACGGGTGTGATCGATTCCAGCCGTGCGCAGCGCCGCCACCAGCGTTTCGACCTGTTCAGGGGCGACTTCAATCTCGCTCGCGGCCGCGAATTCCAGATCGCGGCGCAGGATAAGCCGGTCGCCAACCACGACGTCGCCGATTCGCAGGTCGCCATGCAGCGCCCCGGCCACACCGGTGAGGATGACGCCGCCGATTTCCGAAATCGTCTCGAAGGCACGCGCGGCGCTTGCGCGCGCCCGCCGAATCCCCACGCCTGAGACCACGATGGTCGCGGCGTTCCCGCCGAGCTCGCCGCGCGCGCCCCGCAAGCCGCCGTTCAAATCGGCAGGGGTGCGCAGGCGCGCGCGCAGCGGAGCGTACTCGGCGCCGAGGGCACAAAAGATCAGAATCATCTGCGGCGCACGCCTGTCAGCCGCGGAACACTTGAGCGTGATTCACGATGCAAGCAAAATTGCGCGAGTGGCGGGTCTAATCAAGCCGGGCGTCGGCAGCGCGACGGTTTCCTCGAAACGTAGCCAAACCGGCGCCGCGTCGAGCAAGGCCGTGATCATAACCGGCGACGACTTCGGCTTCTCGCGCGAGGTCAACGCCGGCGTTCTGCGCGCGCATCGCGAAGGGGTCCTCACCGGGACCAGCTTGATGGTCGCCGGCGCCGCGCGCGACGAGGCGGCCGCGATCGCGCGCGAGGCTCCGACGCTCGATGTCGGGCTGCATCTGGTGGTTTGCCGCGGCTATGCCGTGACGGCGCCGGCGGAATTGCCGGGCGTGGTGGACGCGGGCGGCGCGTTTGCGCGCAATCCGACTCTCGCCGGGATGCGTTATTTTTTTAACCGGCGGATTCGCGTGGCGCTCGCCGCGGAAGTTCGCGCACAAATCGAGCTGCATCTGAAGCTCGTCGGTTACCTGAATCATCTCGACGGTCATCTGAATTTCCACGTTCATCCGGTGGTCGCCGATATCCTCATGGAACTTGCGAGCGAATATTGCATCCCCTGCGTGCGGGTCCCGCGCGAGCCGGTCTTCACGACGCTGGCGCTTGCCCGCGACCATGCGGCGCGCAAGCTGGTCGAGGCAATCATCTTCCGCGCGCTGTCGCGACGGCTGCGCCAGCGGCTCGCGACCTGTGGCATCCGCACCACTGACTGGCTCTTTGGACTCCATCAGAGCGGCCATCTCTCTGAACGCTATCTCGTCGGAATAGTCGAGCGGCTGCGGCCGGGCGTGACCGAGATTTATTTTCATCCGGCGGAGGATATCGGCGCGACGCCGCCGCCGGCCGCAGCGCAGGCCGAAGTGCGGATCCTGACCAGTGCGAAAATGCGCGCCGCCCTTGACGCGGCCGGCGCGACCCTGACGAGCTTTGCGACGATCCGCTAGCCGAGATCGCATCCGGCTCGAGGAGATTCAACGCAATCCTCGCGTGGTTAACTCGCGGCACCTTTCCGATTAAACTGCGGGATGCCGGGGGCGCGCGCCACCTGGGCCGAATTCAGTCGCGAAAGGGAACCCGATGTTTGACCAGGAAACCACGCTGAGCGCGGATAAGGCCCTCGAACATCGTCTGCCGACGACGATCACGCCCGAGCGCTACGAGCTCAGACTGACGCCCGACCTCGTGGCGTTTAGCTTTGCCGGTGAAGAAAAGATCGCGATCAGGGTCCACGCTGCGACTGCGGAAATCGTGCTCAATGCGCTCGAACTCACGCTCGACGAGGCGACCGCGGAGCGCGGGGGCAAGGCGTTACACGCGACCCGGATCGAGCTCGAAGCCGCCCGCGAGCGCGCTCATTTGCACTTCGCCGAAGCGCTCGAGCCGGGCGAGTGGACGCTGCGGATCAAATTCAACGGGATTCTAAACGACAAGCTGCACGGCTTTTATCGCAGTCAGTACACTGACGCGGCCGGCAAGACCCACAAGCTCGCAACGACGCAGTTCGAGGCGACCGACGCCCGCCGCGCTTTCCCATGCTGGGATGAACCCGCGCTCAAGGCGGTTTACGGCGTGACGCTGGTGGTGGATGAAGGGCTCTCGGCGCTGTCGAACGCGGGCATCAAGAGTGAACGGGCGCTCGGCGGCGGCAAAAAAGAAATCGTCTTCAAGGACACGATCAGAATGTCCACCTACTTGCTGGCGTTCATCGTCGGTGAGTTCGAGGCGACTGACCCGGTTGACGCCGGCACGCCGCTGCGCGTCGTACACGTGCCCGGCAAGCGCGCGCTGACGCCGTGGGCCGCGCAAATCGGCGCGTTCTCGTTGAAATTCTTTGCCGACTACTACGATATTCCGTATCCGGGCGACAAACTCGATCTGATCGCGATCCCGGATTTCGCCGCCGGCGCGATGGAAAATCTGGGGGCGATAACCTTTCGCGAGACTGCGCTGCTGGCCGACGAGAACACCGCGTCGCGCGCCGAACTCGAACGGATTGCCGACGTCGTCTCGCACGAGAACGCCCACATGTGGTTCGGCGATCTGGTCACGATGAAGTGGTGGAACGGCATCTGGCTGAACGAGGCTTTCGCTACCTTCATGGAGATGCTCGCGGTCGATGCGTGGAAACCGCAGTGGAAGCGCTGGGACAGCTTCGGCGTCTCGCGCGCCGCGGCGATGGCGATCGACGCGCTCAAGAGCACGCGCTCGATCGAATACACGGTGCTCAGCCCCGAAGACTGCCGCTCGATGTTCGACATCCTGACCTACGAAAAGGGCGCCGCGGTGTTGCGGATGCTCGAGCAGTACCTGGGCGCCGAGCAATTTCGCCAGGGCATCTCGCGCTATCTGAAGAAGCATCAGTACGCCAACACCGAGACCGGCGATCTCTGGGATGCGCTGCAGGAGTCGTCGGGCCATCCCGTGCGCTCGATGATGGATACCTGGATCTTTCAGCAAGGATTCCCGGTGATCAGCGTGAGCGCTGCACCCGACCAGAAATCACTGCGCTTTGCGCAGCGGCGCTTTTTCTACCTGCCCCCCGAAAATGCCGAAACCCAGCTCTGGCATGTTCCACTGATCGTACGGGTCCGCACCGACCAGGGCGTCTCGACGCATCGTGTGCTGATGACTGGCGCGGAGGCGACGCTCGAGCTGCCGGGCAAAGTCGAATGGGCGCTGGTCAATGAGAATGGCAGTGGCTTCTTTCGCGTGCGCTACGCCGCCGAGCTGCTGCGCGCGCTCACAACGAATCGCGAAGAGCTTCATCCAATCGAGCGCTTCGGCCTGGTGAGCGACACCTGGGCGGCGACCGTCGCGGGCCTCACGCCGCTCAGCGAGTTCCTCACGATGGCGCGGCTGTTCGGCGATGAAACCGATATCAACGTCTGGCGCGCGATTCTCGGCGCCTTCAACTATCTCGACATGATCGTGACCGACGCGCAGCGCCCGCAACTGGCGGAGACGATTCGCGCCGTCGCCGGACCGGCCGCGATACGGCTCGGGTGGCAGGCGCGCCAGCACGATGACGAATTGACCCGTCAGTTACGCGGCAACCTGATGAGCATGCTCGGCACGCTCGGCGAGGACTCGACGATCCAGCGCAAGGCGGGGGAGCTCTATGCGGAATGGAGCCGCAATCCGGGTAGCGCGGACCGCGACCTGGTCCCGGCGCTGATAGCAATCCTGGCCCATAGCGGCGATAGCGCCCGCTATCAAGAGTTCAAGCAACACTTTAAGTCTGCCCGGACGCCGCAGGAGGAACAGCGTTATCTCTTTTCGCTGGCCGGCTTTCCTCTGCCGGAGGTGCTGCGCCAGACCATGGAGATGACGCTCAACGGCGAGGTGCGCACGCAGAACGCGCCGTTCCTGATGCACTCGTTGCTTTACAATTCGATCGCGCGCTACGAAGCCTGGGATTTCGTGCGCAAGAACTGGGATGGGATGATCGACAAATATCCCGACAGCGCGCTGCCGCGCATGTGCGAGGCGATTGTCGGCCTGCTCGACCGCCAGCCCGAGGTCAACGCTTTTTTCGAACAGCACAAGGTCCGGCTTGGCAACAAGATCATCGACCAGCATCTCGAACGCCTCGCCGTGGCGGTCGAGTTTCGCCGCCGTGAAGGCCCGGCTTTGGAAGCGGCGCTGCGCGGGCGGGTCTAGCGCGTGATCCTGATCCTGGATTTCGGCAGTCAATATACCCAGCTGATTGCGCGCCGGGTGCGCGAAGCGCGCGTCTACTGCGAGATTCATCCGTACAATCTCGCGCCTGAAAAAATCCGCGCGATGCGCCTGCGCGGAATTATCCTGTCGGGCGGTCCTGCGAGTCTGTACGAGTCGGGCGCTCCGGATATCAGCAACGAGGTGCTCGAAACGGGATGTCCGGTGCTCGGCATCTGCTACGGCATGTACGTTATCGCGGCTCATCTGGGCGCGCACAACGCGGGCGCGCAGGCGCGCGAGTACGGTCCGGCGACGCTCACCATTGATGAGGCCGATCCGCTGTTCGAGGGCCTCAGCGGCCGCGAGCATCAGGTCTGGATGAGCCACGGCGATCGCGTCGAGGCGCTCCCGCCGACGGCCTGCGCGATCGCGCACAGCACGAATTCGCCGTACGCTGCGATTCGTACGCTGGACGGCCGGCTGCGCGGCATCCAGTTCCATCCGGAAGTTGTGCATACGCGCTGCGGCGCGCGGGTACTGAGTAATTTCGTTCGCGGCGTCTGCGGCGAACCCGGCGACTGGACGATGGCCAGCTTCGTCGAGAGCCAGTTGGCGGCGATTCGCGCCCGCGTGGGTCCGCGCGATCAGGTCCTGATGGCGCTCTCGGGCGGGGTCGATTCTTCGGTCGCCGCCGCGCTGATTCATCGCGCGATCGGCGATCGTCTGAAATGCGTGTTCGTCGATACCGCGCTGTTGCGGGCGGGCGAACGTGCGCGGATGGAAGAGACTTTCGCGCACCGGCTCGGGATCCCGCTGAAGCTCGTCGATGCGTCCGCGATGTTCCTCGAACGGCTCGCCGGGGTGCTCGACCCCGAGCGCAAGCGCCGCCTCATTGGCCATACATTTATTGACGTCTTCGAGCAGGAGGCCGCGGCGATTGGCGGCGCGCGCTTTCTCGCCCAGGGCACGCTCTATCCCGACGTGATTGAATCGGTCTCCGCCAGGGGGCCGTCGGCGCTGATCAAGAGCCATCACAACGTCGGCGGACTGCCCGAGCGGATGAAGCTGGAATTACTTGAGCCGCTGCGGGAGCTGTTCAAGGACGAAGTGCGCGAGGTCGGGCGCGAGCTCGGCCTGGGCGCGGAGATCATCGAACGCGAGCCGTTTCCGGGTCCGGGACTGGCGGTGCGCATCGTCGGCGAGGTCACGCGCGAGCGGCTCGAGCTGCTGCGGCGCGCCGATCAAATCGTCATCGAGGAGGTCGCGGCGGCGCAGCTCGGCGGCTCGCTGTGGCAAGCCTTCGCGGTGCTGCTGCCGCTCAAGACCGTCGGCGTGATGGGCGACGGCCGCAGCTACGAAAGCGTGATCGCGATCCGCGCGGTCGAGTCGCAGGACGGCATGACGGCGGACTGGGCGCGCCTCGAGCCGGTTTTTCTGGCGCGCGTTTCCAGCCGCATCACCAACGAAGTGCGCGGCGTCAATCGCGTGGTTTATGACATCACTTCGAAGCCGCCCGCCACGATCGAATGGGAGTAAGCCTTCACGCCGCTATGACGGTTCGTACACGCTATGCGCCGAGTCCGACTGGGGCGCTACACATCGGCAACGTCCGCTCGGGGCTGTTTGCCTATCTGTTCGCGCGTCACAATCGCGGCGTTTTCATTCTGCGGGTCGACGATACCGATCAGGAGCGTTCGACGGCTGAGTCGCTCGACGAGATTCTCGAAAGTCTTAAATGGCTCGGCGTCACCTGGGATGAAGGACCGCCCGATCCGAAATATTTTCAGTCGAACCGTTTCGATCGCTATCGCGCGGGGGCGCTCGAACTGCTGCGTACGGGCAAGGCCTATCCCTGCTACTGCGCGGCCGCCGAGCTGGAGGCGATGCGCCAGCACGCCCAGCGCGAGCATCGCAAGCCCGGTTACGACGGCCGCTGTCGAGAACGCACGCCATTAGCCGAACTCGCGAAGCTTGCACTGCCCGACAAATCTGCCGGTCGCGATTACACGATTCGTTTTCGTTCGCCGCGCGAGGGCGAAACTGTAGTCGACGATTTAATCAAGGGGCGCGCGGTGTTTGCGAATAGCGAACTCGATGATCTGATCATTTTTCGTTCCGACGGCGTGCCGACCTACAACTTCGCAACTGTGCTCGACGACTCCGACTTCCGCATCACGCACGTCGTGCGCGGCGACGATCATCTACCGAACACGCCCCGCCAGATGCAGATTTTCTTCGCGCTGGGTCTGACGCCACCAGCCTACGCGCATCTACCGATGGTGATGGGGGCGGATGGGCAGAAACTCTCGAAGCGTCACGGCGCGACCTCGGTGTTCGCCTATCGCGAGCTTGGCTATTTTCCCGAGGCGCTGCTCAACTATCTGGTTCGCCTCGGCTGGTCGCACGGCGATCAGGAAATATTTTCTGCTCAGGAAATGTTTGAGTATTTCGACTTCGCCAACTGCGGCAAGTCGGCCGGGATTTTCAACGCCGAGAAGCTGCTCTGGCTCAATTTCCACTACTTAAAGGAGCGCCCGCTCGCGCAGCTCGCGCGCGAAGTCCGCCCGTTTATCGAAAAGCGCGGATGGACGGTTCCGGGGAACGACGCGTGGCTGTGCAAGATGATCGCGACGCTGCGCGAGCGCGCCAAGACGCTCGTCGAGCTGGTCGATTTCGCGAGCTTCTATCTCAACGATGCGATAACGATCGATCCAAAGGCCGCGGCCAAGTTTCTCAAGCCGGAGATTGCCGAACCGCTGCGGGTGCTCGCGGCGGAGCTTGAGGCGCTCGAGGGCGACTTCACCGAGCCGGCGATTCAGACGGCCTTCGAGCGGGTGCTGGCGCAGTTCAACCTCAAGCTGGGCCAGCTCGCGCAACCGGTCCGCGTCGCGCTGACCGGCGGTACGGTGAGCCCCGGGATTTACGAAGTGATCGCAGTGCTCGGCCGCGCCCGCACCGTGGCTCGCCTGCGAGGCGCGAATTTTGCAACCGACTGAGGGTATGGGACAATCTTTCATGGCATTCGGCGGCAGCAACCTCGACGCTTTTGTCCCGTTGGCCGAGGCGCTGCGCGAGCTTGAAGTCACGATCGGTCCGGCGGCGCGCCCGGTCATCGCGGAGGTGCGCGTCCGGCTGGCGGAGGCCGCGGCGCTGCGCGCGAACGGCGACCTGCCGGCCGCCATCGAGACGATCCGGCTCGCGATGGAGCGTTTGTCAGCACTCGCGAGTGGACTCGATCCGGCGGAGGGCGCGGTGATGAGATTGATCGCCGAGCGCTTCACGGCCGCGCTGAATCTCGGCGATAAAGGCGTCGCCAAAGAAACGGTCAACTTCATGCGCCATCGCGCCGGCGATCCTAAAGACGATCCCGACAGCGACTGGTGATGCTTCGGTCACTTCACTATCACCAGCTCCAACCAAGGGAGTGTCACAGTGGCAGCAGCACCTGAAATTAAAGGCTCGCTCGAACAACGCTGCATCAACTCGATTCGCGTGCTGGCGATCGACGCGGTTCAGAAGGCCAACTCGGGGCATCCGGGGTTGCCGATGGGAATGGCGCCGGTGGCCTACCTCCTCTTCACCCGCTTCATGCGCCACAACCCGAAGAACCCGCACTGGTACGGACGCGACCGCTTCGTGCTTTCGGCGGGCCACGGCTCGATGCTGCTCTACGCCTCGCTGTATCTGACCGGTTACGATCTGGCGCTCGACGATATTCAACACTTCCGTCAGCTCGGCAGCCGGACGCCCGGTCATCCCGAGAGTGAGCTGACGCCGGGCGTCGAAACCACGACCGGTCCGCTGGGCCAGGGCTTCGCCAACGGCGTGGGGATGGCGATCGCGGCCAAGCATCTGGAAGCGCGTTTCGAGCGTGGCGGCTCGGGCCTGTTCGATCATCGGATTTTCTGCATCTGCGGCGACGGCGACATGATGGAAGGGATCACGAGCGAGGCCGGCTCGCTGGCCGGCCATCTGGGCCTCGGCAACCTGGTCTATTTGTACGACGACAACCACGTCACGATCGACGGCCATACGGATCTGGCCTTTTCCGAGGACGTCGTGCGGCGCTTCGACGCCTACGGCTGGCATACGCAGGCGGTCGAGGACGCCAACGATCTCGAGGCGCTCGCGCGCGCGATCACCGTCGCGATCGCGGAGAAGGACCGGCCGTCGTTCATCCGCGTGCACAGCCACATCGGATATGGCAGTCCGAATCGCCAGGACACTTCGAAAGCCCACGGTCAAGCACTCGGCATCGAGGAGGTCAAGCTGACCAAGCAGTTCTATGGCTGGCCGCTCGAGCCCGCGTTTTACGTCCCGACGGAGGCGCTCGAGGAGTTTCGCCGATCGGTTCCGCGCGGCGCGGAGCTCGAACAACGCTGGCGCCGCGATTTCGAAGGCTACGCGAAGGAACATCCGGCCGACGCAAAAGAGTTCAACGCGGCGCTAGCCGGCGAGTTGCCTGCCGGATGGGATCGCGATCTTCCCGTCTTCACGCCCAAGGACGTGCTGGCGACGCGCGAGTCGGCCTCGCGCGCCGAACTGGCGATCGCGGGTCGCGTGCCGGCGCTGTTCGGCGGCTCTGCCGATCTGAACGAATCAACCTTTACCGACATCAAGGAGGGCGGCGACTTCGAGCGCCACAATTACGGCGGCCGCAACTTGCATTTCGGCATCCGCGAACACGCGATGGCGGCGGTTCTCAACGGCATCGCGTTGCATGGCGGCTGCATTCCCTACGGCTCGAGCTTCATGGTCTTCACCGACTACTGCCGTCCCGCGATCCGTCTCGCCGCGATAATGGGCCTGCAGGTGGTCTTCGTCTTTACGCACGATTCGATCGGGGTCGGCGAGGACGGCCCGACCCATCAGCCGATCGAGCACTTGAGCAGTCTGCGCGCGATTCCGGGGCTGACCGTGATTCGGCCGGCCGACGCCAACGAGGCGGTCGAGGCCTGGCGCGTCACGATGACGCATAAAGCGGGTCCCCTGATGCTCGCGCTGTCGCGGCAGAAACTCCCGACCGTTGATCGCAGCGTGATGGCGTCGGCCGCGGGACTCGCGCGCGGCGCTTACGTGCTGACCGAGAGCGCGGGCCAGACCCCGACGATCATTCTGATCGCGACCGGCTCGGAAGTGCAGCTCGCCGTCGCCGCAAAACCCGAGATCGAAAAGCGCGGCCACGCGGTGCGCGTGGTCAGCATGCCGAGCTGCGAGCTTTTCGCGCAGCAGGATCAGGCTTATCGCGACGCGGTGCTGCCGCCGGCGGTGCGGCGCCGCCTCGCGATCGAAGCGGGCGCGCCGATGTCGTGGTATCGATGGGTCGGGCTCGACGGCGACGTCGTCGGGATGACCACCTTTGGCGCCTCGGCTCCGGGTCCGGACGTCATGAAGCATTTCGGCTTTACCCCGGAAAATGTCGTCACTCATGCGTTGAAACTGCTGGAGCGATAAGCTGCCCGTGGCACAATGGCGGCGCTGACAAGTCACTCTAGTCAGAGGAGGTCCAGCACTTCGCGAAGCGCGGCCGAGACACGATTGAGCGTCGGGCCATCGAGGCGGGCGAGCGGACCTTGGACAAGGCGGGAATTATCGATCGCGCGGAGTTGGTCGATCAGGAGGTCGGACTCCCGCCGCAGGGACGACTGCACGGAGACGCGGATGCGCAGCGGCTCGGCGTCGTCAATCAGATTGGTAGTCAACGGCACCACCATGGTCGTAGGATGCCCGGCGTCAAGCAGCGCTTGCGCTTGAACGATAAGTACCGGACGGGTCTTGCCTGGTTCAGCGCCGCGGCGAGGGTTGAGGTTGGCGAGCCAGACCTCGCCGCGTTCACGCATCGGGGTCGCGTTCGATTCGGCTGAACTCGGCGTTGACGCGCCGGCTCGCGCGCCGAACTTTGCGCGAAGCTCGCGCCATGCGCTCGGCCCGCGCCCGAGCTTCGGCCTCGCGGTTCATCTCCTCGATGGCGCGACGCATATACTCCGCGCGAGAGAGCCTGAGGAGCCGGGCCAGACGGTCGCTGGCCTTCAACAGAGCTGCGGGCAGCTTCAATGAAATGGATTCCATGGATATCCCGTATCGATATTATAAATAGATATCATCAGGTAATATACACTTCGATCAGCGGCGACGCCAGCCCAGGAGCGGAGGTGACGGCGAACCGGCCGCGAGTTGCGTTCAAGGTAAAATCTGCGGAATTCTAGTTCGATGAGCGCACCGAAACTGATCGTCCTCGACGACGCTGCATCCCTGTTCGTCCACACCGCCGAAGAGATCGCCCATGTCGCCGGTGAGGCCGTCTGCACCCACGGTGAATTCACCCTCTGCCTGACCGGAGGCGCGACGCCGCAGGCGACCTACGAACTGCTCGCCTCGCGTTTCCATCACAGTATCGATTGGAGCGAGGCGCAGTTCTTCTGGGGCGACGAACGTTGTGTGCCGGCTGACGATCCGGCCAGCAATTTCGCGATGGCGAACCGCACGTTGCTCTCGAAGCTTGATCTGCGTCCCGATCAGATCCATCGGATGCGCGGCGAGGATCCGCCCGAGGCGGGCGCCCGCGCCTACGAGGAGCATCTGCGCGGCTTCTTCCGTCTGGGCCTGGGGGAGTTGCCCGCCTTCAACCTGGTCCTGCTCGGCCTGGGCGAGAATGCGCATATCGCGTCGCTCTTCCCGCACCATCCGGCGCTCAACGTGCACGACCGCCTCGCGATCGCCGTTGAGGTTGACGCCCCGCAACGCCATCGCATCTCGTTGACCGTGCCGACGCTCAATCATGCCGCGCGCGTCATCTTTCTGGTTGCGGGCGAGGCCAAGGCAGAGGCGGTGAAAGCGGTGCTCGAGGGGCCGCGCGATCCGGAGGCGGTTCCAGCTCAGCTCATCGCGCTGGCCGGCGGCGAGGTTACCTGGATGCTCGATCGGGCGGCCGCGCGCCTGCTCTCTTGATGCTCCTCACCCGACTGGAAGGTGGAAAGAACTTGGCCTGAAAGCCTATCTACAGAGCACAGCCGCTGCGGTACTTCATCATGGAGGCGGTCATGCTGAACGGAAGCTACTTCAAGCCCGACGCGTTGCAGTTTTTAAATG
>JBOHWF010000334.1:0-3705 GCA_050736455.1 Binataceae bacterium (SeqCode) | reverse complement strand
AGGCCGCGGCTGATGACCTTCGCAAACGATCGCGACAGTGACGACGGACGAGCCTCGCGCGGCGGCTATGCGCTAGCGATAGTTGTCTCCGCGATCGGGCATGTGGTCGTGATCGCGCTGGCGCTGGTGGTGATTCCGCGCATCTGGCGAGCGCCCGCGGCGCCGGCGGCCTATACGGTCAAGATCGTCGATGCGCTTGCGGCGGGCGACCTTGGCACCCATCTGCCGCGGCTCAGCCGGCAAGCGGCGGCGAGGCCGGCGGCGCAGGAGACTGCAGCGCCGGAAGCCGTGGCCACGCCGCCGAGCGAGGATCGCGAGAAGGAGGCGATCGCGTTGAACAGCACCCATGTAACGCCGACGCCGCGCGCAACGATCACGGCGACACCGCGGCCCAGCAAAGAACATCGGACGGCGGCGGTCGCGCCGACACCGACGGCGACCCCGACGCCGCGAGGCGTCAAACATCGGCGGTCGGCGCCGGCGCCGAAGCCGCAGGTGGTGGTCGCCAAGGCGTCACCGACGCCAAACCTGCGCCACCAGCTCGATAAGGTGCGCGCGCAACTGCTGGCCGAGGAGGCCCGCCAGCCCAAGAACAGCGATGACGAGACTGAATCCGCCAGCGCGAGCGCACCCGCAGGCGGCGGTCCAGTCGCCGCCAACAGTCTCTCGGCGGGCAAGGGCTACGGCGTCGGGCCGGGGGCCGGCAGCGCAGGGATTCAACAGGATGCGGATTTTCTGCTCTACTATCAAGCGGTGCAGAAGCGCATAAAGGACGCCTGGAGCTTCGCCGGAGACAACGCTGATTTAACCGCCACGGTCACCTTTGGGATCAATCCCGACGGCTCGTTGAATTCGATCAAGGTGGGGACGAGCTCGCGCGATCCGGCGTTCGACGATTCCGTGGTTCGCGCGATTCGGCGGGCCGCGCCGTTCGCACCGCCGCCGGCGAAGTATCGCGCGCAGTTCGCCAGCGGGGTCGACGCGGTTTTCAAGTTGAGCGAGCTGACCTCCTGACAGATGGTCCGCCGCGGTTGGAATTGCCGGGAAGCTAGACCGATGAATCTGAGTTGGTTAGGGATGGCGATCGCCGCACTCGGCCTGGTGGCAATCGCCACGCCCTCGGTGGAGGCGCAGGTTCCGGCCGGTCCGATCGAGATGAAGATTGTGGGGGCCGAGCAGGCCGCGCCGATCGCGGTCTCGGCGCTCAAGAATCTCGGCGGCGATGACGACCATCGGGTGTCCGAGGTTTTCAGCGCGACGCTCGAGCGCGATCTGAAGCTCTCGGGCTATTTCCGCCTGATCGATCCGCAGGCCTACGTCGAGGATGCGCAGACCTCGGGCTACGACCTCGGCCAGTTCAATTTCGCCGATTGGAGCTCGATCAACGCCGAGTTCCTGGTCAAGGGGAGCGCCAGGAACGAGGGCGGGCAGGTGACGGTCGAGGCGCTGCTGTTCGACGTCGGCCAGCAGCGGCGGATGATGGGGGAGAAATATCGCGGCGCGCCCAACGAGGTCGGCGAGATGGCGCGGCGCTTCGCCGACGCGCTGATGGCCGCGGTCACCGGTACGCGCGGGCCGTTCGCCAGCCGGCTCGCCTATGTCTCGACCCGCGGCGGGCGCTTCAAGGAAGTCTATACGCAATGGCTCGACGGCGGCGGCGCGAGCTTTCGCGTGACCGATAATCCGACCATCAATCTGTTCCCGAGTTTCGACCAGAGCGTGGGTCATCTACTCTATTTGTCGTACAAGTCGATGAGCCCGAGTCTGTACCTGGCCGACGTCAACCAAAGCGTCGAGACGCGGATTCAATCGCCGAACGGGATGGCAGTTGGCGGCGCGTTGACGGCGGACGGCCGGATCATCGGGGCCTTCTCGCACGACGGCGCCACCAATCTCGAGCTGCTGGACGCGGGCGGCGCGGAAATCAGCCGGCTGACAAATAATCATGCGATTAATGTCAGCCCGGCAGCCTGCCGCAGCGGGGGTGAGTTCGCTTTCACCTCGGATCGCGCGGGCAGTCCGCAGATCTATGTGATGGGGCTCGATGGTGGCACGGCGCGGCGGGTGACCTTCAAGAGCGACTACAACACGGCTCCGGCGTTTTCGCCGGACTGCAAAAAAATCGCTTATGAGAGCCGCGGCGGTCACGGGATCTTTCAAATCATGGTCATCAGCGCCAGCGGCGGAGAAGCGCGGCAACTGACCCGCGAAGGCTCGAACGAAGGGCCGTCGTGGTCGCCGGACGGGCGCTATCTCGCCTTCAGCTCGCGGCGCGACGGCCGCTCAAGGATCTACATGATGCTCGCGGCAGACGGGAAAATAACCGGGCCGCTAACGGAAGGAGACGGTGATGATACGAATCCCTCGTGGTCGTGGTGGATTGGCGGGTGACGCGGGCGGTTGGCGGTGGGCGCTGGCCGCCGTCGTCGCGATCGTGGCGCTGGCGGGCGCGGGCTGCTCGTCGCAAAAGCCGGAGGCCGGCGCGGGCGCAAGCCAGAATGGGCTGGGCCAGCAGGGGCTCGGCGGTAGCGACTCGCTGAGCCAGTTCCAGAAGGGCAAGCTGGGCGCGGACAGCCAGGGTCCGCTGACCGATATCCATTTTGACTATAACGACTCGACCGTGCGGGCGCAGGACGGCGAGATTCTCAAGACCAACGCCGACTGGCTGCAGAAAAATGGCGGGAGCCGCGCGCAGATCGAAGGCCATTGCGACGACCGCGGTTCGGAAGAATACAACCTGGCGCTGGGCGCCAAGCGCGCGCAGGCGGCGAAAGATTATCTCGAGACTCTGGGGATCGACGCGAGCCGGCTTTCGACCATCAGTTACGGCAAAGAGCTGCCGCTTTGCAGTGAAGACACCGACGAGTGCTGGGCGCAGAACCGCCGCGATCATTTTGCGGTGAGCGAAGGCGCCGCGGGCACGAAATGAACTGGTCGGCCGCGGCGGGAATGCTGAGCTTGGCGCTGGTTGTGGTGGGCTGCGCGCCCAACAGTGACGTCGACCAGTTGCGCAGCAACGAGCAGTCGTTGCGCCAGATCGTCGCGGACGATCGTCAGCAGATCGACGCATTAAAGGAAAAACTCGCGCGGCAGGACGATAAGATCGCCGAGCTGCAACAGGGCGGCGGTCACGACGACGAGCTCGCGGCCTTGCAGCAACGCGTCAAAAAACTCGAAGGGCCGGGCGCCGCAGCGCCTGCGCCCGGCGCAGAGGCGAGTCCTGCAGGCGAAGCTGCACCCGGCGATGAGAATCCCGCAGCGCCACCAGCGGAAACCGTCGCCAATCTACCACCGCCGGCTCCCGCGAACGCACCGCCCCCTCCTCCGCCTCCACCCCCACCGCCACCGGCGCAGGCGCCCATCACCTGGCGGCAGGCGGCCGCGGCGGAACTCGCGACCAGGCCCAGCGCAGCGGGGGCCAAGCAGTATCGCGCGGGTTTGCTCGCGATGACGGCCGGCAAGTATCAGCCCGCGCTCAGCAGGTTTCAGGATTTGCAGCGCCGCTACCCGAAATCCGCGCTGAGCGAGCCGGCGGAATATTTTTCCGGCAACGCGCTGTTCGAGCTGGGCCAGTTCGACCGTTCGATCCTGCAGTTCAACGATCTGAACATGCGCTTCCCGGAGGGCCGCTATGCCAGCGCCGCGCTGTGGGGCGAGGCCCAGGCGTTTCTGAAAATCAACGACCCGATCGACGCGCGCTTGACC
>JBOHWF010000333.1:0-7736 GCA_050736455.1 Binataceae bacterium (SeqCode) | reverse complement strand
ACTCAATCGATGGGTTGGAACTAGGTGTCGCGCTGCGGAAGAAGTACGGACTCAAAGTGCAGGGCACGAAGGAACAGATTCGTGCGATCTTCCAGACCGTGCGGACCATCGCGCAATATCTGGCGCGGCAGGAATCTCATTGATGGTCTCGAAGGATGAGATTGCGGCGGTGCTGTCGCAATATCTGCAGCAACTGTTCGAGTTGCCAGCAGAGAAGCTCGCCCTGGGCGCGCGCCTCTCCGAGGATCTCGATCTCGACAGCATCGATGCGGTCGATCTGGTGGTGAAGCTGCAGGAATATACCGGCCGCAAGATCTCGCCGTCCGAATTCAAGAGCGTGCGCACCCTCGGTGACGTGGTCGACAAGATTTATGCGCAGATTAACCATAGCGCGCGGCCTTGATATTGCGTTGGCGGCGATCGCGGTCGCCTATCCGTTTCTGGTCTATTTTGGCTTGCGGATCTTGCCCGCGGGGATGCTCGTAGCTTTCGTGCTCGCCCTGCTCGTGCTCAGGCTGACGCTCGGACCGCAGCAAGGTGGCCGCAAGCACCTGCCGTACCTGGTTGCTGGGGCCGGATTGCTAATCTTGGCGGCGCGTTCACCGCTGGTCGGCCTCAAGGCCTACCCGGTGCTGTTGAGTCTCGTCCTCGCCGCGGCCTTCGCCTACTCGCTTCTGCGGCCACCGACGATCATTGAGCAAATCGCCCGCCTGCGTCATCCGGACCTGCCGTTGGAGGTGAATTCCTATCTCCGCAAAGTGACGATCGCGTGGCTGATGTTTTTCCTCAGTAATGCCGCGGTTTCTGCGGCGACCGCTCTTAGCGGCAGTTTGAGGCTCTGGACGCTGTACAATGGCTTCATCGCCTATCTGGCGATCGGGGCGATGTTTGCGGCTGAATTTCTAATTCGCCAGGGGGTCCATCAACGCCTCCGAGGCGCGGCGTGAGCCTTATCGCGTTAGGGGATCTGTTGGCCGGCGCGCGGCCCGGATCGCATTGCGTCGCGATCCAGGATGGACGGCCAATCACGTTGGCGCGCTTGCGCGCTGACACCTGTCACAACGCCGATCGCCTTGCCACCAGCGCCATCCGGCGCGGCGCCGTGGTCTGCCAAGACGGCTACTGGTTTATCGTCGGCGTCCTTGCGCTGATCAAAATCGGCGCCGAGGTAATACTGCCGCCAAACGCACAGGAGGGCACCTTGCGCAGCCTCGCTGGCGAGGTCGACGCGTTGTTAACTGACACAGAGACTATCGCGGTTGGCAACAAGCTCGGGCTGGAAGCGAGCCATGCCGCGGCCGAGCCCTTCGCTCTCGACAATGCCGAGGGCCGCATCGATTTTTTTACCTCCGGCTCGACCGGTGAGATGAAGCGCGTTGCGAAGTCGCTGGCGCTGTTCGAGCGCGAGGCTGCGGTGCTCGAACAGATGTGGGGCGCGGAGCTCGGCGCCGTTCCGATCGTTGGCACCGTCACCCATCAGCACGTTTTCGGCATGACCTTCCGCATTATCTGGCCGCTGGCGGCGGGACGGCCGTTTCACACGGAGGTGCACGTCGCGTGGGAGCCGCTGATGGCGCAATTGCACGGCCCCGCGATGATCGTCGCGAGTCCGGCGCAACTCATGCGACTGGGCGGCCTCGCGCCGCTGGCGCCCGCGAACCGTCCGCGTTTGATCATCACCGCCGGGGCGCCCTTGCCGGCCGCGGCCGCGCGTGAGGCCACTGGGATCTTCGGCTGCGCGCCAACCGAGATTTTCGGCAGCACCGAAGCCGGGGTTATCGCGTGGCGGCGCGACGCGACGGAACCCGTGCTGTGGCAGCCACTACCGTCGGTTGAGGTCGCCTCGCGCGCCGACGGCGTTCTCCTGCTGCGCTCGCCGCATGCCTCCGGTGAGGGTTGGCGCGAGCAGGCCGACAGAATCACCTTCACTCCCGACGGGCGTTTCCGCCTCGAGGGCCGAAGCGATCGCGTGCTTAAGATCGAAGGCCAGCGGGTCAGTCTCCCGCGGCTCGAGCGTGAGCTCGCGTCGCTGCCCTGGATCGCAGAGGCCGCGGTGGCCGGCCTCGGCGGGAAGCGCGCCTGTCTCGGCGCCGTCGTGAGGCTCACAGCCGCCGGGCATGCCGAGCTCGAGCGGCTCGGGAAATTTCGCTTCGAGCGGATGCTGCGACGGGAACTTTCGTCGACCGAGGATCTCGCGGTGCTGCCGCGCCGCTGGCGATTTGTGGATTTGATACCGCTGGATGGGCTTGGCAAGCGACGCGTTCGCGACGTGGTGGCGTTGCTGGAGCAGGCCTCATGAGCGCGGAAGCGGGCGTTGCGCAGGCGGAGCTCAGGCATCCGGAAATCGTCGAGGTCACTCGCTCGGGAGAGCAGGCCGCGTTGCGGCTGGTCATTCCCGAAGCGCTGCTGTATTTTCGTGGGCATTTTCCCGGCTTCGCGATACTGCCGGGCGTGGTTCAACTGGACTGGGCCATCGGTTATTGCCGCGAGTACTTCGCGCTTGGCTCCGCGTCTGCAGCGACGCTTCAAATTAAATTCAGAAAGCCCATCCGGCCCAATCATCGCGTCACCCTGCGGCTCAAACACAGCCCCGCGCGCAACCGCGTAGAGTTCGACTACAGCGACGCTGACGGCGCCTGCTCGTCTGGGCATATCAGCTTCACCGCGGCATGACGTTCAAGCCTTGCGCGATTATTCCGAGCTACAATCACGGCACCATGGTCGGCGAGTTGGTGCGCCAACTGCGTGACCTTGGGCTGGCGGTTTTTATCATCGACGATGGCAGCGATGCGCCCACCCGCGCCGTACTGGCCGCACTGCATGCGCCCGCTAGCGGGGTGACGGTGTATCGCCTCGACGCCAACCGCGGCAAAGGAGCCGCGGTCATGCAAGGGTTCGATCTGGCGCGCGCCGCGGGCTTTACCCATGCGCTGCAGATCGACGCCGATGGGCAACATAATCCCGCGAAGCTTCCCGAGTGCGTGGCGCTCGGTGCGGCGCATCCCGAGGCGCTGATTGCGGGCGCTCCGACCCTCGACTCATCGGCGCCGCGCGGACGGCGCTACGGCCGCTCGCTCACCCACTTCTGGGTCGCGATCGAAACGCTGACGACGCGTCCGGTCGATACGATGTGCGGCCTACGGCTCTATCCGCTCGAGCGCGTGGCGAAGCTGCAGGCGACTCATCGGCTCGGACGCAGGATGGATTTCGATATCGAGATTTTCGTCCGCTTGATTTGGGACGGGGCGCCAGTCTTTCTCGTGCCGGTGCAGGTCGTGTATCCGGCGGGCAACACCTCGAACTTTGCTTTGCTCCGCGACAATTGGCTGATCACTGTGATGCACGCGCGGCTGGTGCTCGCGATGCCGTGGCGGCTGCGGCAGATCCTGCGCAATCGTCGGCGGCCCAGCGGCGCGCCGCGGCACTGGGCTGCGCTCGCCGAGCGCGGGGCCTACTGGGGCTTGAGTCTTCTCGCGTTGTTGTATCGGGTGACCGGACGCTGGGGATGCACGGTGGCGGTCTTGCCGATCGCGCTTTATTTCCATTTGAGTGGAGCTGAGCAGCGGCGCGCCTCGCGCGAGTTTTTGCGCCGCGCGTATGCGGCAAAGGGCCTCGAATACCATCCCGGCCAACTCGCGACTTTCAGGCACTCCTTCGGGTTCGCGCGCAAGACCGTAGACACGTTCGCGGCGTGGCTCGGCGGCATCGATCCGGCTGCGGTGGTTGTGCAGGACCGGGTTACGCTTGATCGCGTCACCGCAAGCGGGCGGGGTATCCTGCTGATCGTCTCGCATCTGGGCAATATCGAGCTCAGCCGAGCGCTGCTCGACGAGGGGCAACGATCGCGCATCAAGATTCTGGTGCACACGGTTCACGCAGAAAACTTTGCCCGCGTTTTGCGCGAGTTCCGGCCCGCGGCGATGGCCGACACGATCCAGGTCACCGAGATGAATCCGGGCGCGATGATCACCCTCGAGGAAGCGATCGCGCGCGGCGACTGGGTAGCGATCGCGGGCGATCGCATTCCAGTCCGCGGCGACGAGCGCATCAGCATTGCGCCCTTTCTGGGCGGCGACGCGCCGTTTCCCCAGGGCCCCTACGTGCTCGCGCACCTGCTCGAATGCCCGGTCTATCTCATGTTCTGCATCCGCCAGAACGGCGCCTACGCGCTGTACTTTGAAATCTTTGCCGAGCGCATCACTCTGCCGCGTCGCGATCGCGAGTCGGCGATTGCTGGGTGGGCGGCGCGCTACGCCGCGCGGCTTGAGAGCTTTTGCCAGATCGACCCTTTTCAATGGTACAACTTTTTTGACTTCTGGCAGCAGCCGTCCACGCCAGATAAGCCTGCGATACCATGATTTCCGCCGAGGTCATTATTCGGATTCAGTTTTATGACCTTGATCCGATGCGCATCGTTTGGCACGGCAATTACCCGCGCCTGCTTGAACAGGCGCGCGCAGCTTTGTTCGAGAAAATCTCTTTCGGCTACCGCGAAATGTCTGAAAGCGGCTTCGCGTGGCCGATCGTCGACTTGCGGATCAAGTACGTGCGTCCGATCAACCCGCTCCAGACCATCAGGGTGACGGCGACGCTGGTCGAGTACGAGAATCGCCTCAAAACCAATTACGTCATTACCGACGCGGAGACTGCTGAGATTCTGACCAAAGCGCACACCGTCCAGGTTACGGTCGATCGCGCGAGCAACGAGCTGTGCTTTGAAACCCCGGCGGCGCTGGTTGAGAAAGTGCGGCGCGCGCTGTGACTCGCGTGCTGGCGCGATCGTTCATCGGGGCCATCGCGCTGGCCGCGCTTAGCTCGCTCGGCCGGGCCGAGTTCGTGATGGGACCTACGCTCGCGCCGGGTCAGACTTTGCGCGGCCGCTTCATCCAGGTCCGGCATCTTGTCGGGCTTACGTCCACGCTGACGAGTAACGGGAGCTTTCTTCTCGCACCCGGCCGCGGACTCATCTGGCGCCTCGAGCAGCCGATCCAAACCACCACCGTGATCACGCCGGCCAGCCTCCGGCAGATCATCGACGGCCGCGAAGTTCAACAGCTCGAGACGGCAAGGGCTCCGTTCGTCGCGTATTTTTATGACCTGCTCGACAGTGCGCTGAGCGGGGACTGGGCCGCGATGCGGCATGATTTCGCGGTCGAAACCCGCGGCGATCGCAGAGCATGGCGCACCGTTCTGACGCCGCGGCGGACCAGCGATGCGATCGCCGAGGTCGTCGCCTCGATCGTGATCACCGGCGGCAAGATGGTTGACGTCGTCAATATCAAGCGCGCCAACGGCGATTCCGAGCAGCTAACCTTTCTCGAGCAGACGATTTCGAGCCTTGCGCCGGGTAGCGACGACGCGCGCCTGCTGGATGACAACAAAGATCTCAAGCCGCGCGGCTGAGCATGAAGATCGCCGCGTATGCGTGGGGTCTGGTGGTCCTGGCCGCCGTCGCAACGCTACTACTGCAACTGCGCCGCGGCGTCGAGCTGCAGAGCGACATGACCGCGCTCCTGCCGGTCGAGGAACGCGACGCCTCGCTCCAGCTCGCCACGGAACGAGTGCGCGAGATGTTGGCCCAACGCATTTTCATTCTGGTGGGCGACCACGATCAGGCGGAGGCTCGCGCCGGCGGTTTGACTTTGGCGCGGGCGCTCGAGGCTTCCGGCATGACGAAGGCCGTGACCTATCGCATACCTGCTGACCGCCTGAAGGCGCTTGGCGCGATATATTTTCCATATCGCCGCGGACTGCTCAGCGACGCCGATCGCGAGCACTTGCAACAAAATCGCGCCGCGCAGATTGTCGAGCGCGCAATCGCCAGCGTCTACGGGCCGTCGTCCGTCGCGGATGCGAATCTGCTGCGAAGTGATCCGTTCCTGCTGATGCCGGAATTTCTGAGCAACCTGCCGATGCCGGTGGCGCGTCTCGTCCCTGATGACGGGGTGCTCTCGACGCGCGACGGCGGTACGACCTGGGTTCTGCTGATCGCGCAGCTTAATGGCCGGGTTTACTCCGGCGCGTTCCAGCAGCATTTCGTCGTGGCCCTTGATGCGGCCGTGCAAAAACTGCGCGCGACGAGCCCGCATCTGCAGGTCCTGCGCGCCGGCGCGATCTTCTACGCGCAGGCCGGCGCGCACCGCGCGACCGGCGAGATCACGCGTCTCAGCATCGTTTCCTTGGTCGGGACGATCGTCCTGATCCTGAGCGTCTTCCGTGCGCTGCGGCCGCTGTGGCTGACGCTGCTGGCGATCGCAATTGGAGTGGTCTGCGCCTTCGCGGCATGCTTCGCAATCTTCGGCGGCCTTCACGTGGCTGCGTTGCTGTTCGGGGTCAGCCTGATCGGCATCGCGATCGACTATTGCCTACAATACGTGTCCGCGCGTTTCGGCGCGGATGCGGGACCTCCGCCCGCTCGCTTGCGCCGCGTGCTGCCCGGAATCACGCTGGGGGCCGCCACTACTCTGATCGGTTACGCGACCCTGATGCTCGCGCCGTTTCCGGGCTTGCATCAGCTCGCGGTCTTCGCCGCGATCGGTCTGAGCGGTTCTTTCATCACAGTGCTCTTGTGGCTGCCGGCGCTGGACAGCCCCGAGCCGCTTTTGCATGGGGCACGGGTTTTGACGATGGCTGATCAACTCTCGCGGTTTTGGCAGGAGGCGCGCTATCGCCGCTGGCGCTTCTGCCTGATTGCGCTGATCGCAATCGGGGCAGTGGTTGGCGCAACCAGGCTCCGGGTCGATGACGATGTCCGGCATCAGCAGGCGCTTGCCAGCAATCTGCGCGACCAGGAGGCGCAAATTCGCCGACTCAGCGGAATCTCCGGCGGCACGGAATTCCTGCTGGTGCGCGCGGCAGATGGTGAGCGCGCGCTGCAGACCGAGGAGGCGTTGCAAACGCGTCTCGCCGTGGCCAGGCGGCAGGGCGCGCTTCGGGGTTTCCAGGCGCTCGCACAGTTCATACCTTCGGTCGCGCGTCAGCGCGAGAATCGCGCTCTGGTACGGGACCGGCTGATGCGGCCATATCTGGCGTCGTACTATCAACGCTTGGGCATGGCCGGCAACGCGCAAGTCGGCGCCGGTAATAACGAATTCCTCACCCCCTACGCCATTGCTGATGATGCGCCGCTCGCGTTCCTGCGTAACCTGATTCTCGACGCGAGTGGCGGCACGCAAGTGGTGCTCCTGGCCGGCGTTTCACGGCCCGACGAAATCCGCGGTCTCGCCGCCGCGCTGCCGGACGTGCGTTTCATCGATCCGGCCGGAGACGTGACGGGTCTGCTCGGCGAGTATCGCCGGCGCGCGATGCTTCTGATCGCAATCTCGGTGCTCTTGATGATGCCGGTGCTGGTTTGGCGCTACGGCGTGCGCGGCAGTCTCCGCGTGACGATCGCGCCGGTGATCGCAGTGCTCGCGACGCCGCCGCTGGTAGCCCTCGCCGGGGTGCGCTTCACCTTTTTTAATGCGCTGGCGCTGGTGCTGGTCTTGTCCATCGGCTTCGATTACGCGGTCTTCTGCCGCGAGACGGAACCCTCACGCCGCGCGGTCACGATGCTCGGCGTATGGCTCGCGATGCTGACGACGCTGCTGTCCTTCGGCTTGCTGGTCTTGAGCAGCACTTATGCTGTGCACGCATTTGGCGCGACGATTCTGGTGGGAACGATTCTAGCCTTCGCGTTCTCGCCGCTGGCGGGCGCGAGCGGCTAGAAGCGCTGCGTCGATTCGACCGGACCCGGC
>JBOHWF010000332.1:0-1513 GCA_050736455.1 Binataceae bacterium (SeqCode) | reverse complement strand
CGCAGCAAGCTGCGGCCTGGAGAGAATATTTTCTGCGGGGCCAGTAACTCGCTTACAGAAGACGGGTTGCGGTTCGAGTTGCAGATCTCGAACAAGAACGATTCGATTCGGCGCCCGACCGCCGGCGAAGTCAAAGGCACCTACAAGATTTTCAAGGACCGGGAGCTCGGCGACCCGGACAAGACACCACTTCCGACCTGGAAGATGGTCGTGGATACGGCCGAGCGATCGCCGTTAAAGCAGTACCATTGACGCGATCAGCGGGCGTAGGAAAATTTGACGCTTTCCTCAGTGCATTCCATCAGGTCCTCCCGCTCGCCGACGCCCGCGAGGGCCATCGCATGATGGAAGCGAGCGAGCACTTCGGCAAAATCGTTTTGCGCGTGCGGTAGCTTCGCTAGTGGAGCGCGGTTGCGGCGCGGAACGAGCAGACGAGTCCGCGAGCTGCGTTCAGAATTAGGTTCGCCGTCGCGGATGAGTCTGTCGATACTCGAACGCGACCTCGCTCATGGTCTTGAACGTGACGCCCGCGCGCCCGCTCATGTGGTCGAGCAGCCGTTCGAGCATCAGTAGTCGATGGCCACGGCCGATCGTCTGCGGATGCATCGTCAGAATATAGACGCCTTCGCCGACCCGGTCGTAGAGGTAGTCGAAATCGCCGGCCCAGACCTCGTAAATCTGCGACGGCGCGGCCAATCCCGGAATTATGCCGTTGCGGGTCGCGACGAACTCGAAGGCCGGGAAGTCGTCGAGGCCCCAGTAGAATGGCAGTTCGACGAGGTCGGTCTCGCGGCCCCAGAGGTAAGGTCCGTCAACCGGCGCCTGATCGCCGAGACGGCAGTAATAAGGCGAGAAATCATTCGCCATCATGCTGCTGTCGTAGAGAAAGCCGCGCTCGAGCAGACCTTCGAGAGTGCTCGGTCGCAAGTCCGCGGCCGGCGAGCGATAACCGATTGGCGCACGGCCGGCGATGCGCGCGAGTGTTGCGCTTGCCCGATCGAAATCGCGGGCCTCGTCCGCGGCAGTTTTGGCGTGATCGTGAAAATAGCCGTGATGACCGATTTCGTGGCCCGCGGCCGCGATCGCTGCAACCGTCGACGGGAACGCGTCGGCCGTATGCCCGGGGATAAACCAGGTCGACGGCAGACCCCGCTCGCGCAATAGCGCGAGCAGCCTTTCCGCCCCGACCCGGCCGAACTCGCCGCGCGAGAGCGCACTCGGCGTACGTGCCTGAAACGTCCCGATCCATACTGACATCGCGTCGAAGTCAAAGGTGAGGCAGACCGCGACATTTTTCATGATTCGGCTCCAGTGCCCGGTTTGAATCAGCAAGAGCATAGCTGCCGTGGCGGCGCCTTATGAAACTCGCAAAATTTGAGACGTTCGTTCAGGTCAACCTGCTCTTGATAACCGCGTCAGACGTGAGGTCGTCGAATGCACGCAAAATCGCGCTGCGCGTGAAGTGAGCGCGCGATGCGGAACGGCGCTCCACGGCCGCGAATACGAATAAAAG
>JBOHWF010000331.1:0-9020 GCA_050736455.1 Binataceae bacterium (SeqCode) | reverse complement strand
GGACCTGGCCGAGCGAGGCCGCGGCAAAGGCCTCGGTCTCGAAGCTCGCGAAGAGCTGCTCGGGCGGCTTACCGAGCTCGCGGCGCAACTGCTGCGCGATCAGCTTGTAATCCATCGGCGGCACGTTCGACTGGGTCGCCTTGAGGATGTCGATAGCCTCGTTAGGCATAAGGTCGGCGCGCGTCGAAAGCATCTGGATGAGCTTCATGAACGCGCCGCGCAACTGCTTGGAGCTTTCGACGATGCGCCGAGCGTTCTTGAGGTGGGTGTCGAGCAACTCCTGCTCGAAGCGGCCGGAGGTGAGAAACGGCCGGCGGAGCGACGCCCACAGGTAGCTCGAGCCGACCTGCGAGGCGAGGCCGCCGATCTTAATCGCGCGGCGTGCGCGTCCGCTGGTGAGCGTTTGGTGAGTTTTGCGTTCGGCCATCGGTTGCGTTCCGAGTAAGCCCGACCCGATTGATCAGCGTGGCGGCCAGCGCCGCGCCGAAGCCGTTATCGATGTTGACCACGGTGACCCCGCCCGCGCAGCTATTGAGCATCCCGAGCAGCGCCGCCAGCCCGCCGAAGGCAACGCCGTAGCCGACACTGGTCGGCACGGCGACGACGGGCTTGTCCACCAGCCCGGCGACCACCGAAGGCAGCGCGCCTTCCATCCCGGCGACGACGATCAGCACGCTCGCGGATTGGAGGGCGGCGGCCTGCGCGGCGAGGCGATGGAGGCCGGCGACGCCCACATCATAGACGCGCTCGACGCGATTGCCGAAGAGCTCGGCGCACACTGCGGCTTCCTCGGCGACCGGAATGTCTGATGTCCCAGCGCTGACGATAACGATTTTGCCATGACCGCTTACGACCGGCGGCTCGTGGAGGACGACGCCAACCCGCGCCTCGGCGCGATAGTCGAGCGCCGCGAGCTTGCGCTTGACGCCGCGCGCCTTGTCGGGGGCGAGCCGCGTGACGATCAGGTTGACGCCGCTGCGGGCCATCGCGCGGCCGATCGTCGCGATCTGATCGGCCGTCTTGCCGTCGCCAAAGACCACCTCGGGCACGCCGCGGCGGAGCAAGCGATGATTATCGAGGCGGGCGAAACCCAGATCGTCGAAGGGTAGATTGCGCAAACGGCCAAGCGCGCTGTCGGCGGTCAAGCGCCCGGCCGCGACCGCTTCCAGGAGCTCGCGGATGCGCGCCTCGGTCATCGCGCGGGCCGGGCCTCGGCGCGGATCGGCTGGTCGGGATGCAGCAGGACTTCGCGCACCGCGCGCGCGTCGCTCTGGACGACGGTGATCGTCACATCGCCGGCCTTGAGCTGCTCGCCCCTTTTCGGAATATGCCCGAGACGTTCGACCACGAGGCCGCCGATGGTAGCATATTCGCCCTCTTCCGGGAGCTTGAGGCCGAAGCGCTCGTTGAGGTTGGCGACTTCGGCGCGCGCCTGCACGACCAGGGTGCGCGGATTGATCACCCGCGCCAGCTCCTCGCGCTCGTCGTGCTCGTCCTCGATTTCGCCGACGACCTCCTCGAGCAGGTCTTCCATCGTGATGATGCCCGAGGCGCCGCCATACTCGTCGACCACCACGGCGAGGCTCTCGCGCGTGCGCTGCAGTGCGATCAGGATTTCGTCGAGCGGCGTGGCTTCGGGAAAGTAACTCACCGGCCGCATCAGCTCGGCCACCGGGCGCGACAGGTCCGGGGCTTCGAGCAGGTCGAAGGCGTGCAGCACGCCAACGATATTGACGATGCGCTTCTGGAAGACCGGGACGCGCGTGTAACCCTCGCGCTGCACCAGCTCGATCGCGCCGGCGACGGTGGTCTCCTCCGGGATCGCCTCGACGCGGACCAGCGGCACCATCGCCTTGCGCGCTTCGGCGCGGGTGAAGCGGAAGATGCGACTGATCATCTGCTGCTCGGCAGGCTCGATTGAATCGAGGCTGGCGGCGGGCGGCGCCGCCGCACTCGAGGTGCGCCGCACCAGCATCGCGAGGTCCTCGCGGCTGAGAAAGACGCTGTCGGCCTCCGGTGAAACGCCGACCATCCGCCGCAGCATCCGGCTCAAGGCGGTCTCGGCGGCGAGCAGCGGCGCGAGGATCGCTGCGAGGAGGGCGAGCGGCCGCGCCGCCAGCCGGGCAAAGCGGAGCGGCGCACGCAGTGCGAGCATCTTGGGCGCGGATTCGCCGAGCAGCAGGACGATCGGCGCCAGGATAAAGGGCGCGAGGTAGGCGCTTTTGGGATCGATCGCGTGCAGGAAACTGGTCAGTGTGGTCGCGGCGATCACCGTGGCGAGGTTGGCGCCGGTCAGCATCAGCGCGACGATGCGATCGCGCCGTTCGAGCAGCCGGCCAAGCACGCGCGCGAGATGATCACCGCGTTCGCGATCGGCGTGGACCTTGAGGTCGTCGGCGGCGACCAGCGCGATTTCGCTGGCGGCGAAGAACGCCTGCAACGCGAGGCACGCGGCGATGATGGCGAGCACGGCTGTGAGCGTCATCGCCGCAGCCTCACCAGCTCGACGGTAGCACCGCGCACGCGCTCGACGCGGGCGTGGAAATCACCGAGCTGGAAATCCTCGCCGCGCCGCGGCACGCGCTTGAGCTGGCGCAGGACCAGGCCATTGAGCGTCTGCGGACCGGCGGCTGCGAGTGAGCCCTGGTCGCCCAGCGCGGCGCGCAGGCGCGCCAAGTCGATCGCGCCTGCGGCCAGCCACTCACCCGGCCCGGCCGGCATCAGCTCGGGGCCGTCGTAGTCGAACTCGTCGCGGATCTCGCCGAACAGCTCCTCGAGCAGGTCTTCGAGCGTGATCAAGCCGAGCAGGCCGCCAAACTCGCCGACCACCAGCGCGAGCTGGAAGCGGCCGCGCCGCATCTCGTCGAACAGTTCGCCGAGCCGCTTGGCCGGCGGGATGAAATAGGCGGGACGGGTCAGCCGCTCGAGCCGCGGCGGCACAGAACCCAACCGCCGCGTGACCAGGTCTTTGACATGCAGCACGCCAACGATGTTGTCGGGCGCGCCGCGATAGATCGGCACGCGGGAGAAGTGGCCGCGAGCGACCTCCGCGATGAGGCGATCGGGCGGGGTCGCCGCGTCGATCGCAAAGAGTTTTTCGCGCGACGTCATGATCTCGGCCACACGGCGGTTGCCGAAATCGAAGACCTTGTGGATCAGCTCGCGCTCCTGCGGCTCGACCTCGCCGACCAGCTCACCCGCACGCAACAACGCCTTGAACTCCTGCTCGGAGACTGGCGCGGGCCGCGGCGGCGCCATCGCCGGCACCAGCCAGCGCACGAGCGGATGCGCAATTTGCGCGGCCAGCCGTAGCGGCCGCGCCGAGATCAGCGCGACCCCGCCGGGGTAGCCGAGCGCGAAGGTCTTGGGCGTGATGTCGCAAAAGATCAGGACGACGAAAAGCATCAGCGGCGCGGCCACCCACGCCCCGACGGCGCCCAGCCAGGTCAGCAACAAGGCCGTCGCAAGGCATTCGGCGAAAATGTTGCAGGCCTCGTTGAGGCCGACGATGACGAGCAGCGCTTCGAGCGGCCGCGCCAGCAGGCGATCGCACGCCTCGCGCACCCGGGCGCTCAGCTTGTCGCGGGTGTCTTCCATCCGAACTAACGCAAAGAGTGCGGTCTCGGACGCGGCCAGGGTCGCGCTCAACAGCAGCAGCGCCGCGACCGCGATCGCCAGGATGACGTTAACCATCGGCGTCACGCAGCTGATCCCATCCGACGAGGCTGCGCGCCGACGCCGTCAATCGCAGCCCGCCCTTGAGCAACCTCGCGCCGGAGCCTTTAACGATTCGACCGATGCGGGCCACCGGCACGCCGAGTCGGCGACTCAGCTTCGCGACCGGAAGGCGCGGCGCCGTGCAGAACAGCAGCTCGTAGTCGTCGCCGCCGCTGAGCGCGAGCTGCGGGTCCTTACCGAGTACGGCGCGATAGGCGGGCGAAAGCGGAATCGCCTCAGCCTCAACCTCGGCCCCGACGTGGCTGCGCGCGAGCATGTGGCCCAAGTCCTGCCAGAGGCCGTCGCTGACATCGATCGCGGCCGGGACCGGTCTGAGCGCCGCCAATCTGCGGCCCGCGGCCAGGCGGGCGGTCGGCGCGAGAAAGCGGCCGAGCAGGAATTTGCGCGCAGCGCCGCGTGCGGCCTGCCGTCCCTGCAGGATCGCCAGCCCCAACGCGGCGTCGCCGAGCGTGCCGGTCACATAGACGGCGTCGCCGACGCGCGCGCGATCACGGCGCATCACGCCCGCGCCGGCGTCACCCAGGAGCGCGATCGTAATCGCAAGCTGAGCGGCGCGCGTGACGTTGCCGCCAACCACCGCGACGCCGGTGGCGGCCGCAAGCTTGCGCAAGCCCGCGTAGAGCCGGTCGAAAAAAGTCACGGGCAAGCCCGGGCGAATCGCGAGGTTGACGACGCATACCGTCGGTGCTCCGCCCATCGCGGCAATGTCGCTCAGATTCACCGTCAAGGCCCGCGCGCCGAGCACCTCTGGCGTGGTCCAGTCGAGCTTGAAATGCACCCCCTCGACCATCGAGTCGATGGTAAGTAGCTGCCGGCCGGGTCCCCGCGCGATTATCGCGCAATCGTCGCCCGCGCCGAGGATGGTGCGCCGGCCGCGCGGCAGCTTCGCGCAGAGCCGGTTGATCAGCTCAAATTCGCCGAAAGATTTTGTGTTCGAGGCCGCCAAAGGGCGACTGCCCGGGGCAGTGATCGTCAGTGCGGTCGCGAGGAAGTGTAAGAGAGGCCGCGCGGCACTGTTCGCAAGGAAGTATCCATCCGTCAAGGCTAGAGCATCGCATTCGCCGCGGCAAGGCGGTCGCACTAGCGGAGCGAGGGCTGCCGAGCGGAGCGAGCAGGCGAGTCTTGGCCTGACCGCGCCTCGCAGACTCGGCCGCCCCCTCGAGCTGCGTCAAGAATTCAGTCGAGATGCTGCGAGTGGAGCAGATCCATTGGAAAACGCGCGGCTACTGGGCTAGCTTATGATGCATCAGGCGCCCCGGCTGAAGATGCCCAGCCCAGGCGCATCGCCAGGAGGCGTCGGAAAAAAATGAACAATCGCCGAATCGATTACGGCGCTTTGATCAAGCGCGACAAGGTGCACAGCAGCCTTTACACCGATCCCGAGATCTTCGCCGACGAGCTCGAGAAGATTTTCCATCGCGGATGGGTCTACGTCGGCCACGCCGGCGAAGTGCCCAACCCGGGCGACTTCCGCTTAAGCCGCATCGGGCGTCAACCGGTGATCATCGCGCGGGGACAGGACGGCGAGGTGCGGCTGATGCTGAACCGCTGCCGCCATCGCGCTTCGACCGTATGCCAGGTCGAGCAGGGCAACGCCGCCACCTTCCGCTGCGCCTATCACGGCTGGACCTATCGCAACAACGGCGAGCTCGCGGGCGTGCCTTATCCGGACGCCTACGGCGCTTCCTTCCGCAAGGAGGATTTCGGCCTGACGCGCGTGCCGCGGATGGAGAGCTATCGCGGCTTTATCTTCGGCAGCATGGCGCCGGCCGGGATCACGCTCGACGATCATCTGGGTGCGCCGGCCAAGGAGCAGCTCGACCTGTTCACCGATCTCTCGCCGGTGGGCGAGCTCGAGGTGCGCGCGGGCACCAACAAGTTCGACTATAGCGGCAACTGGAAGTTCCAAGTCGAAAACGCGATGGATGGCTACCATCCGAACTTCAGCCACGAGACCTTTCTCGACATGCTGCAGAGTCAGACTGGCGTGCGGCTGGACGCCTTCAACGGCAATTCAGCGGGCGAGGCGCGCGACCTTGGCAACGGCCACGTGATGCTCGATTATCGCCGCTACAATCGCGAGCACGCCGAACGGATTCGCGCGGTGCTGCCGACCACGCCCGCCGACGGCGACTATCGTGCGCGGCTCGAGGCGCGTCTCGGCGCGGCGCGCGCCGCCGAAGTGCTCAACGCCGGCGGCACCCATAGCTTCATCTTTCCCAACCTGATTCTGATCGGCGTGCAGATTCGCGTCGCCCATCCGGTGACGGTCGAGCGCACGGAGGTCATGCTCCATCCGACGCTGCTCAAGGGTGTAGCGCCCGAGCTCAACGCCGCGCGGCTGCGTGGCCACGAGGCCTTCTTCGGCGCGGCCGGGATGGGCCAGCCTGACGACGTCGAGATGTTCGCGCGGATGCGCGACGGGATGCAGGCAACGCTCGACCCGTGGATCTATCTCGGCCGCGGGATGCATCGCGAGCGCCGCGACCCGGCCGACGGCACCCTCGTCGGGCAGATGACCGACGAAATTACGCTGCGCGGCATCTTCGCGCACTACAAGAAAGTGATGTCGCAGAGCGGGCCGGCCGCGGCGCAGGCGCGGCGCGCGCGGGCGAGCGCTGCGGCGCGCGCGAGGTAGCTCGCGCGTGGCGGTTGAACCTCGCGTCGATTTTCGCGCGGTCGAGAGCTTCCTCTACCGCGAGGCGCGCCTGATGGACGAAAACGCCTACGCGGAGTGGCTCGCGCTGTGGGATCACGACGCGCTCTACTGGATTCCGGCCGGCGCCGAGGACATCGATCCGGCGCGGCAGGTCTCGACCGCCTACGACAATCGCCAGCGCCTCGAAGCGCGCGTCCGCCGGCTGCAGAGCGGCAACGCCCACGCGCAGTCGCCGCCCTCGCGTCTGCGGCGCGTGGTCTCGAATATCGAGATCGAGGAAACCGCCGGCGGCGAAATAATCACCAACTCGAATTTCGTACTGGGCGAAGTCCGGCGCGGAAAACAGGACGTCTTCATCGGGCGCTCGCTCCATAAGCTGCGGCGCGCCGACGGCGATTTCAAAATCTTCTTCAAAAAAGTGACCCTCGTGAACAACGACGAGTACATCGATAACCTGACGTTTCTCGTGTAGAAATCTTCCGTGGCAATCGAAGCGAGCCAGGTCAATCCTCCAGTCGATGCCAGCGGCGCGCACCGCGAGCCGCTGGCCGGACTCGAATTCCTGCGCTTCGTCGAAGGCGCCGGCGTCGCGACCCTCACGATCAACCGGCCGGCGGTGCACAACGCCGTCAGCCTCGCGACCATGGCGGAGATTGAGCGCGTGCTCGATTGGCTCGAGGCGGATGCGACTGTCGCGGCGCTAATTCTCACCGGCGCGGGCGATCGTAGCTTCGTTTCGGGCGGCGACTTAAAGGATTTCGAGCGCATCACCACCTACGAGGCGGCGGTCGCGATGTCGCGCCGGATGCAGCGCATCACGGCGCGGCTGCGCGCGCTGCCGCTCGCGGTGATCGGCGCGATCAACGGCGATTGTCTCGGCGGCGGCTGCGAGGTCGCGCTGGCCTGCGACATCAGAATCGTCAGCGAGCGCGCCCATTTCGGCTTCAAGCAGGTCAATCTGGGGATCACGCCGGCGTGGGGCGGACGGCGCCGGATGGTGCGGCTGGTCGGGCGCGCACGGGCGCTGACCCTGCTGCTGACCGGCGAGCTGATCGACGCCGCTGAAGCGGTGCGCATCGGGCTGGCGGATCAGATGGTCGCGAGCGATCGGGTGGTCGCAGCGGCCAAGCAACTCGCGCGGACCATCGCAGCCAATCCGCGGATGGCGGTGCGGGCGATCAAACGGCTGGTTAACGAAGATCTCGCGCCCGATGATGAGCGCGCGCGCGCCTTCGAGGCCGACCTCTTTGCCCAGACCTGGATTTCCGCGGACCATCAGGAGGCGCTCGACGCCCGCAAGGAACGCCGCGAGCCAGTCTTCAAGGGCCGCTAACTTCGTCCTCAGGTAAATTGCTATGGCAAAAGATCTCGATCTCACATCCGCTTCGACTGCGGGCGATGCTGCTCGCGCCGATAGCGGCAGGAACGGCGTAAACGGCGTCGCTGCGAGTGCGCCGGGCGTCGCCAAGGCGCGCGCGATCCCGCCCGCCACGACCGGCTCGGGCATCGAGCTCGACGTGCTCTACACGCCTGAGAGCATCGGCGAGCTCGACCCGCGCGCGGATATTGGTCAGCCCGGCCAATACCCGTTTACGCGCGGCGTGCAGCCGACGATGTATCGCGGACGGCTGTGGACCATGCGCCAGTACAGCGGCTTCGGCACGCCGCGCGAGTCGAACCGGCGCTACAAATGGCTGCTCGAACAGGGCCAGACCGGAATTTCGGTCGCGCTCGACTTGCCGACCCAGCTCGGGATGGATTCCGATGATCCCGAGGCGATCGATGACGTCGGCCGCGTCGGCGTCGCGATCGACACGCTGGCCGACATGGAGACGTTGTTCGAGGGCATCCCGCTGGATCGGGTCAGCACCTCGTTCACGATCAACTCGACCGCGGCGATCCTGCTCGCGATGTATCTGGTCGTGGCCGAGCGCCAGGGCGTGCCGGCCGCGAAGATCGCGGGCACCGTCCAGAACGACATCCTCAAGGAATACGCCGCGCGCGGCACCTGGATCTTTCCGCCCGAGCCTGCCTTGCGGCTGATCGTCGATACCATCGAGCACTGCATGGCGCACGCGCCGCGCTTCAATCCGATCAGCGTGGCGGGCGCGCATTTCCGCGACGCCGGCGCGACCGCAGTGCAGGAGCTGGCCTATACCCTCGCCGACGGCCTGACCTACGTGCAGCGCTGTGTCGATCGCGGTCTCAAGGTCGACGACTTCGCCCAGCTCATCAGCTTTTATTTCTACACGCACAACGATCTGTTCGAGGAGGTCGCCAAGTACCGCGCCGGCCGCCGGCTGTGGGCGCGCTATCTCAAGGAGCGCTTCGGCGCCACCGACCCCCGCGCGATGATGTTCCGCTTCGGTGTGGTCTGCGGCGGCAGCACGCTGACCGCACAGCAGCCGCAGAACAATATCGTGCGCGTGGCCTATCAGGCGCTGTCCTCCGTGCTCGGCGGCGTGCAGTCGGTCTTCACCGCGGCCTGGGACGAGGCCTTCGCCATCCCGACCGAGCAGACCGCCGAACTCGCCCTGCGCACGCAACAGGTGCTGGCCTACGAGACTGGCGTCGCCAGCGTGGTCGATCCGCTGGGCGGCTCCTACTACGTCGAGGCCCTGAC
>JBOHWF010000330.1:0-5993 GCA_050736455.1 Binataceae bacterium (SeqCode) | reverse complement strand
CTCCTTTTGTCGCTTCGCCAGAGGCGAAATCGATTTGCGCCTCTTTCAACCTTTCACGCAAGCCTGAGTGAAAGGCCAGCGCCACCATCGACAGCATCATTTGCAGATGCCAGCCATGCCAACACCGCGCCGCGCAATGATCAAGCCCGTCCTGAGCTTGCCGAAGGACGCGCTTGGCCGATTGAAAACATTCCTCGGTCGTCCAGCGCAAGCCGACAACTGCAGCGAGTTCTTTCAGCTCCATCGTGTGCGACCTGAACGTCACACAAAATGCCATGTCTGCGGGATCTGTGATCGAACTGCGGATCAAAAGCCAATGATCAAATGGCAGCGCCTGCAGGCCAATCAAACGGACTCGCGCCTCCGCGGGCCATTCCATCTAGCTTCGCTCGATGGAACCTTTGGCCGGCCTCGCCCAATCATAGAGCCTTCGGCTTTTCGATCCTTCGCCAGCAGGCAGGCGCCACCATACGTCCGCAGCGCGGCTTGCGGCAAGATCTTCCGCGGGGTGCATGCGAAAGCCACCCATCATTAGCTTCTCGTTGCCGCGGACGCATAGAACGTAAGGCTTCTCGCGGCTCTCCAGCATGACCTGCAAAGTCTTGCCCCTGCCGTAAATCGAGAACCCAAGCACCCACGCGCACGGCGCGCCGGCATCGAGCGCCACCGCCATGGCGATGCCGGTTTTCCGCTTGGCGGCTGCTAATTCGCCTACTGACTCGTGTGACTACTTTCTCGCGGTGACAATAGCCGTGGGAGAAATTGCGGCGAAGGCGAGGCTCAACGGCGTTGGTTGAAAGCCGTGAAATCAGATCCGGTTCTTGATGGTCCAATCAGCGGTGAGAGCTTCCGGACCGATGTCGATCAGGTTCTAGTTCCAACGCTGAACGTGGGCGGGTTTCAATAACTTCGACGCGCTATAGTTGCTCCTTGAGCGCGCCCTGCGATGGTGGCTTTGTTAAGCTGTTTCTGCCGCATTAATTGACCGAATGGAATCTTGTTTGCTACGGCATATTGTGTGTCGCGAACGTTCGCACGCGCGATTTCTGCTTGGAGACCAGTCAGATCTGGATGCAAGTTCCATCCAAAATATCGAGCAAAGAGCGTTCCTTCCGTGACGGAAACAATATAGTGTTCCCGCGGAGTGTTTCGATGCGAATGAAAGACACAGGCATCTTCGACATACGCTTTGTGAAAGCCCGCCTTCAATAATTCCCAAGCCCAGACTTGATCTTCGCCCCAGTCAATTTCCGGATATGGAAGGATTTTCCAAACCGAGCGCGCGATGGCCGAGTTATTGTCCGAATAGAACTGCAAGGTCATTTGCCAGTTTAGCCCGGCCTGATAAATGGAGGATGGAAGACCTTGCTCCATGGAATATAGCGGACCGAAATCCGCCAACCGGTCGAACATCGCGTTGAGGTCCCTGGCAAGAAACGGCCCATGCTCTGGAAAAGCCTTGTGCCGCCCGATCACTCCTCCGACGCGCGGCGACACGGCGAAGCCGCCAATGAGCCGCGCGAGCCAATGACGATCGGATGGCAGCGCATCTTGAGTGAGCAAGGCCACATAGTCCCCTTCGGTCAACGCATTCCCCAAATTACGGGTGCGCCCGTGTTGAAATTCTTTGTTGGCGATCTGCTGTAACCGAACGTTCTTCGCGCTAAAGGAATTGATGATATCAAGTGTATCGTCGGATGAGCCGCTGTCGATCACGAGAACATCGTATTTGAACTGCACATCCTGCTCCGTCAACCGCTGCAAAACTGTCTTGAAATGCCTCCCTGCATTGAAGGCTGGAATGATAACGGAGGCATGTGGCTTGCGATGGTGCGCCGTAGCGCAGATTCGCTCTGGTTCAACAGCTTGAAAACCAAGTTCGTCTAAGCGATCAAGGATTGCGGTTTCAACCGAGCGAGCGCTATTTTCCCAATTGAGGTCCGAAACGAATTTGCGCGCTTTTTCCGTTTGGGAAACCCGCAAGTCCGCGTTGCGCGTAAGCGCTTCGATGGCGTCGGCGATATTGCCCGGATCGGGCGTTGCGAAACTTACTTCACCATCCTTGAAAATTGCGCGTGTGCATTCCGTATCGATTTCGACGGCCGGCAGCTCGCAGGCCATCATTTCCAGCGGAACCAGCGAGTAGTTCGTTGTGGAAAAAACGACGCCGATATGGCATTCGCGGTACAATTCCGCAAGGTTCTCCGGGGTCAAGATACCCCTCTCCTCACAATTGAATGTATAGGTGTCGTTCGCTGGATCTTCGCCGAACATCATCACACGAAAGCGAAAACCCCGGCGCTGCAACTTCTCAAATGCGGCCACCCCAAGCCGTTTTGCCCGGCGCGGGGTATAGGCCCGCGCATAGAACGCGACGCGGATTTCTTGAGCGCTCGAATAATCACGCTCGCCGTTTGATTCCAGGAAGTAAAAATCGCGATCGACAGCTAAGTCCCACTTCCGGACCCACATGCCGAAGCGTTGCATTTTTTGCGTGAGCCAATCGCCGGCGCAAAGCCCGCAAAGCCCCATTCGATAAGTTTGCTCCGCCACGAGATAATTTTCCCCGGCCGGATGGAAGGAGGGTTCGTAATCCTGAATGAAGTAGAAACGTTCCTTGAAATTTGCCGTTGAAATTGCGGGATAAACGGTCCAGCAATCCGTCGCGATGATCACGTCGCCCGTTATTTGCCGGGTATCGTCCGGCAGGAAATTGACAAAGACATTGTCCTTGACGGGCCGATACCAATTTTGCATGCGGGCTTTTACTTCAGCGGGTTTATCCCCCAGGTTTTGGATCCAAATCGTTTGGCGATGTCCGAAGCGCTCGAGAATCTCCACAAACCTGAAGATGGTCATGTGCCCGCCTGCACCGCGAATGAAATCCGGAATAACCCAGTGTATGTCGAGGTGGCCTGCGTCGAACACGCGACTGAGCGGCTTTAAAGCCGCGCGCGGCTGCCTCGCGCTGCGCGGATCGTTGCGCAGCCAGCCTTTTTTTGCGGCGTGGGGAGGGGGTATGTTCACATGTCTTGGTTCGAACGCCGGCAATTGGGACCGCCGTTTCGGATAATAGCAAACAGATCGAAAACCCTGCGCCTTTACTAAGAGAGGAAACACGTGTTCGATCGCGTGCACAACAGTTGTGTCTAGTTGTCCAACCTCCAAATCGAAGTCTTCGGACGTGGTGAAAGTGTCAACCAAAACACGAAAAGCGGAAGTGCGGAACCACGCCATGGAACCAGCGGCGAATTCCGCGATTTTTGGCTTTTTCACTTTGGGCAGGTTGGTGCGCTCAAGAAGCGAATCCATTAACCCTGTGCTGACACCCCACTCGACGTCCTTTTTGATGTCGCGATAATTGTCTGGGAAGAAGAATCCAACTTCTTCGTTCTTCGCTAAGTAATCTATGATGCTTTCAAACAGCTCGGGGCTACCGAACATTTGGTCCAAAGCGTATTTGCGCCACTGGTCGCCAAAAAAAGTGTGGGGACTTTTCTTCGAATGAAGGTGCGCGACAACATCGTAATCTTTCCACATCCGGGGAAACGCGGTTAACATCGGACCGATGTCTCGGCCCCTGTTCTCGACGAGTTGGATTTCGAAGGAAAATCGAGGGTTCCGCCGGGTCAAATAATGGAAAATGAATCGCTCGTCCGCGACTGTGCATGCCGTCACGAAGAGTTCGAGGGGATAGGAAATTCTCGTCAACGCATGATGGACCTCTTCTATGAATTCCGGGTAGTAGGCGTGGACATGCACAGCGAGGCGCAGCTTGCGGCGCAGCGTGCCATTCGCGGCCGCGGCCGCGTCTTGGCTTCCACTTGCCGGATCGAGCGTGACCGAATCGGGCAAGCGCAGCTTCCAATGCGCGGGACATCCGGCGCGCACGAATTGATGCAAAGGCGAGTCTTGGGCGGTCGCGAACTCGGGAAAATTCTTGAGAAAATACCAGGTATCGAATTCAGGAGAGGGGCTGCGGTTTTCCCGCCATCCAAATTGAGCGTAGTGGCGAAACGGATCGATACCTGACTCGCGCACATCCTCATACATGGAAAGATAATATTCTCGATCGAACAGCGCTTCCAACTGAGGCCACTCGGCGGCGAGAGCGCGATAATCGAGGGCGCCAGACACTTGGGGCGTGGACCCGCCGCCGCGCCACTCGAGCGAACGATAATGCTCGATGCAGTGCCGTAACGGATCGACCGACTGGAAATCGACATGTGGATGACCGGCGATATAGCCGCTGACGTCGAATCGGGGATGCGGCGTCCGGCCTTCCCGCCACCCGTGCCGGATATAATGCAACACGGGGTTCCAATCGCCTTTCCTCACGTCGGCGTAGGTGCAAAGGTAGTATGTGCTGTCAAAAAAAGGAGATGGCTTTAGCTCACGACGCCATCCGCGATTCAAAAAATGGGAGATGCTGGGTTTTTCGTGAGCGTCCACCTGAGACGCATAAAATCCTACATCGAATAATCCAGACTGGAGGAGCAGCGCGGCGTCCCGTCTTGTCCGTCCAAGCAGAATTCCGGTAAGCCGGCTAGCAAAGCGCTTCATCCCTTTCCCCCGTCCGTTCTGCTGGGTTCGTTCGCCAGTCAAATCTTGAATTGGGGTCGGGCAGATGGCATTTTATTTATTGCCTTTGCCGTGCGACAGCCGAGCGGCGGTCAGCTATTACGACGCAAGACCGTGATGCAATCGTTGTCCGGCTCGCCCCAACGGAATATTTTCTGTTGGATCACGTCAAACCCAGAGCGAACAGCGACATGTTTGAAAATATCAGCACTCATGAAGTTGCGCCAGTGTGGATTCTGCCGGAAGTCCCCGCCCGGATTAGCCGTGTAATTTGAATGATGCACGAAAGCGTAAGCGCCCGGCGTCAAGACGCGTGAAAATTCCGGTATGTAGGCGATAATTATTTCGAGATCAAAATGGACCATTGCGTCGAATGTGTAGAGAAATGTGAATGCCGCCGTCTCAAGCGCCGGAAGGCCCATACCGTCATTGAGCAGGGCGGCAGTTCGATCATGAGGGAAGTGTTTTTCGAGGTGTGCGATGCAATCAGGGTTGACGTCCACCATGGTTACATGCTCAGCGCCCGCTTCGAGCAGCTTCCGTGTGTTGCGGCCATAACCGGCCGCAAAGTCGATCGTCCTGTTATAGTCGATTGGGAATTGAGCCAGAATGGGTTCAATAAGTTTTTTCCATTGCTGGTCCATGCCCGATGCCGCTCTGCCGTGGTACGAATCAGCAGTTTCCGCGCCCCAATGGAACGCTTCGGCTTTGACAGTTTCCCGCAGACGGTCAGACGGCCTGGTCATCTCTCAACGTTAGCACAATCACTTGATCAAGTGATCGCCTAGCATAGGCGACGGCATTGCGCAATGCACCGCGTTCCAGGATGCCGGTTGACTGGAAAACGTCACGATTAGCCGGGGTTGAAAGGCGTCATTGTGGTCAAAAGCAAGCTTGAAACCAGCGGCTGGATCGACCAGGAAATTCGGATCTACATTACGTCTTCAGGGTTGCCAGGGGACCAGTTGGAGCAGACGATCCGCGGTTGCTGGGCGGAGGAAATCAACCCTACCGGCTGATGGACATGACCTTCCGGGACGGCGAATGCGCACCCGGACCGGGCACGCTCCCGCCAACTTCACGGCCCTGAGGCACATGGCGCATAATCTCACACGCAAGGCGCCGCGAAACGACTCCCTGCGCCTCAGGCGCAAAACAATCGCGTGGGACGACGGCTTCCTCGCAAGCCTTTTCGCGGAACGATGATTCCTTCACCCGATTCCCTTAAGACCTCGCTGCATCTGTGCAACAACGCCGCGCGGAAGGCCCCGGCTCACAAAAATATGCAATTACGAAGTTGTAACACCACTCCATTCAAAGGCCGGCTGCTTTTAACCTCGACCGAAAGCATCCCAGGTCCATCCCATTCAGGGATCTCCTCGATTGTCACCAAAGCGTAGGCCGCCTTTAGA
>JBOHWF010000329.1:0-5209 GCA_050736455.1 Binataceae bacterium (SeqCode) | reverse complement strand
CTCCAGCGCATCGGCGGCGGCGGATTGTAACTGTAACGAGTTGCTTTGATCTTTCATCGCGATGAGCAACACGTTGACCGCGTTGCCGGACAGCGGCTGGATCTCCGCCAGCACCCTTGCCGCGCTCACCTGGATATCGGGACTCGGGTCCTTCAGGGCGGCCGTCAACAAAGGTATGGCGGGCGGCCCCAGGTTGGCGAGGCCCCAACTCGCGGCGTGTCGCACACTGTCCACCTTGTCGCCGAGCGAACGCACCATCATCTCAGTCGCCGGCGGATAATCCCGGCCCGAGCGGGCGATGGCTAAGATGGCCTCGGAGCGCACTGTTTCATCTTTGTCCTGGGCGGCCGCCCGCGTTAGCGCCTTTAGCGCATCCGGCGTGCCGATTAGTCCGAGGGCCTGGGCTGTAAACCTCCGCACCCCGCCGTTGGGATCGCTGACCAGCACATGCTCGAGCGTCGGGGCCGCTTCCTCGCCGCCACCGCCGATCTTTTGCAGCGCGTTGGCCGCGCCTATGCGGCAGAAGATATCGTTGTCCTTCAGCGCCTCTAACAAAATTGGGACGTGTTGCTCGCCGTGCGGGTCAATGTTGGCGAGCGCCATCGCGGCCTCTTCGCGCACTCGCAGCACTGGATCTTTCACCGCCGCAGAGAGGTCTGTAATTGCATCTTTGGCGGGTGGCCCCATAATCCTGAGGGTCCATGCGGCGCCTGCTCGAATACGTGCGTCATCGTCCTTGAGTGCGCGTCGCAACGCGGGCACAGCCGGGGCGCCAGCCTGCCCTAATTGACTCGCCGCGAACGGTTGCCGCTCGCTGCGGAAGGTGCTGATTAAAAGCAGTTGCGCATCAGGTTCCCGCCTGGCCATCTGGCCCAGGACGAGGATCACCTGTTGAGACCACGCGACGTCCGCGTCAAAGTGCGGGTTCTTCACTATCGGCGCTAGCGCTGCGATCGCTGGCGGTCCGGCATTCACGAGTGCGTGGCCGGAATATGTTCGAACGAGCTGGTCGGCGTCATGCAGCCCCTTGATCAACGTCGGAATCGAATCGGAGGGCGGCGGGTGCAAATCCGCTAGTGCCTCCGCCTTATCGCGACGCTTCTGAGTATCCGGGTCGGGCGACTCCTGAGGCGAATTAGATGCGGAGATCGCGAATGTGGCAGCGCGGCCCCTACTCGCGGCTTGTGCGATGGCGCCCGAAGCGGCGACCAGCAGGAACATCAAGAGGAGCCGCGCAACAGATCTTTCGCGCTGCTCAGATTCACTTGACCAATGTCAGCGCATGCGCAGGACGATTTTGCCGAAGTGCTCGCTCGCTTCCATCATGCGATGGCCCTCGCGGGCGTCGGCCAGCGGGAGGGCTTTGTAGATCGGCGGGCGCAGCCTTCCCGCTTCGAGCGCATCGCCGAAGCGGGAGAGAAAAGCAGCAACGATCGCGGCCTTCTCGGCGAGCGGACGCGTGCGCAGGGTCGAGCCGAAAATTCGCAGATGGCGGCGCAGCACTTGAGTGAGATCGATCTCGGTCTTCGCGCCCCGCATCAGGCCGATCAGGATCAAGCGTCCGCCGTGCGCGAGGGCGTCGAGATTCTGGGCGAGATAGGCCGCGCCGATACTGTCGAGGATGACGTCGGCGCCACGATCGTTGGTGGCGGCCTTAACCCGCGGCGCAAAGGGGCCGGTGTTGTAATTGATCGCGACGTCGGCTCCGAAGCGGAGGCATTGCTCGCACTTGGCGTCGGAGCCGGCGGTGACGATGGAGCGCGCCCCGGCTTCGCGGAGCAGTTGAATTGCCGCGGTGCCGACGCCGCTGCCGCCGCCATGAATCAGGACGGTCTCGCCGCCGCGGACCTCTGCCAGCATGAAAAGATTCAGAAAAGCCGTGAGAAAAACTTCGGGCAGCGCCGCCGCCGCTTCATCGCTGAGCGCGGCCGGTACATGCATCGCAGAGCCGTGATCGACCGCGGCCAACTCGGCGTAGCCGCCACCTGCCAGCAAGGCCATCGCGCGATCGCCGACCCGCCAGCCGGTGACTTCAGCGCCGACCCCGACGACCTCGCCGGCGCATTCGAGGCCCGGGATCGGCGAGGCGCCGGGCGGCGGCGGGTAGAAGCCCTGCCGTTGCATCACGTCGGCGCGATTCAGCGCAGCGTATTTCACGCTGATGAGCAGATCGGCAGGACCGGGCGCTGGATCGGGGAAATCGCCGAGTTTGAGCACGCTCTCGTCGCCAGGCTTATCGATTAGGATCGCTTTCATGCAATTTCTTTACGTCGCTTCGCGAGGAAAAGAAAAGGCTCGCGGCCGGAGTTTTCCTGTGGCCCGAGCCTGGCGGACGGAGCCGGTGATCAGGAATGTTTCGCGTGAAACATTTTTTCCGGGCATTAGAGGATCTATTTTTGGTGGGCGCGGGAGGAGATTTCTGGCAGCAAGGTGGCCGCCGCGGCGGCGCGGAAAGTTGGCGGTGTCTCAGGCGAATTCGGCAATGTTTCACGTGAAACATTCGCTCCACAGATAAAAACTACTAGTGCAAGGATTGGCCTTGACGGATAGGCCGAACTGATCGCAGGAGTGAGGCTCACGCGTCGCAAGCTTTCGGCGGAGCGAAGCGAAAAGGCCCGCGCCGGGCGGGCCTTTTCGCTAGTCGAGGGTGAACGAGCTCAGTACTGATTGATGATCGAGACGCCGACGTTCTGGAACGTCGTCATCTCCTCGAGCACGCGATTAGCGCCCTCGAGGCTGACGGTCTCGGTGATCATGGATTTCGGATCAAGCTTCTTCGCGTTGACCATCTGGAGCATCCCCGGGTAATGCGACGCCGGCATCCCGAGCGAAGCGATGAGCTGCAGCTCCATCACGACCATCCGGTCGATCGGCAGGGAGACTTCGCCCTTTTCGGCCTGCGTGGTGAGTCCGATCTGAAGGGCGCGGCCCTGCTTCCTCAGGCTCATGATCGAGTTACGGCAGGTGGTCGCGATGCCGAGCGCGTCAACTGAGACGTGCGCGCCGCCCTTGGTGATATCGAAAACGGCCGCGGCCGGGTCTTCGTTGCGTTTGGCGTTGACGATGTGCTGCGCGCCAACCTTCTTGGCGAGTTCGAGCTTGCGGTCGTCGAGATCGACCGCGATGACGTTGGCGCCGATCGCGGCGGCGACGTGGATTGCCGAGAGGCCGATCCCGCCGCAGCCGTGCACGGCGACCCACTCGCCCGGGCGGACCTGCGCGCGATCAACCACGCCGTGGTAGGAGGTCATGAAGCGGCAGCCCATCGAGGCGCCTTCGAGGAAGCCGACGTCATCGGGCATCGGCACCAGGTTGAGGTCGGCGTTGGGCACGCCAACATAGCGGCCGTAGCCACCCCAGTAGGAGAAGCCGGGGAGCTGGGGATTGGCGCAGACGTGGGATTGGCCGTTGCGGCAATACTCGCAGATGCCGTCGCCCTGGCTGAAGGGCACGAGCACGCGGTCGCCCTTTTTGAAGTTCTTGATGTCCTTGCCGACTTCTTCGACGACGCCGCAGAATTCATGACCCATCACGAGCGGCAGCGGCGGCGCGAGACCGATCCAGTTCCAATCGCCGGACCAGGCGTGCCAGTCGGAGCGGCAGACGCCCTCAGCCTCGGCTCGCAGGATAACCCCGTCGGGAGGGCACTTGGGATCGGGGACTTCCTTGACGACCAGCGGTTTGCGCACCGCCTCCATTACTGCTGCTCTCATGACGCGTCTCCTTGGGCGATAGTTTGATTGGCCAGTTCAACGGTACCCGGCGGTCGAGTGATCGGGGAACCGAGCACTGGTATAGCGCCTTCGGGGCTTTGCGGGCAATCGCGGGGAACTAGTGCGGCGTCCCGCAAATAACTTGTATGGCGGCGGAGCGCTTCGCGGACGCAGAAACCGGTACCGGCTTCTCGCTAACGCGAGAAACTGTCCGAGATTCTTTTCCTGGACGCAGCTCGCAGACTCGCCTGCTCGTTCCGCTTCGCTCCACTAGCGCGACTCCGTTCGCGTTGCTCACTGCGCTCAGAATGACAAACCGGGCTGGGGTTATCGAAGTTATTAGTGGGACACCAGCAGAGGCGCGCGGGTCATAATTTTTAACGCAGCTCGCGGACTTCTGATTTTTGGCTGTGCGTCGCGGACTCCGACTGCGACCGCGGCTCGCGGACTCGCCCGCCCCCTGCGCCCCCGGTGCTCGGCTCCGCTGCGCTCCGCCTGGTGCTACTGCGAGACGATCATTTGCGCGGTGCTGGTGAAGGTCAGGCTGATCGACTTAACAAAGGGAATCGTCAGGGTGTAGGGATAGGAAACCACCACCTTGGCGTCGGTCTGCGAGGCCGAGGTGGGATCGGAGACCCAGGTGGGCGTGGTGGTAAGGCTGGCGGGGTTGAGGCTGGGCGCGGCGGCAGTTGCGACCGCCTGAATCTGCGCCGTGGTGGCCGGGTTGGGGCTGGTCGGGCTATGCACGGCGGCATAGCGGGCCGCCTCGCTGGCGGCTTCGGCGACTAAGTTGTAGGAGTAGGTCGCCAGGGCATATTGCGTGACGGCGAACATCAGGAGCAGAAAGCTCGACGCTATCATCGCGAATTCGGTCATCGTCTGACCCGCCGAAAAACGGCGGCAGGTGCGCCTGGTGTGGCGCGGTCTCATTGCTGCACCGCCATGATCGCCTTGCTTGTCAACGGGATAGAAGTCGGCATCCCCGGATACTTGGTGAAGGTGGTGTAGGTCGCCGAGGCATCGACTTCGATGTAGGTGGCGGAGGGGTCGCCGGCGCAGTTGTAGCCGGAGCCGCAGGCGGCAACGCTCGTCGAAGCCGCGCAGGTGCACTGCGTCGAGCTCTCTGTGAGTCCCGAGATCGACGCGCCGGCGGTCGTGACCGCGGTTTTAATCCCATTGGTGTCGGCCGCGGTGATCACGGTCTGGGAGCCATATTGAGCCCCCGCGCGAGCAGCCTGATTGAGGTCGATGCTCGTGAAGAACAGCCGCGCGAAATCGCCCGCGACGCACAGCAGCAGGATCAGCACCGGCGCGACCAGCGCAATCTCGACGACGCTCTGACCGCGAGCCAGGCCGCGCCATGGATTACTCGAAGAGCGTTTGCGATTTGATTGGTGAGCCATTGGCCAATGACGAATAGTTGTTGCCTATGGTGAGACTGCCGCTGCCGGTCAGGCTGACATCGTAAGCCACCAGAATCGTATAGGGGGATCCGC
>JBOHWF010000328.1:0-8070 GCA_050736455.1 Binataceae bacterium (SeqCode) | reverse complement strand
GCTTGGGGGAATACCCTCTTCAGGCGGGTCTCAATTCTGCCAAGCCTGCCGCTGATTTCGCGAAGCACACCTTTCAGTTCGTGAATCTCGAGTGCGAGATGGCGGGCTTCGTCTTTGCCAGCGGCTGCTTGAGGGTCGCTCACGGCTTTAAGTAATCCACACATTCGAGCCATAGTGCCGAAAAGGCCTGAGCAAGCTGGGCGGGGGCCCCGCCCCCGGTGATCGCTCTCTTGATGCCTACACGCTCTCGGACGATCGACTTGAAAAAACGCGCCTCGATCTTCTCGTTTGCGGCGGCCTGAGAACAAACTTGTTCGACTTGCCGCATATAAAAGCGCACTTCTTTGGTCGGGGCGCCACTCCAAGTTTTGGCTTTGTTCATAAAAACACCGATGCGTGGCAGCGGGTGCGGCTCTATGCGCATCCTCAGTGAATTTAGGATCAGGCTCGCGCCCTTGGATGCGAAGAAGTCCGGATTAACCGGAATCAGAACTAGGTCTGCACACGCAAGAACGCTGTATGAGAGGAGAGTGAAAGAGGGAGGACAATCGAACAGAATGTAGTCATATTGCGGAAGCTTCGGGGGGATTGGCGATCTTTGAGACGAGGCGTCGAATGAAATCCTTAACCACATCGCGATCGAAAACGTCGAGTTCTTGCCAGTATAAGTCTTCAACAGAAGGGACGAAGTGTAGTTCATTGGAAATCTGATAAATGAAATCGAAACCAACGCCGAAGTCGAACTTTTGCCCCGGTCGAGCGAAGGCATCCAATGCGTGGAAGATCGTCTTCTTGTGCTTGACTGAGGCGTCGTACCAGGTCCCGAATTTATCTTGGAGACTGCCCGTGTTTTCGTTAAGCGTTATCGCTTGCGTCAGCGACATCTGAGCGTCGAGATCAAGCATGAGGACGCGGTGGCTGCGAATGTACGAGAGAACGTCACCTAAGCACCAAGTGACCGTCGTCTTTCCGACGCCTCCCTTGAAATTGATCGTGGCGATCAACTTGGGGCTCTTGCTGGGCATTCTTTAACTCCCTCTGAAGGACTTCTCACGGTTTAGCTCAGCTTCATACCCTGAGACAATCGGATCTCGGCCCTTGGCGATTCGAGCATCCGGCCCGCGACGTGCGATCAGCACGGAGGGGGCGCGGTGGTTGCTCGAACCGCGGCAGTGGTTACCTTCGAGATTGAAAGCGTAACCACTAAAAGGGCATAAACATTTAAGAATGAACGCGAATCGTTTCACTGAAAAACTTCAGGAAGCGTTGGGGCGGGCCCAGAGCGCCGCGGTCAGTGCGCATCATCAGGCGGTCGACGTCGAGCATCTGGCGGCCGCCCTTTTGGAAGACGAGCAGGGGCTGGCGGCGTCGATTCTGAAGCTGGCGGGCGCGAACCTCGCGACGGTGCGAAACAAGCTCGGCGACGAGGTGCGCAAGATTCCGAGCGTCAGCGGCAGCGGCGCCGACAGCGGCCAGACCTACCTGACGCAGCGGCTCAACCGCGTGCTGACGCGCGCGGAGCAGGAGGCCGGCAAGCTGACCGACGAGTACGTCTCGATCGAGCACGCGCTGATCGCGATGCTCGATGAACCCGGCGCAACCGCGAAAATCCTGCGCGAGGCCGGGCTGACGCACGACAAGCTGATGGGCGTGCTCAAGAAGGTGCGCGGGAATCAACGGGTGACCTCGCAGAATCCCGAGGCGACCTATCAGGCGCTCGAGCGCTACGGCCGCGACCTCACGCAGCTCGCCGCGGCCGGCAAGGTCGATCCGGTGATCGGCCGCGACGAGGAAATTCGGCGCGTGATGCAGGTGTTGTCGCGGCGCACCAAAAACAATCCGGTGCTGATCGGCGAGCCCGGCGTCGGTAAGACCGCGATCGCGGAGGGGCTGGCGCAGCGGATCGTCGCCGGCGACGTGCCCGACGGCCTGAAAAATCGCCGGCTGATCGCGCTCGACATGGGCGCGCTGGTCGCCGGCGCCAAGTATCGCGGCGAATTCGAGGAGCGCCTGAAGGCGGTGCTCAAGGAAGTGCAGGAGAGCGACGGCGAGATCATCCTGTTTATCGACGAGCTGCACACGGTGGTTGGCGCCGGGGCGGCGGAGGGCGCGATGGACGCGTCGAACCTGCTCAAGCCGATGCTCGCGCGCGGCGAGCTGCACTGTATCGGCGCGACCACGCTCGACGAATACCGCAAGCATATCGAGAAGGACGCGGCGCTGGAGCGGCGCTTTCAGCCGGTGATGGTCGAGGAGCCGAGCGTCGAGGATACCATCTCAATTCTGCGCGGCTTGAAGGAGCGCTACGAGGTCCATCACGGGATTCGGATCAAAGACGCCGCCCTGGTCACGGCGGCGACGCTCGCGAAGCGCTATATCACCGACCGGTTCCTGCCCGACAAGGCGATCGATCTGGTGGATGAGGCGGCGGCCAAGCTGCGCACGGAGAAGGAATCGATGCCGGCCGAGCTCGACGAGGCTAACCGGCGCGTGATGCAGCTCGAGATCGAGCGCGAGGCGCTCAAGCGCGAAACCGACACGGCCTCGCGCGATCGGCTCGAAAAACTCGAGAAAGAACTGGCCGAGGCCAGCGAGCGGAAGTCCGCATTGCAGGCGCAGTGGCAGAGCGAGAAGGGTGGGCTCGAAGGACTCGCGAAAATCAAGAGCGACATCGAGCAGACCCGCCGCGAGATCGAGAAGGCCAAGCGCGAATACGATCTGAACAAGGTCGCCGAGCTGCAATACGGCAAGCTCGCAGGACTCGAAAAGCAGCTCGCCGAAGCCGAAAAGGGCATGGCCACCGGCGGCGGCGCGCGCATGATCAAGGAGGAGGTGGACGAGGAGGATATCGCCGAAGTCGTCGCGCGCTGGACCGGGGTGCCGGTCGCGCGCCTGATGGAAGGCGAGGTCCAGAAACTCGCCCATCTCGAAGAGCATCTGCACAAGCGCGTCATCGGGCAGGACGAGGCGGTGTCGGCAGTGGCCGACGCGGTGATTCGCGCCCGCGCCGGACTCAAGGATCCGAATCGGCCCATCGGCTCGTTCATCTTTCTCGGGCCGACCGGCGTCGGCAAGACCGAACTGGCGCGCGCGCTCGCCGAATTTCTGTTCGACGACGAGGGCGCGATGGTCCGCATCGACATGTCCGAGTACATGGAGAAGCACACGGTCTCGCGCCTGGTCGGCGCGCCGCCCGGCTATGTCGGCTACGACGAGGGCGGCCAGCTGACCGAGGCGGTGCGGCGGCGTCCCTACTCGGTGATTTTGTTTGACGAGATCGAGAAGGCGCACGCCGATGTCTTCAACGTGCTGCTGCAACTGCTCGACGACGGGCGGCTGACCGACGGTCACGGCCGCACGGTGGACTTCAAGAATGCCGTCGTGATCATGACCTCGAATATCGCGAGCCAGCAAATTCTCTCGTTCAAGGGCCGCGACTACGAGCGGATGAAGGCGCAGGCGCTCGAGGTTTTGCGCGGACACTTTCGGCCGGAGTTTCTTAACCGGGTCGATGAGATCGTGGTGTTCCATCCGCTGACCAAAGAGCAGCTCCGGCCGATCGTCGAGATCCAGCTAAGCCGGCTGCGCCAGCGGCTCGCCGAGCGCAAGATTGAGCTGGAGCTCACGGACAAGGCGCGCGACTACCTGGCCGAACAGGGCTACGATCCGGTCTACGGCGCGCGGCCGTTGCGGCGGATGATCCAGCGCGAGCTCGAGACCGCGCTCGGGCGCAAGCTGCTGCTCGGTGAGATCCGCGACGGCGCGCGCGTCGTGGTCGATGCGGGTCCGCGCGGGCTCGAATTCACGAGCAGCGCCCGACAGAGCGCTGCCGCGTAGCCGATGGCGCATCGACCGCGCATCGGAGCATCCGGCTCGCGATGCGGTTCCTCGGTCCACCGCTCACGATCTGGAAAGCTGTGGCTTTTGGTCAAGCAGTTCAGCTAACATCACGACTATATGAAAATAACTTCTACTGATGCTGGTGAGGCCGTGAATCGAGCATGGATCGGGACTTCGTGGCGCTCGCGGAGGTGGCGGGTGAGCGGGCTTACGGCGGTGCTGCTTGGAGCGATCGGCGCGTTGATAATGGCTGGCGCGGGTCCCGCTTATGCTGCGAAGCCCGCGGTCACAATCAAGATGACCGATACGCCGCCGAAGTTTTTGCCCGAGAAGGCCACCATCAAGGTCGGCCAGAGCGTCGAATGGATTAACAGCGCGGCAACGCTCCATTCGGTCGATGCGGACGCTTCGATGGTGCAGAACCCCAAAGACGTCATTTTGCCGGCGGGCGCCAAGCCCTTCGACTCGGGCTTTATGCCGCCCGGCGCCACCTTCGACTACACCTTCACGGTTCCGGGGGCCTATCACTACACCTGCGTGCCGCACGAGAAGGACGGGATGAAGGGTGAGGTCGACGTCGCGAAATAGTTTTTCTCATGGGCTTGCGGGGTCCGCGCGCTGGTTGACCGAGTTTCGCATCATGTACGATGCGCGAATTGATCACGAACCGGCAGACCGCTATTGTGTCGCGCAAGTGATCGGTATTCGTCGAGACTCATGAAGCCGCGTACCATGACAAAGCTGGCGCTCGCCGGCGCATTGACGCTGGGCGGCTTCGCGATGCTCGCGCCGCAGGTGCGCGCCTTTCCTTGGGCGATCGATATGTTTCGCGGCCCGCAGGTGGCGACCTTCGCCGAAGCGCCGCGCGCGATGCCCGACGGCGTCCTGCCGGTGGACGGAATCCATTACAACCGTCACTACGGGCAGCCGCCGGGGATCGCCGACACGTTAGCCATCCCGCCGATGAAGCTCGAGCTGATGACGGTGAAGCTGCAGAACCCGCTCAAGCCAGACGCCGCCAACCTGGCGTCGGGCAAGGAGCGCTTCGAGACCAACTGCTCGCCCTGTCACGGCATGATGGGCGCGGGCAACGGCACGGTCGCGCATCTGCTGAAGCATCCGCCGAAGAATCTCCTGACCGGAGTCAGCAAGAATCTGCCGGACGGTTATATCTACGGTTACATTCGCAACGGTGGAATCTGGATGCCCTCGTATAACGACGCGATGTCGTCGAAGGAACGCTGGCAGACGGTGCTCTACGTGCGCGAACTCGAGCGCAAGTACGGCGGTGAGACCGCCGTCGCCGCCGCGCCGGTCCCCGACGATCGTCACGTCACCGACTCCGACGCCACCTACACCGAGACCGGTTCGGACAGTCCGTAGCCTTCGCCGCTCACCTGCGTCGCGCGGTCAGCGCACCAAACTCAACCTCATCCGGCGGCGCGTCAGTCTGAAGCATGACGCGCTACCACCTTGTGGGCCGCAATCGGCAGAGTGCGCTTTCGGCGAGCGGGGAAAGAGCGTTTAATTCTTCCTTAATGTTCGACACATCGGTTCGTAACGATCACCGATCATGTTGCACGGATCACTTTGATCCGAAGCGTTTTCCGCCACAGAACGTCCTTTAAGTAAGAAGGATGAGGACCAGACATGCCTCGTGAACCGGCCTGCCGTAAGCGCGCGAGGCGCGCATGGGTCTGGGGTCCACGCGTGATCGCGATCGCGGTGATGCTGGGCGCTCTTCGAGTCTCAGGGGTTGCGTCGGCGCAGGTGATGCCGCTGGCACAGGCGGTCGCGGAGGCGCGGCGCGTCAATCCGCAGATCCGCGGAGCGCGCTTTCGCTGGGAGGCGGCACAGCATCAGATCATCCAGAACTATACGCCCGCCGATCCGGATTTCTCGTTCGCGAATCTCGACAGCTTCCGCGGTTTTCTGAAAGACTCCGGCACCCACAACGTCACGGTCAGTCAGGCGCTGCAGTTTCCCGGCAAGGGCCTGCTTCAGGGCCGCGCGGCGGCGCGAACCGCCGAAATCGCGCATCTGACTTACTCGGCAGTCGTGCGCGACATTACAGCGCAGGCCAAAATCGCCTACTACCAGATCCAGCTCGACGCGGCGCTCGACGATCTGATCACGGAAAACGTCGCAAATCTAGGACGCGTGCTGAAGGTCACGCAGATCGCCTATACGGCCAGCCTCGCGACCCAGGGCGACTATATCAATGCGAAGTTCGCGCTCGAGGCCGACCGCGAGCTGCTCCGCCAGCAGGCGGTGACGATCGCCAACGACAAGACCGCGCTCAACATCCTGCTCGACCGCAAACCGGACGAGCCGTTACAGGTCGAGCCGAACTTCGATCTGGGGACGTTCGAGACGAGTCTGGATCAGGTGATCGAGCGTGCGGTGAACGCGCGGCAGGAAATTCTCGAGGCTGCGCTGACGCAGAAAAATCAGGATAGCGCCGTGACGCTGGCGGAGCTCGAATATGCCCCGGACTACACCCTGGGGCTGGGTTTCGACCATTGGTTGGTCGCCAGCTTCGGGCCCGCGCCCAACCATACCGAAACCTGGAATTTTGAGGTCGGCTTCAACCTGCCGATTTTTTTCTGGGCGAAAAACGAGGATATCCGCCGCGCCCGCGAGGATCTCGACGCGGCGCGCGAGGACCTCGAATCGATTCGCACGCAAACCGCCGGACAGGTGACCGCGCTCTATCGGCAGATTATCCGCTCGCGCGAAACCGCGATGCTCTATCGCAACACGCTCATCCCGCTGGCCCATCAGGCCTTTGCAGTGATGTTGATCGCGTACCAGGGCGGCAAGACCGATTTCACCACGCTCATCAGCACCTTCCGCCAGAATAGCGACGCGCGCTCGACCTATCTGCAGGCGGTCAACCAGTTGCTCGCGCAGAAAGTGGCGTTGGAGCAGGCGGCCGGGGGCAGCCTGCAATGACAAGCCCGACGAGTCTGAGCCGGGCGCGCGTTTTCCTCGCGGCGGCGGCCGCGGCCCTGCTCGCGATCGCAGGCGCCGGCTGCGACAGTCCGCCACCGGCGAGCAACGATAGTCCGCCGCCGGTGGTAAGCCTCGTCCATCAGGGTCCGGGTCCCGAATTGCTGCAGATGCCCCGCGACGGCGTGCCCGGCATGAGCGAGGTGACGGTGGATGAAGTCGATTTGCCCGGCGTGCTCGAGGCCACCGGTCAGATCACTTTCGATGATCGGCGGGTCGCGAATATCATTTCGCGTGTCACCGGGCGGATAGAGGAAGTCCGCGTCTCGCAATGGGATACGGTGCGGCGCGGACAGCCGATTCTAACGCTTTACAGCCCGGACTTCATGACCGCGGAGGCCGAATATCTGCAAGCCAAGGCCGCGGGACCGGCGCTGGCGGGTGGCGGCGCGGACAGCGATCAGTTTGCGCGCTCGATGCTCGAAGCGGCGCGGCGCAAACTCGATCTGCTGGGCATCGGGCCCGCCCAGATCGAAAGCATCAAGAGCGCGGCCCCGAGCTTCGTGATGCGCGCGCCGATCAGCGGGACGGTGGTGCAGAACCAGGCGCTGCGCGGCGCGGCGGTCAATCCCGGCGACGTGCTCTACTCGGTCGGCACGCTCGACGACGTCTGGATCGTCGCCAATATTTATGAGGACGACCTCGCCCGCGTCAGGCTTGGGCAGACGCTCGAAGCCACGACCGTCGCCTATCCTGGCGAGATTTTCAGCGGGACCATTTCACGCATCAGCCCGGCGGTCGATCCGGGGACGCATACGCTGCAGTTGCGCTGCGAGGTGCGGAACCCGGATCTCAAGTTGAAGCCGCAGATGCTGGCGCGGATCAAAATCGCGACGCGGCCGGGCAGCGCGCTGGTGATCCCGCAGGCGGCGCTGGTCTTCGATGTAAACCAGTACTACGCCTATGTTGATCAGGGCGGTGGCCGCTTCGAGCGGCGCGCGGTGGCGATCGCGTCGTGGCGCCAGGCCGGGCTGGTGCGCGTGACCGGCGGTCTGCGCGCGGGCGAACGGGTGGTGGCGGCGGAATCGATCCAGGTCAACGCGCTGTGGCACGAGGCCAACGGCGAGAGCTCCTGAGCCGCACCGATGATCCGCGCGATAATGGAGCTCGCGCTGCAGCAGCGCGTCGTCGTCGTGGGGCTCGCGATCGCGCTCGGCCTGCTCGGCGCTTTCGCCTTCTCGCAGCTCGACATCGAGGCCTATCCCGACCCGGTCCAGC
>JBOHWF010000327.1:0-3357 GCA_050736455.1 Binataceae bacterium (SeqCode) | reverse complement strand
AGATGGCCGTAGAGCAGCACGCAGTCGCTCGAAGCTTTTTGCGCGTCGCCCGCAATGTCGATGAAAATTAGCGGCGTCCGCTTCTCGGTGCGGATCACCTCGAACTTCATCCGCGCGAGCGGCTGGGCGCGCGCCCACGCCTCGAACCGCGCGACGACTTGATCCATGTAGCCGTGCTCGCGCCATTCCTTGTCGAAAGCCGGCGATTTGTTGGGGATGCGGACGTACTCGATCAGCTCGGGCACGATCGACTGATTCCACAGCCGATCAACGTAATTACTCAGTGCTTCTGCGCTCATCAAAAAACTCTACGTATGCCGCCGCAATGAGCAAACCTTATAACGGCCCGCCTGGCAAAAGTGTCAAGGTGAAAAGCTTCACTAGTAGTAATTATCTGTGAGTCTAATGTTTCACGTGAAACATTTCGAAATTCGCCCGTGAAATCGCGAACTTATGCGGTTCAGCGGGCCCGCAGGCGTTCCCCACAGAACGTGCTGGTCGATCAAGCAATAGCCCGACAACGGAGGGCGCTGGTTCCGGACGGTGAAACAATGTTTCGCGTGAAACATCACCGACAACTTCTCAGCGATTCCGATGATCGCGCTGCAGGTTGGGCGCCTTCGGATGCGGATACGGATGCGGCGTCGGCTCGATCTTACGCGTCGTGACCGCCGCAGCTTGCTTGCCGGCTTCGCGCAGGATCGCGATGATCCGGTCTTCAGCCGCGTAATCGAACGGATCCTGCAACCGCTGCTCGATCTCACCGCCGCGCGGGGGCGGATTGGCGACGTACCATCGCGAGGTCTTCGCAATCGCCGCCACCGCCGAAATCCGATCGCGATAACCGAGCTGCGTCTTGATTTTGAACAGGTCCATCACGTTATGGCGCGCGCTACCGCCCATCGAAATCGTCCCGGCCATCGTGCCGAAGGAATCCGGGACATTGACTACCTCGAGCTCGTGACCAAGCTCGCGTCCGATGACCTCGACCACCTGTCGCAGTGAGAGCTGCTGCTCGTCGCCGCAGTTATAGATTTGCCCGGCCGCGGCCTTCGGATTATCCACCGCCAGCAGCACCGCGTGCGCCAGATTTTCGGCGTAGCCGTGGGTCATCAGCGAAAGCCCGCCGTCCGGCAGCAGCATCACGCGCCGCTGGTCGAGGATCCGCCGGATGATGGACCACTCGCGCGGAATTAGTTGGTACGGACCGTAAACGTAGGGATAGCGATAGACCACGCCGTTCGGATGAACTCCCAACACCGCGTCCTCGGTGCTCTTGATCAGCCACGAAAAACGATGCTCTTGCTCGTTCGCGACCAGCGGCGCATCCTCCGGCGTGCCGACCAGCAAGCCGGACGGGAAATTCGCCGACGGCTCGAAATAGCCGCGGTAGCTGGGCACGCCGCCGATCGCGATGAAGCAGGCGGTCTTGCCCGCGAACGCCTCGGCGACGAAACGAATCCGGCCATAAGTTGCGACCACCACATCGTAGGTGCGCTTGCCGATCACTTCGGCGATGGTCTCGCGGAAATGCGGATCGCCGTGGAGATGCTCGACCTCCGGCGGAATCTCCGGAATCTCGTGGGTGCCGCGATGGAAAATCGTGACCTGGTAGCCGCGCTGGATCAGTCCGTGCGCCAGAAATGGACCACTCGGTCCCGTGCCGCCTACAATCAACGCCTTCATCACACCACCGCATGATAAGCGACCAGGACGATGATCGCACCGATGACTGAGACGAACATGCTGTAGAGATTTACGCCCGTAACCCCGGTCGCGCCCAGGTGGGTGAAGATGAAACCACCGACCAGCGCGCCCACCACGCCCAGCAAAACATCGCGCAGCAGTCCCTCGCCGCTTTTGTTCACGATCTTGCTCGCGATAAAACCCGCGATCAGTCCCAAAATGATCCAGCCGATAATCGACATGCAGTTTTCCTCCTGGCGCCGCGCGGGCGAAGTCTCGCAGGCGCCGACCTCGCCGAGCATAAACGCAGTCACCACCGAGCGCCAGCGCCGCGTCCGAGTCGCGACCTATTTGTTCACGAACACGCCCCGCAGTGTCATTCCGAGCGTAGCGAGGAATCCCGGGTCCTGTATAACTTTACGTGCGACCAGGGATCAGCTTAAGCATCACTTCCGGATAGTCCTCTCATGGCCAACCCAGAACACCTCGCTAACCTTGGAAAGGGGGTCAAAGACTGGAAGAAATGGAGGAGGAGCAACGGTTGTCATCATCTTGGTCCGAGCACCCTCGACCACCGAACGCTCGCCAAGTCCTTACCTCTTCCGCTTTCTTTTCTTCGCGGATGTGGCCTTCCTGACGAATACATTGAATATTTGCCCTCGCTGTTTAATCAGGCGGTCCAGTTCTATTCGTGCTTTATCAGCTACTCGACCAGAGATCAGGCATTCGCGACCCGGCTTCATGCCGATCTGCAAAATAAGGGCGTGCGCTGTTGGTTCGCTCCGCACAACATCCAAGGCGGCAAGAAGCTTCACGAGCAAATCGATGAAGCGATACGCGTCTACGATAGGTTGCTGCTGATTCTTTCCGGGGCGAGCATGAACAGCGAATGGGTCAAAACGGAGATCGCCAACGCGCGGCAGAAGGAACTCGCCAACCAAAAACGAGTTCTCTTTCCAATCAGGCTTGTGTCGTTTGAAACAGTTCGTGCGTGGAAGATTTTTGACGCCGACTCCGGCAAGGACTCAGCACGAGAGATTCGCGAATACTTCATCCCGGATTTCAGCGATTGGAAGAATCACGATAATTATCAGCAGGCATTTGAATCGCTCTTAAAAGCCCTCAAAGCCGAAGCGCAATAGCCGGATCGACTTCTTTCTTGTCATTCCCGCGCGCGGATTACCGAAGCGCACCGCAATGCACCAGCTCAGCGCAAACTTGTGATGCCGCGTGAGGAATCCCGGATTCCGGGACCCTTTACGCGGCGGCAGCCACGCGCGAGGGTGACAAACAGGCGTGGCAGCCTCAAAGTCATACTGGCGCACTAGCGGCCCTTGTACGTCCCACGGAGGTTGCGCGATTATGCTCACGCCGCCGGCTCGCGACCTGCGCGCCGCGGCCTACGGTCAAACGATCGACGGGTTTGGAGCTCAGCGGGAGGAGAGACCCCAAAAATGGACATAGGTTTTTTGGCGGCGATGACGGCAAGCGGCGGCGACATCGCCGAGATTGCGCGCGCGACCGAGGCGGCGGGCTTTGATTCGCTATGGATTCCCGAGCATCCGGTGATTCCGGCGGCGATGAAAACGATTTTTCCGTTCACCGACAATGGCAAGCTGCCGGAACACTATGGGCGCTGGGCCGACCCGTTTATCGGGCTCGCCGCCGCGG
>JBOHWF010000326.1:0-8823 GCA_050736455.1 Binataceae bacterium (SeqCode) | reverse complement strand
CGGCTTCCATTTCGACGAGGATCGCTGCCGCCTCCGGGGTGGCGATCGCGCCGAGCGCCTCGGCGATTCGCTCGGCGGGCGCCTCCGGACGATCGCGCATTGCGCGCAGCGCCGCGAGCGTCGCGGCTGGCGGAGCCGCGGGATCTAAACCGAGCTCGCGCAACCGGGTATTATCGTGACTCCTGGCCATCGCGGTCGAAAATCCTGAGCGACCGTGCGAGCGTATGCGGCAGCGTTTTGCACTGTCAAGCCGCACTTGGAAGCGTATCTGAAGAGCTTGAGGAGTCGCCGATGCGCAATCTGGAAGCAAAATTCAAGCTCGACGATCGGCCGCAGGCTCGTGCGCACGCGGAGCGAGCTGGCCTAGTCTATCGGGTGACGCTCGCCCAGCGCGATACCTTCTTCGCTGTGCGCTATGGCAAATTCAAGCTGCGCGAAGAACCTGCGGGCGCCGCGCTGATTCATTATCATCGCGATCACGCTTCCGACTTGGGAGTCAGCGACTATACGATCGTCGCGGTGGCCGATCCGCTCGCGACCCGCAAGATGCTCGAACGGGCGCTCGGCGTAATCGCCGTGGTCGACAAACGCCGAGTGTTGATGACCCGCGCCAATCTCCGGCTCCATCTCGACCAGGTTGAGGGACTCGGCGAGTTCGCCGAGATCGAGGTCGTCGTTCCCGACGGGGCGACGCCGGCGGCGTATGAAGCGGAACTGCGCCGGCTCCTTGACGTGCTCGGGGCGCAGCCGCACGCACTCATCCGTCAATCATATTTCGAATTGATGGCCGCACGGTCCGCGGACTGCGGCGCCCGCCCTTGCCGGCCAATCGTTGTGCGCGGCGGCTCAATTCGAGGAAGCGCAACGTCAGTTCGTAAGTCAGGCCCCAGATAGTCTGGCCGTTATACAAGATTGCCGGCAGGCGGGCCGCAACACCGTCGCGGCTCCAGTCGTGATGGCCGCGATAACGGCGATCCGCGAGCGCGAGCAACGGTACTTTAAAAATTTCCGCGACCTCCTGCGGGTCCGGCCGCAGCTCGAACGGCTCGTGCACAACCCCGACGAACGGCGTGACGAAGATTTCACTGGCGCGCGTCTCGCGGCCCTCGAAGCTGCCCAGCACTTCAACGCTATGCGGTGCGATGCCGACTTCCTCGTGCGTCTCGCGCAACGCCGTGGCCAGCAGGCTGGAGTCGCGCCGGTCGAAACGTCCACCCGGAAAGGCGACTTGCCCGCGATGACTGCTCATCCAGTCCGAGCGTCGCGTGTAGATGATCTGCGCGCCGTCCGCCCCAAAGACCATCGGGATCAGCACGGCTGCAGCGTTTTGCTTCGCGGGCTGGAGCACGGCCTCGGAGCGGATGAGGAGGCGGCGTAGATTATCCAGATAAGTCTTGGGTTCGATCATCAGCGCAGCGAAGGCCGAGGGTGACGGGCCCTCAGAGTAGCAAGCCCCGGCGCCCCGGCCTACCCGTCGCCGAAAGTATCTGACAGATTAAGGCATCCGCGATGAAGCAACTGATCGTCTCCGTGCTCGAAGCCGCGATCGCACGCGCGCATGCCGCCGGCAAGCTCAAGGCGTCCGCCGCACGTATCGTGATCGACGCGCCGAAAGATCCGGCGCACGGCGATGCCGCCAGCAACGTCGCGTTGACGCTCGCGCGCGCCGAGGGCAAAGCTCCGCGCGCGATTGCTGACCTAATCATCGAGCACCTCCAAAAACCGCCGGAGATCGACGACGTCAGCGCCGCCGGTCCCGGCTTTATCAATTTCCGGATGGCGCCGGCCTACTGGCATGGCGAACTGCGCCGCGCGGCGAAGTTGGGCGCGAGCTTCCTCACCCCGATAATCGGCGGCGGCCGCAAGGTGCAGGTCGAATTTCTTTCCGCCAATCCCACCGGGCCGCTGACCGTCGGGCATGGCCGCAACGCTGTGCTCGGCGATACGATCGCGCGCTTGCATGCGGCCACCGGCCATGACGTGACCCGCGAGTATTACTTCAACGACGGCGGCCGCCAGATGAAGCTGCTTGGCGAGTCGGTCCGCGCGCGTTATCTGCAGGAGCTCGGACGCAGCGAGGAACTCCCGGCGGAGGGCTACCAGGGCGAGTATATTCGCGCGATCGCACGTTCGCTGATCGAACAGCACAGCCATAGCCTTGCAGAGGCGCCGCCGGAGACGCCGGCCTTTCGCGACGCCGCGGTTGAGACGATCTTCGCCGACATCCGCCGCACCTGCGATCGGCTGGGCGTCAAATTCGACGTCTATACCAACGAACTCGACCTGCTGCGCGACGGGCGCGTCGCGGCCGTGCTTGAAGGCTTGCGCGCCCGCGGCCTCGTCGTCGATCGCGACGGCGCGGTGTGGCTCAAGGGCGCGGAGTTGAACCTGCCGAATCAGCAGGACCAGGTGCTCGTGCGCTCGACCGGCGAACCGACCTATCGCACGCCCGACATCGCTTATCACATCGACAAGCTGGCGCGCGGCTTCGATCGGATCATCGACGTCTTCGGCGCTGACCATATCGCCGAGCACGAGGGCGTAATCGCCGCGGTCCGCGCGCTCGGCCATGACACCACGCCGATCACGGCCGTCATCTATCAATTTGTGACGCTTACGCGCGCGGGCGAGAAGGTCAAGATGTCCACGCGCAAGGCAACCTACGTCACGCTCGACGAGCTGATCGACGAGGTCGGCGCCGACGTGGTGCGCTTCTTTTTTCTCTTTCGCAAGCACGACAGCCATCTGGACTTCGATCTCGACCTGGCCAAGCGTCAGGCGCCGGAAAATCCGGTCTTTTACGTGCAATACGCGCACGCCCGGCTCGCCAGCGTCTTTCGCGAGGGCGAGCGCACGGGACTCACGCTTCCCGCGGACGTGGATCGCGTCGATCTCACGCTACTCGGGGACGAGGAGCTGGCGCTGGCGCGCAATGCGCTGGCCCTGCCGGAAATCGTGATCGCCGCCACCGCAGCCCTCGAACCGCATCGGCTGCCGTTTGCGCTGCTCGAGCTGGCGGGCGATTTCCATCGCTATTACAACAAGCCAAGCAACCGTATAATCGATCCGGCGCGTCGCGATTTGAGCGCCGCGCGCTTAATTGTCGCCGGGGTGCTGCGCACGGCGCTCGCTGGAGGGCTCGAACTGCTGGGCGTCAGTGCGCCGGATCGAATGTAGGGGGGCAGGGGATCGGAACTCGATGCGTTTCGATATCAGGTCAGGCGGAATCGTTGGAATACTAATCGGCATTTTGCTGTTGTCTGGCGCAGTCTTCGTGATGGGACTGCTGGCCGGTTACGACATCGGCCACCAGAGCCAAATCGCGGTGCAACAGCTCGCCGTGGACTATCCCCTGCCAGCGCCGGCCGCCGCCGCCTCTCAGGCAGCAGTAGCGTCCGTCCCGGTTGCGGAGAGCAGAGCCGCGCCGCGGGCGCCCGTTGCTTCCCCCGTCGCCGGGTCTCCGCCGGCGACGCCGAGGAAGCAGCTAGCCACCGCCGCCAAACCGGAGGCGCCGGTCAAACCCGTTGCCGCGGACAGCGCTGATGAGCCGCCTGACCTGACTGACGAGTCGGCGGCGCCGGCGCCGGAAGCGTCCACGACTCCCGATCGGGTCGCCGCCGTCGCTACGCCCGCGGCCCCAAGCACCACGCGTCGCAAGCCCTTCAATATCCAGATTCAGGCCGCGATGGATGCGGCCGGCGCCAACGAGATGATGAAACGGCTCGAGGCGCTCGGCTATCGGCCGCACATCGCCCCGACCGAACTCAACGGCGCGACCTGGTACAAAGTCGAGGTTGGTCCGTATACGACTCGCGAAGCAGCCGCGGCCGCGGAGGTCGATCTGCGTGAAAAGTACAACGCGACTTACGGCGGCGGCGCAGCGACCCCAGAGCCAAGCGATACCGCCTCGAAGCCCGAAGAAGAGTGACTGTGAGCGCGAGCGATTGACAAGTGCGTGGCCAGATGGCTAACTGTTAGCGCTGTGAAGAGCTGCTCACTTATCGGAAAGGTCTGGGCCGCCTGGCGTTGGCGCGCCGGCGCGATCGCCCGTCCTCCGGTTTTGTAGCTCTGCAATACAAACCGATTTCCCAAGAGGCCGCGGGCGACCAACCCAGCGGCCTTTTTGTTTGTGGGTCTACTTGCAGGCGGCCGGAGAAAAATCGCGCCTTTACCGTGGGAAGGTTGCCAGAAGAGAAAGTTGTCAGAAGAGGTGGTGAAAAAATGATTACGCCAGGCGAGCGCGAATTCGACCAGCTTGCGTCCGCAGGATTCAATTTGATTCCGGTCGCGCTCGAGGTTGCCGCGGACTTGGAAACGCCGGTCTCGGCATTTCTCAAGGTCGCCCGCGGGGACTACGCATTCTTGCTTGAGAGTGTCCGCGGCGGCGAAAAGTGGGGCCGTTACACGTTTCTCGGCGCCGAGCCAGCCCGTGTGGTGCGCGCCCGCGGTCATCACATGGACCTGATTCGGCCCGGCCGTGCAGTCGAATCACGCAGCGTCGACAATCCCTTCGAGGAGCTTCGCCGCGAGCTCAAGCGGCTGCGCAGCCCCGAGCTGCCCGGCCTGCCGCGTTTCTTTGGCGGCGCCGTCGGCTTCCTCGCCTACGACATCGTGCGCTGCTTCGAACCCCGCATCCCGGCCAGCGTCCACGACGATCTCGGCGTCCCCGACCTCTACCTGATGTTTACCGATACGGTGCTGGTCTTCGACAACGTCCGTCAGAGCCTCAGGATTATCGCGAGCGTGCCGGTCGAAGAATTCGGCTCGACCCGCGAGGCCTGGCGCAGCGGCGAGGGCAAGATCGAGCAAACCCTCGAACGGTTGCGCGAGGCCGCTATCCCGCCCGCTCTCGAAGGACCGCTGCCCAACTTTCGCCCCGACGTTTCGATCACTTCGAACGTCACGCGCGAAGGCTACCTCGCGATGGTCGATGCGGCCAAGGAGTACATCGCCGCCGGCGACATCATCCAGGTCGTCCCCTCGCAGCGTTTCGAAGCGCCGCTCACGGCCCATCCGTTCAACCTTTATCGCAGCCTGCGCACGATCAATCCCTCGCCCTATATGTTTTATCTCCGCCTCGGCGATCTCACTTTGGTCGGCGCCTCGCCGGAAACCATGGTGCGGGTCGAAGGCCGCGAGATCACGCTGCGCCCGATCGCGGGGACACGTCCGCGCGGCGCCAGCGAGACCGAGGACCTGCGCCTTGAGCGCGAGCTGCTCGCCGACCCCAAAGAGATCGCCGAGCACATCATGCTGGTCGATCTCGGGCGCAACGATGTCGGCCGCGTCGCCAAGATCGGCAGCGTCAAGGTCACCGAGCTGATGGGCGTCGAGCGCTACTCGCACGTCATGCATATCGTCTCCAACGTGGTCGGCGAGCTGCGCGACGAGATGGACGCCTTCGACGCTTTTCGCGCGACTTTCCCCCAGGGCACGGTCTCAGGCGCTCCCAAAATCCGCGCGATGGAGATAATCGACGAGCTCGAAGCGGTCCGGCGCGGCGTCTATGCCGGCGCCGTCGGCTACTTCAGCTATACCGGCAACACCGATACCGCGATCGCGCTGCGCACGCTGCTGATCAAGGGCGATCGCGTTTATATCCAGGCCGGCGGCGGCGTCGTCGCGGACTCCGATCCCGCGGCCGAATTCGACGAATCCTGCAACAAGGCGCGCGCGATGGTGCGTGCGCTTGGCGCGGCGCGCGCGTTCGAAGACGCCGCCGCCGGAAGGTGATCGCGATGGCGCCCCGGCTGGTGATGATCGACAACTACGACTCCTTCACCTACAACCTTGTCCAGTACCTGGGCGAGCTCGGCGCCGAGGTGACCGTGCGGCGCAACGACGCGATCAGCGTCGCCGGCGTGCGCGACCTCCAGCCCGACGCCGTGGTCATCTCGCCGGGTCCGGGCACGCCCGCCGAGGCCGGGATTTCTGTTACGCTCCTGCGCGAATTGGCCGGCCATTTCCCGATACTCGGCGTCTGCCTCGGTCACCAGTGCCTTGGTGAAGCCTTCGGCGCGAAGGTCGTTCGCGCCGGCCGCCTGATGCATGGCAAGACCTCGCCCGTGCTCCACGACGGCCGGACCATCTTCGCCGGCCTCGCGAACCCATTCGAGGCGATGCGTTATCATTCGCTGCTGGTCGAAACCGCGCGCCTGCCGGCCTGTCTCGAAGTCAGTGCGCGCACGGCCGAAGGCGAGATTATGGGGCTGCGCCACAAGGACTACCCGCTCGAGGGCGTGCAGTTTCATCCCGAGTCGATCGGGACGCCCGCCGGCAAGACGCTCCTGCAAAACTTCCTCGCACTAGCGGAGGCGCGCTGCGCGCCGAAGCGAGTAGGCGAGCGCCAGTGGAGCGTAAGCGGAACGGGCAAATGAGTCTGCGAAGTGCGCCCAAAACCAGTTTGGGGGCGGCTGAACTATGGCCGCGCCTCCGGTGGGTGGCCGAGTCTGCGAGGCTCAGCAAAAGACGGGACTCGGCCGCCCCCTGGAACTGCGGCAAGAAGCCACAAGGTCTGAGCGGATGATTTCGCTGCGCGAAGCCTTCGACGCGGTCCTCAAGGGCCGTTCGCTCGAAGCCGCCGAGGCCGAGAGCGTCTTTGGCGAAATCCTCGATGATGTCGCGCCAGAAGCGCTCGTCGCGGGCTTCCTGGTCGCGATCCGCTTGAAGGGAGAAACCGCGGCCGAGCTGGCGGGCGGCGTCCGTGCGATGCGCCGGCGCGCCCGCCCGCTCAACCTCGACGACGGCCGCGTGCTCGACACCGCCGGCACCGGCGGTGACGGCGCCGGCACCTTTAACATCTCCACCGGCGCCGCCATCGTCGCGGCCGCCGCGGGCGTCGCCACCGCCAAGCACGGCAATCGCGCCGCCAGCGGCCGGGTCGGCGCGGCTGACCTGCTCGAACGCTGCGGCGTGCGCCTCGAGCTCGACCCCGCCGGGCTGCATCAATGCCTCGCGCGCGCGCGTATCTGCTTCGTCTTCGCGCCGGCCTATCATCCGGTACTCGCGCGTCTGGCGGTGTTCCGGCGCGCGCTCGGCATCCGCACCATTTTCAACCTGATGGCGCCGCTCGCCAATCCCGCCCGCCCGCGCTATCAACTGCTCGGCGTCGCCGAACCGTGGCTGCTGCAACCGATGGCCGAGGCTCTCGCCGCGCTCGAGGTCGAACATGCGTTGGTGGTGCATGGCCACGACGGCCTCGACGAGATCTCGCTCGGCGCGCCGACCTCGGTGATCGAGCTGCGCCGCGGCGCGCTCGAGGCGTATCAGATCACGCCCGAAGATTTCGGGATCGGCGCGGCGAGCGCCGCCGAGTTTTTGGTTGCGGACGTCGGCGACGCTGCGGAAGTTCTGCGCCGCGCGCTCGGCGGCGCGCCGGGGCCTGCCCGCGATGTCCTCGCCCTCAACGCCGGCGCTGCGATCTACGCTGGTCAGGGCGCGCCCTCACTCGCCGCCGGGGTGCGCCTTGCCGATCAGGTTCTGGCGTCGGGCCGCGCACTCGATACCATCGAGCAGTTGCGACTCGCGAGCCAGCAGCCAACCGTCTAAGGTCCGAACATGGCTTCGATTCTCGACCAAATTTTTGCCGCCAAGCGCGAGGAGTTGCGCGCACAACAACAGGTGGTGAGCCGTGCCATGATCGCAGACGCCGCCCGCCGCGCCCCTGCCCCTCGCGATTTCGCTAGCGCGTTGCGCGCGCGTCGTCCGGCGATCATCGCCGAGGTCAAGCGCGCCTCGCCGAGCAAAGGCGACATCCTGCCCGGCCTCGATCCTGCCGCGGTTGCGCGCGATTACGCCACCGGCGGCGCTACGGCGATCTCGGTCCTCACCGACCGGCACTTCAAGGGTTCGCTCGATGATCTGCGTGCGGTGCGCGCGGCCGTCGACCTCCCAATCCTGCGCAAGGACTTTATCTTCGACGAATATCAACTATTCGAGGCGCGCGCCGCTGGCGCGGACGCCATCCTGCTCATCGCTGCGATGCTGACCCAGGACCAGATGAACATCCTGGCTCGCGCGGCGCAGGAGCTCGAACTGGCCGCCCTCATCGAAGTACACAATCGCGACGAATTCGCCCGCGCCGAATCGATTGACGCGGCGTTGATCGGGATCAACAACCGCGACCTCCACACCTTCAACACCGATATCGCGGTCACCGAGCAGTTGCTCGAAGGCTACGCCGGCGGCGCCCTGATCGTCGCGGAAAGCGGAATCGAGACGCCCGCGCAGATTCGCCGGCTTGATCGCGCCGGCGCACGCGCCTTTCTGATTGGCGAGAGCCTCCTGCGCGGCGGCCATCCGCGCGCTGTCCTGGCCGCCTTGATGGCCGCGCCTCTTGATCCCTCGCCCTTGTCCAAGGGAGAGGGTGAGCGGCGGCAGCGCCGCCGGTCGGGTGAGGGTTAGTTTTGGATGACCGTTGGTAGCAAAATATGACCGTGCGTATCAAAATCTGCGGCGTCACCCGCGTTGAAGATGCGCGCTGCGCCGTCGAACTCGGCGCCGACGTCATTGGGCTGAACTTTTACCCGCCCAGCCCGCGTGCGCTGAGCCTCGAACAGGCGTGCGCGATCCGCGACGCGATCGGCGCACGCTGCGAAGTTGCCGGGGTCTTCGTCAACGCCTCCCGCGCCTATATCGAAGAGCGCCTGGTCGCGCTGCGCCTTGATCTCATTCAGTTCCACGGCGACGAAGACGACGCGGCGCTGCGCGGATGGCCGGTCAAGGTGATTCGCGCGCTCCGGCTCAATGACGGCGCAACTCCTGAAGCGCTGAGGCGCGGAAGCGCCGACTATCTGCTGCTCGATTCATTCCATCCGGCTCTGT
>JBOHWF010000325.1:0-9440 GCA_050736455.1 Binataceae bacterium (SeqCode) | reverse complement strand
GTGTAATAGGGCTTGATGTACCTGAGTTGAGGGAAGCCGCCGTTCACGTTGTCGTTGTAGTACAGCGCGGTCAGCTCGGTCGAACCCACGAGGGTATGAATACGCGCGCCGTCGTTCCAGTTCTCCGGTTGCATTCCGGGTATACGGTACGGTCCAGTGTCGAAAAGCGAGTAGTTGCCGCCGGCACCAAACGCCAAATTGCCTTTGCTGAAATTGATCTTGTTCGCGAAGCCGCCAAAGGTCCCCGGGCCGGCAAGCCCGCACAAGTTGGGGCTTACCAAGCCCCGCTTGCGCAACGGATTCGGCGGAACCTTGAACCCGAAAGGCGCCGAGTTGATGCCGCACTCCCACGCCAGGTGTGAAAAGGGCTGGCCAAAAACCGAGCCGCTCAGGTAAGCCTTGGGCTTAACGCCGTTGGGCGGGAAGATTACGGGTCCGTGAGCCTTATTGGTCGCCGGATTGTAATATTCAGCCACCAGATAGTTCGTGTTGTAGGGTCCAGGGCCGGTGAACGTAGCCGCGAGGCCGTTGTACGCCTCGCGCTGGCCATCGATGTGGATGCTGAAGCGCGTCTCGCCGTTGGCGTGGATCCCGAAGGTCGCCACGCGACCGTCTTTTGTGTCACCGCCCGGCCCGGTAAACCGTCCGTCGGGGAAGCTGTCTTCCCACCATTGCGGCTGGAAGCCCGGCTGGATCACGAGTTCGAGGAAGTTCGACTGGAACGGCCCAAACTCCGGCAGATTCAGGATCGGATGGATCATCCACTGCGCGTTGCGCGACTGTTCGAGGTTGGCGAAGCCGAAGTTCCACAGCACGTCCTGTGGATTGATCACGTCGCCGATGCGGAAGGCCAGTGACTGCCCCCACACCACGATCTGGTTGCCGACGAAGGTCGTCAGCGGCCCGGTCTTGTTCTCCCACCAGAAATCGCGGATCTGGTAGTTGTTGTACAGGTCGTTGGTGTAATGCCCCCAGCTATTCGCGGTGGCTGCAGCGCCGGTAGCCGGGGTGTTCGGACACGGCGTAGGTTTACCCCCGCAGGCCGGACTCCTGAACTGGGTGATGATACTGGTGTTCACAAAGGCGTTCGCGCTGTTGAACGCATAGGGCGGCTCGTACACGAACCATTCGCGCGCGAAGAAAGTGTTGTTCTCGTTCAGCCGATAGTTTTCATCGATTTGCAGGAGCGTCCGCGCGACCGCCAGGTTATTGCGGCTCTTGGTCCATTCCCGCAACGCCGACGGATTCTGCCACATGCCGAAGGTCTCGCTGGCGTAGCCCGAGACGTGCAGGCCGCTCAGCCAACTCGACTCGGCCGCCTGATCCTGTGGCAGCAATTTCGTCGATGAATTCGTAATGTCGAGCCCGTCCGCGGGCTGCGCCGTGACGTCGCCTGCAGAGCAATTAGCCACGGCCAATGCCATCGCCAGTATCGCCGCCGCGGCCACTCCGAAAAGCCTTCCCACTCCCCCGAAACTCGTGCCCATAACTCCTCCTTCTCGTTGCACGTGGCGCTCAGCCGTTGTCCCTCTCGCGCTGCGCCACTCGCTGAGCCCGGTCCAACTCCTCCGGGATCGTGACGAATCCTTACTCCCTTAGAAAATTGCTTTTGTCAAGTCCGTGACAATTTCGTTCGTGATCACGGTCGCGATGCTTGACTCCCCTCCGCCCCCGCCGTTTTGCCCGACGAAGCGATTCTCGCAGGATTTAGCGAACCCAAGAACAGAACGCAATACCCCCGTAACAATTTCGATTGCGGCGCAGCGGAGTAGAGAAAGGATCTTGGATGGCCGCGCCTTCTGCGCGAGCCTCACCGGCGCAGCGGCGGCGCGTGCCCGACGCTCGCCCGCTCCCTCGAACAGAGGCGCGGAACTAAGCGAGTGACGTTGCTGGCCGGGATCGAAACTTTAGAAGAACAGCGGAAGCAGGCGGTACGGGGTCGCGGCGCAGTAGGCGCGATAGGCGGCGTCCTGCCGCAGCAGACGCTCTTCGAGCTCGATCCGCCACATCATAAACGGCAGAGTGATCGCGAGCGCGAATACGTTGCGCGCGCTCGGGTAGGCCATCACGTAGCCCGCCGACAGAATCAACCAACCGGCGTAGACCGGATGGCGGATGAACGCGAAGGGTCCGCGGCTGACGATCCCGCGATTCGCTGGCAGCAGGGCGAACCTGCGCCCCAGGTAAAGCCGCGCGCCCTGGCTCAGCGCCACGCCCACCAGCTCGACGATTAACGCAGCGAGCGCGAGCCAGCCGCTCGAGCGCGACGCGTTGTTCATAAGCAAGGGCGGTGCGAGCATCATGAGCGCAGTCGCCGCCACCGTGCGCGGGTTGATCGCCACCGCGGTCGGCACTACGCGCACGAGCGACAGCGCGCCCATGAGAACTGCGCCGATAGTCCAGATCCAATCGGCCGGGCCATCGCCGAAGCTCTTGGCATGCGGGATGAGCGCAATGAAAAAGACCAACGCCACGCCAAGGTTGGAGGCGCTGTGGCGCAGGTTGGCGGCGTTCAAATTGTGCCCAGCGAATCGTGCAAATCGCGACGACTGCGCCTGTGCCGGCGCGGTCCGGTTCATTTCAGCCGGAAGACTCATGACGGATGAGCTAAAGCGTAGCGGGCGGACTATCATGAGGCAATATCAGACGTTCATGAGTGCTAATAGATGCATTTTCACGTGCTTGAATCTGACGATCTTAGGTTATTTTGCCGGAATCAAAGTCGCCGTAAGCGGTTCGGCCGCGTGCAGGGGAATCAAGATGCAGAAACCGATCAGACCTGCGCCACCGCCCATCACTGCGGCCCAGAGGTAGCTGCCGCCGTGATCGATCGCGTAGCCGACCAGCGGCGGTCCCGCGAGCGCGCTTATCGCCGAGCTGCTGAAGAGCGCGCCCAAAGTCGTGCCCAAATCCTCGACTCCGAAAAGCTCGGCCGCCAGCGTCGGCGAGAGCGAGACCATCCCGCCGTAGGCCGCGCCCATCACAACGGCGAACAGCACCAGCGTCGCGTAGGAATGCGCGAGTGGCCAGATTGCGAAGCTGCAGGCCAGCACCAGGACGCTCGCCTTGAAGATCGGGAAGATGCCGGTGCGATCAGCGATCGGACCGAGGCCTAAGCGTCCCGCGATACTCGCCGCGCCGACGAAGCCGACCAACGCGGCGGCGGCGACGGCTGCGACCCCGCGCGACTGCGCGAAGTCGGGCAAATAGACGAACGGCACGTAGATCGATATCGAAGCCAGCACAAACGCGATGTAGAGCCGCGCGAAGTCGGCCGAGCGGGTCAGATGGCCGCGACGGCGCGGTATGCGCACCGGCGAGACCGGAGCCGGCTGCGCCAGCATCGCGCAGGCGCCGAGCGCGAGCGCACCGACAACGCCCATCAAGACGTAGGTCTGCCGCCAGCCGTACCAGCCGATCGCCGCGGCGGCCAGCGGCGACAGAATCAGCGTGCCGGCGCCGGTGCCCGACACCGCGATACCCATCGCGGTGTTGCGACGGCGTGCGAACCATCCGCCAACCAGCGCGAGCGCCGGGATGTAGGTAAATGCGACGCCGACGCCCAGGCCCACGCCATAAGTAATATACGCGACCGCAAGGGTATGGGCCGCGGCGGTCGCGATCAGGCCCGCGCCCAGCGCGACTGCGCCGACCAGCATCACGCGGCGCGGACCGAAACGATCGCTGAGCCATCCGCTGACGAAACCGAGCGCGTTGTAAAGCGCCGCGGTGATCGAGAAGATGGTCGAAGTGCCGGCGCGATGAGCGCCGAACTCCGCGGCGAGCGGTTGGAAGAACGCGCCAAAGCTGTAGACCGCGCCGAAGACGACAAAGCAGGTGACGAAGCCAATCGCCGTCATGCGCCAGGCGTACGGCGAATCGATCGCGTGAACGCTGCCCGCGCCGGGGCGAAGGTGTCTCACTGCTTTACCCCTTCGCCCCGGGCGGATTGATTACTGAATCTGCTGCAGGCAGGCTTTGATCTCGTCGAAGTTGGGAAGCTTTCTTGCGTCCTCCGACACCGACGCGTAGCGGACTTTACCTTCGCGATCGATCACGAAGGCCGAGCGCTTGCACACGCCCTTGAAGCCCATCAGGTCCGCGTGGAGGGTGTCGTAGGCCGTCGCGACGGTCTTGTTGAAGTCCGACAGCAGCGGGAATTGATAATTCTGCTCTTTGGCCCAGGCGTCGAGCGCGAAGGGGCTGTCGGTCGAGATGCCGAAAACCTTTGCGCCGAGATTTTCATAATCCTTGAGCGAGTCGCGCATGCTGCAGAACTCGCCAGTGCAGACCTGCGTGAAGGCGAGCGGCACGAACAACAGCAGCACCTTGCTGCCGCGCAGTTCCGACAGTTTTACATCCGCCATCTTGTTCGACTTAAGCGCGAAGTCCGGCGCCGGCGATCCAACTTGCAGAGCCATTAAGTTTTCTCCTTTTTCTACCTGATGTTACTGGGAAGCTTTTGCTCCCGTTCATCCTGCCCTGCGGTGGCAGGACAAGGAATCATAGCGGAGCCGGCCCGATCAATTGAAGCGCGCCGGCGGGATCGGCAAACCCGGAATCTCGACGTGCGTGCGGAAGATTGTGCCCTTTTTTTCTTTATCCCGCGTGTTGTCGGCGGTGACGATATACAGGTCGCGCAAATCCTTCCCACCGAAGGTCAGGCTGGTCACCATCTGCGCCGGGACGTCGAGCCGCCAATCGAGCGTCGCATCGGGCTTGAAGCGCACGACCTCGCCGCGATTGACGATCGCAACCACGACGCCGCCGTCGGCGTCGATCGCGAGCCCGTCAGGCCATCCAGCCGGCATCCGCGCAAAGACCCGGCGATCTTTCACCGTGCGATCGGGCTGGACGTCGTAGACCCAGACTGCCTTGGTCGTCGAGTCGGCGTGGTAAAGATATTTGCGGTCGGGACTGAAGCCCATCCCGTTGGTAGTCTCAATCCCTTCATAGAGCTTGGTAACTGAGCCGTCGGGATCGACCCGATAAAGACTGCCGGGAATCCGCTTCGCACCCTCTTCGAGCGCGTTATGTTCGAGCGAGCCGACGAAGATCGATCCCTGATCGTCGGGCTGGAGATCGTTGAGGCCGTTCAGCGGCCGCCCTTCCCATTGGGTAAAGAGATCGCGGCTGGTGCGCGTCGCCTCGTTCCAGTAGATCAGGCCGCGGCCGGTGCAGACGATGCCGTCGCTCGCATTGAGTGCGATCCCGCCGACTCCGCGCCGCTTGGGAATCAACGTTTCGATCGTACCGTCTGGACTGCGCCGATAGACCCCGCCGTTGGGCACGTCGCTGAAGTAGAGCCGCTCACGCGCGTCACAGCGCGGACCTTCGAGCAGGCCGAAGCCGCTGGCCAAGGTTTCGAGTTCCGCCATGATCAGATGCCCTCCACGGTCGCGTTTAGCACGTTTGGCCGCCGCCGGGCAGGGTCGCGACTGAATGTGATCGTCGAGCTTTACCGACCGTAGCGGCTGAACTGCGCGCGACGATTTTCTATTCAGGCGGGCGGCGCGCTACCGGATATCCGCTGCGCTGCCAACCCGCCATCCCGCCCCTTAACACCGACACGCGGTGGAATCCGACAGCCATCAGAAGCTCTGCGGCCTTCGCCGAGCGTTTGTCGGTCTCGCAGACGAGCACCAGCGGCGCCTCTTTCAAGCTTGAAAGACTCTCCAGTTGAGCGGGAAGGTCGGCGAGCACGAGGTTGCGTGCACCGTGGATATGACCAAGTGGACCGTCGAATTCGTCCGCTGTGCGCACGTCGATCACTACTGTTTCCGAAACGTGCTCGAGTCGGCGTCGAAGCTCCGCGGCCTCGATCAAATCGCGGGGTCCTCGCAGGCGTCGGACCAGCCGAGGCAAGAAGCCGATGGCTGCAAGCAGGGCCAGCGCGATCAAGCCGTTGCGGATCGCGCCGGCACTTCCGGCGGTCGCCTCGCGGCCCGCGTAGCCCAGATAAGTGTAGGCAATCGCGCCTGGAGCCATGCACACAACCGAGGCGAGCACGTACTCGCCCAGACGGATTCGTGTGAGGCCGAAAGCGTAATTCACCAGATTGAAAGGAAACAGTGGAACCAGCCGCACGAAGGCAACGAAACGCCAGCCTTCCTCTTCCGCGCCCCGCATCAGCCGATCGAGTCTTGCGCCGGCACGGTTGGCGACCCAAGCTGACGCCATATAGCGGGCGCTGATAAAGGCAATCGTGGCCCCCAGCGTGGCGCCGCCGAGATTCCACATAGTTCCCCACACCGGGCCAAACAGAGCGCCGCCAGCGACGGTGAGCAGCGATCCGGGAACGAACAGCACCGTGGATAACGCGTAAAGCCCGACGAAGAGGATCGGAGCCCATCGCCCGAAACGCGACAATTCTCGTTGCAACGCCGCGGCCTCGAGCAACTCGCGATGCAACGCGATCCACGCGATCGCCGCGACCAGCGCCGCGGCCACAATCAGCCGATAGATGAGACCGCGACGCTTCATGCCGCGTTCCTCCGCATGATCGGATATCCGCCCGTAGCGCCGCGAAAGGGTTGCAGCAGCATCCGATCGAGCCACAGTTCGCGCGCGGCGCGGAATTGCGCGATCCCGATGGTCATCCCCTCGTGACCGGCGGCCGGCTGCGCGCGATAGGTTCCGAGCAGGCGATCCCACCACGGCAGATTGAAGCCGAAGTTGCTGTTGGTTTCGCCGACCACGATCGAATGATGGACGCGATGCATGTCGGGCGTGACGACGAACCATCGAAGATAACGATCGAGCCACACCGGCAGACGCAGATTGCCGTGGTTGAACATCGACGTGGCATTGAGCAACACCTCGAAGAGCAACACCCCGAGCGCCGGCGCGCCCAACGCCACCACCACCCCAAACTTAATCAGCATCGACAAAATGATTTCGATCGGATGGAAGCGCACGCCGGTCGTCACATCGAAGTCGAGGTCGGCATGATGCATCCGATGGATTCGCCACAGCGCCGGCACCGCATGAAAGATCACGTGCTGGAAGTAGATCGCGGCGTCGAGCAGGACGATCGACGCAACCATCGCCACCCACGGCGGTAGCGGCATGTGGTTGAGCAAGCCCCAGCCTCGCCTTTCGCCCGTGAGCGCCAGACTCACGGCCGTAGCGGGAAGCAGAACCCTGAGGAGCCCGGTATTCAGGACGGCAACGCTCAGATTGTTCGGCCACCGGCTGAACCTCATACATGATCGTGTCCGGCGCGGCGCCGCGGCTTCCCATAGCGCGATTGCAGTGAGGATCGCGAGAAAGGCGCCGAAGCGTATGAGAGCCTGATGAGCCATCACGGTTTGACTTAATTCAAATATTCAATTAGTCTCTTGAATAAGACTAGAGTGGCCGGTTGGCGATGTCAAGCGCGAATCCCAAACTCACGATCTTCGAACACTTCGCCGCGGTCGCGCGGACCCTGGGTTCGGCCCATCGCCTCGAGCTGCTCGAGCTGCTCGCCCAGACCGAACGCAGCGTCGAGGAGTTGGCCGGGCTGAGCGGCCTCTCGATCGCCAACGCCTCGCAGCATCTGCAGCAACTGCGCCGCGCGGGACTGGTCGAGCCGCGTCGCGACGGCCGGCGGGTGGTTTATCGGATCGCGGACGCGGAGGTGGTGGCAGTGCTGGGCGGATTGCGCCGGATCACGGAGCGCAACGTCGGCGCGGTCGAAAAAGTCCTCAACAGCTACTTCCGCGAGCGCGACCGTCTCGAACCCGTCTCCCGTAAGGAACTGTTAAGGCGTATGCGGGCCGGGCTGGTTACCGTCATCGATACCCGTCCCGTCGAGGAATTCGCCGCGGGTCACGTGGCGGGCGCGCTCAACATCCCGCTGCGGGAGCTCAAGCGCCGGCTGCGCGAACTGCCCCGCGAGCGCGCGATCGTCGCCTACTGCCGGGGAGCATATTGCGTGCTCTCGTACGAAGCGGTCGCCGCGCTGCGCAAACGTGGTTTCACGGCGATCCGGCTCGAAGACGGGTATCCCGAATGGAAGGCTGCCGGGCTGCCGGTCGAGATCGTCGCCCCCGGCCTCTGACCGGCCGGTGCAGCTAGGCATTCGTGGCCGGATCTTCGCCCGCGCCGGCGAGGTTCGCCGGGCGTTGCTGATCGAGGATGCGCAGGCGGCGGTGGCAAAGATAGATCAGCGCCGGCTGAAAGACCCGGGTGAGGAGCAGAATCGCCAGCGCGCCGCCGATCACCACGATCGCGAGCGGACGCTGGGTTTGCGCGCCAATCCGCGTCGAGAGCGCGGCCGGCAACAATCCGAACGCGTCCACCAGGTCGGTCATCATCGTCGCCCGCAGCCGCCGATCCGATCCCATAATGATCGAATCGACAAACCTGTGGCCTTCATTCCAGAGCTGGCGGATATAGAAGCTCAGCACGATCCCGTCCATCACCGCGATGCCGAAGATCGAAATAAAACCGACCGCGGCGGAAACGCTGAAGGGCGTGCCGGTCAGATAGAGGGCGAGAACCCCGCCCAGGCAGGCGACCGGAATCTGCGCCATGATGATGAAGGTGTCGATGAGCGAGGTGGTCGCGCCGTAGAGCACGCCGATAATCACCAGCAGGGCGAGTGGGACGATCACCTCGAGCCGGCGATTGGCCGCGTGCAGTTCCTGGTATTCTCCGGCCCACTGGAGCTGCACGCCGGCGGGCAGCTTGACCTCGCGCGCGACGCGCGCCTGCGCATCCTGGACCGCGGTCTGAAAATCGCGTCCGCGCACGGCGAAGCGCAGCGGGACGTAACGGCCGAGCCCCTCGCGATAGATGAACGACGCACCCTCAGCCGTCCGAATGTCGGCGATCTGATCCAGCGGCACATAGCCGCCACTCGGGACCGCGACGCGAATCTGGCGGATGGCGTCGAGACTGGTGCGGTAGTGGTCCTTCCAGCGCACGACCAGATTGAAACTGCGATCGCCCTCGAGCACCTGGGTCACGGCCTGGCCGCCGATCGCGGCCTGGACCACGGCGTTGACGTCGCCGACATTGAGGCCGAAACGCTGACAGGCCGCGCGATCCGGGGTGATTAGCAGATTGGGCTGGCCGAGCGATCGATAGACCGCGAGATCGACGATGCCCGGCACGTTCTTCATCACGTTCAGGACCTGGTTGGCCACCCGCTCGTCACGCGCGAGGTTACGTCCGAAGACTTTGACCGAGTCGCTGCCCTTGACGCCCGAGAGCGCCTCGTTGACGTTGTCCTCGATATTCTGGGAGTAGCCGAAGCTGACGCCGGGGAATTCGCGGTTCAGGCGCGCGTCGATCTGGCTGACCAAGGCGGTCTTGCTCAAGCCCGGCGGCCATTGCGCGGCGGGCTTCAGATCAACCGAGAATTCGATATTGAAAAAGCCGGTGGTCTCGGTGCCGTCGTCCGGCCGGCCCATCTGCGAAACCACGGTCCGCACCTCGGGAAAGGACATGAG
>JBOHWF010000324.1:0-8999 GCA_050736455.1 Binataceae bacterium (SeqCode) | reverse complement strand
CGTTTGCGCGCGCGCAACGTCCGCCAACGGCCGCGGTCAGACGCCGGCGAAGTCACGGAAGCCGACGACGCTTCGGTCCCGATCCAGCATGCGCAGCGACGGGAGTTTGTGATGACCGCGCTCAACACGCTGGGCGAGAACGAACGCGCCGTCCTCGAACTCGCCTATTATTCGGACTTGTCGCAGACCGCGATCGCGGAAAAGACCGGGCTGCCGCTGGGCACCGTTAAGAGCCGGATCCGCAGCGCGCTCAGCAAACTTCGGGAGGAGCTCAAAGACTCCAGCAGCTAGGGCGATCCGATGGATCACGATCAGTTAAAAGCGCTGCTGCCGCTGGAGGCCCTGGGCCTGCTCGAAGGCGAAGAAGCGCGCGCGATGGCCGCGCATCTGAGCACCGTCTGCGACGAGTGCGAGGCCGAGCTGCGCGCCCTGCGTGAAGCCCTCGCCGCGATGGCCCTCGCCGAAGCCGGCCCGGCCTCGGCCGCGGGCCAGCTTCCCGCCGATCGCATCTGGAGCCGGCTCGAAGCGCGCCTCGCGGCGTCGCCGACCGCCGCCCGTGACGACCTTGCCGCAGGTCGCCGCGCCGAGCGTCCCGCCGCGCGCGCAATCGATCCGGCCAGCCGCCGCCGGGTGTCGCGCGTTTGGCGCGTCGCCACCGTCGTCAGCGCCGCCGCCGCCCTCCTGATGGTCGTCGTGGCGGGCCACTTCGCCAACCAACTCGCCGCCACCCAGCGTGATTCCTCGCTCCGGCTCGCCGCGCTCGACCAGCGCCTGCGCGATTTGGGCGAGAAACTGATCGCCCGCGATCATGAGCTGGTCAGCCTCCGCGAAGAAGCCGCGGCCAACAGCCAACTCACCCATGCCGTGCTGGCGCCCGACCTCCGCACGATCAAGCTCGGACCGCTACCGCCCGCGCCCGGCGCCGCCGGCCTCGTCGCGATCAGCACGTCGCGCGGCCAATCGTTGCTCCAGGTCGCCGGATTGCCGCCGGCGCCGCCGGATAAGACCTACGAGCTTTGGTGGATCGGCGCCAAGAGCGGGCCGGTGCGCGCCGCGCTCTTCACGCCGGGACCCAACGGCGGCGCCACGATCGCGTCCTCGATGCCGCCGGCGGGCGACGTCATCCTCGCCAGCGCCATCACCCTCGAGCCGGCCGGTGGTACTGACAAACCCACCGGCGCGATGTACCTCAAGGGCGCGCCCTAACCACCATCGCCGACGTCACAGCAGCGCGCCGCGACGCGTCCGCCCCAGATGACTGTACGCGCGCGGCGTCGCGACCCGCCCGCGCGCGGTCCGCGCGACAAAGCCCTCCTGCAGCAGGTAGGGCTCATACACCTCTCCGATCGTGTCGGCCTCTTCGCCGACCGCCGCCGCCAGGCTCTCGACCCCCACCGGCCCGCCGTCGAACTTGTCGATAATCGCGGCGAGGATCGCGCGATCCATCCGATCGAAACCGCAGGCGTCGATCTCGAGCAGCTCGAGCGCGCCGAGCGCGACCTCGCGCGTGACCACCGGCGCGTCGTGGACCTGCGCGAAATCGCGCACCCGCCGCAGCAGGCGGTTCGCGATCCGCGGCGTCCCGCGCGCGCGCCCCGCAAGCTCGGCCGCGCCGTCATCGGTCAGCTTCACCGCGAGCAGCCGCGCCGACCGCCGCACGATCTCGGCGAGCTCCGCGTGCGCGTAAAAATCCAGATGGTAATGCTGCCCGAAACGGTCACGCAGCGGCGAGCTCAGCAGCCCCGACCGCGTGGTCGCGCCGACCATCGTGAAGGGCTTCACCGCCAGCCGCATCGTGCGCGCGCCCGGCCCCTTGCCGACCACGATATTCAACTCGAAGTCCTCCATCGCCGGATAGAGGATCTCCTCGACCACCCGCGCCAGCCGATGAATTTCGTCGATGAACAGCACGTCGCCCTGGTCAAGGTCGTTGACAATCGCGGCGAGATCGCCGGCGCGTTCGATCGCCGGCCCCGAGGTCGAGCGCAGATTCACCCCGAGCTCGCGCGCGATAATATGCGCCAGCGAGGTCTTGCCCAGCCCCGGCGGCCCGGAAAACAGCACGTGATCGAGCACCTCGCCGCGCTGTCGCGCGGCGGTCATCGACATCCCGAGGATTTTCTTGATCCGTTCCTGGCCGACGAATTCGCCGAGCGAGCGCGGCCGCAATGAGAGATCGATCGCCTGCTCCTCGCCCGCGCCCGGCGCGGACGCCATCAGCGCCGCCGGCGACGGCCGCGCATCGCGCGTCGCCGCGCTCGCCTCGGCTGCCGGCGCGCCCGCGCGCGCGATCACCGCGTCAGGCGCCGGATTTTCTTCGCTCCGAGTCTTCATCGCCCCTACTACTCGCCGAGGTTACTTCTCACCAAGAATGACGGCGAGCGACTTGCGGATGATCGCCTCCAGCTCCTCGCCCTCGCCCGGCGCGCCGATCGCATCGACCGCGCGTTTCGCTTCGGCCGGCTTGTAACCCAGATTGATCAGGGCCGAGACCGTGTCGTCGAGCCTCCCGTCGGCGCGCGCACGACCATTCGTCGCGCCGTCCGCTGCCCCCGCCGCGGCGAGGCTCAGCCCGCCGACCTTGTCGCGCAACTCGCGCACGATTCGCTCGGCGACCTTCGCGCCGACCCCCGGCACCGCGTCAAGCCGCGCCGTGTCTTCCCGCGCGATCGCCGCCGCCAGCTCCTCCGGCGCCAGCACCGACAACACCTGCAGCGCCAGCTTGGGCCCGACGTGCTGCACGCCCATCAGCAGATCAAACGCCCGCTTTTCGCCCGCGCTGGCGAAGCCGTAGAGCGTGATCGCATCCTCGCGCACCACCTGCCGAATTTCGAGTTCGACCGCGGAGCCGGCCGACGGCGTGCGATAGTAGGTGCTCAGCGGGATGAAAATCTCGTAGCCGACCCCGCCGGTCTCGACAATGAGGCGGCCCGCGTCGCGCAGCCTGATCCGGCCGCTCAGCGTCGCAATCACGCGCGCACCCGCGGCTTGGCGATGCGGCCGGCGTCTGCTGCGCGAATCGCCAGACCCAGCCGCGCGCGAAACAGATGGGTCAGCGCAATCGCCAGCGCATCGGCGGCGTCGTCGCTCAGCGGCGTCGCCTCATCCAATGCGAGCGTCCGCCGCACCATCCGCTTGACCGTCTCCTTGTCGGCGCGGCCGTAGCCCGCGATCGTCAGCTTTACATCGGTCGGCGTATACTCGAAGACCTCGAGCCCGCGATGGGCCGCGACGAGCATCGCGACCGCCCGCGCCTCGCCCAGCGTAAAAGCGCTCTGCACGTTGGTCGCGACGAAGCTGCGCTCGAGGCTCATCGCCGCCGGCGCGTACTCGTCGATAACGTTGAGCAGTTTTTCGTAGAGCGCCGCGAGCCGCTTAGGTCCCCGCGCCATGCCATTGCCGCGGATCGCGCCCGCGCCCACCCAGACCAGCGTCGTCCGCCGCTCGACCACCCCGTACCCGGTCACCGCATTGCCCGGGTCCACCCCGATTATCCGCATCCCCTCCTCACCACTGTCGCGTCGCTGAGTTAGCTTACTTACTCGCCAGCGCCTCCTTGATCCCTCGCCCTTTTCCGAGGGAGAGGGCAAGCGGCGGCAGCGCCGCCGCGCGGGTGAGGGTTCATGGGCAGCCAAGCCTCCCGCGTGACTGACCGCGCGCGCAACTCACGCCGCCGAGAACTGCGCCATCACCTCGTCGTCGATATCGAAATTGGCCGCCACGCTCTGCACGTCGTCGTGCTCTTCGAGCTCTTCCATCAGTTTGAGCACCTGCTCGGCCTGACGGCCGCCGACTCTGACGGTGTTCTTCGCAACCATCGTCAACTCGGCCGCGACGATCGCGATCTTCGCCGCCTCGAGCGCGTCGCGCACCGCCGACAGTTTGTCCGGCGGTGTCAGCACCTGGAACGTATCCTCCTCCGCCACGACGTCCTCAGCGCCCGCCTCGAGCGCGAGCTCGATTAGCCGGTCCTCGTCGGCGGTCTGCTTCTCGACCGTGATCACGCCGCGTCGCTCGAACATCCAGGCAACGCAGCCGGACTCGCCGAGGTTGCCGCCGCTCTTGGACAGCAGGAAACGGATTTCCGAAACCGTGCGATTCCGGTTGTCCGTCAGTACTTCGAGCATCAGCGCGACCCCGCCCGGCCCGTAGCCCTCGTAGGCCACCTGCTCGAGTTGGCCGCCGCCGAGCTCGCCGGTGCCCTTCTTGATCGCGCGGTCGATATTGTCGTTGGGCATCGAGCCGGCTTTGGCCGCGGCCACCGCGGTGCGCAGCCGCGGATTCGCGTTGAGGTCGCCGCCGCCCAGCCGCGCCGCGATCGTGATCTCCTTGATCAGCTTGGTGAAAACCTTGCCGCGTTTGGCGTCGCGCGCCGCCTTCTTGTGCTTGATCGAACTCCATTTCGAATGGCCGGACATGGCATTCGCGCCTCCGCTGGGACGGCTCTCCCCGATGGCGCGACTCTACCATAAAGTCGCAGCCGTTGGATCGCGCTGCTGCATAGCGCCACTGCGTCAGTCCGGGGAGAGATCAGGGCTCTCCCTGACCAGGGAGCGCTAGCGAAGCCGCAGACGCAGCGAGCAAGCAAGTCTGCGAGCTGCGTTCAAAAATCAGATCAAGGGTGAAGGTCGGTTTTTCCGATGTTATTCTGCGCGAGCCGCTCAGCCTGGGACGCGACTGTGGTCGCGCCGAACGGCTGATACGTGTAGCCGGTCGCGATACTCTGCGCCGACCCCACCAACCCACCGTCGAGCCGAGCGCGTCGCGCAGAAAGCTCGAGACGTTGCCGCTCGCATCAGTGCGCGCGAAATACTCGTCGATGCCCAGGCCGTCGAGCAGGTTGGCCTGAACCGGCGGACTGCTGCCGGTCCCCCGGCTCCTGCACCGGATTGAGGCTGTCGTAGAGGAATTGAGTCGCGACCGCGTCGTCCGCCGCCCGAAGGGATCGTAGGCGAAGCTCGCGCTCACTCCCCCACTAATCTGGTTGAGCTGATTGCGCGGATCCCGGGTATACGTGTTTGTCCCGTCGCCCGATAGATTACCATTGACCAATTAGTTCAGGCCGACGCGGTTGAAAATGACGAGTGTATTCGCCTCTTACCCTTTCGCAACTCGAATTATGCCTTGAATTGTCCAACGGCGGCCTTCTCGCTCGCTGAATGTCGGGGCAGGAAAGCAGCAATGGCGAAAATAATGCACATGAACGGGAGATACATGAAGACCCACTGTCCAGACCGCGCGACGATCGCAGTGGTCAACAGCGCTAACATTGTGTTGAATCCGGCAACTATATAACTGCGATTGTCGATCATCACCAAGGTGATGCCGAGCGACACAGAGAACACGCCAAACGCGAGAATTCCCAAATTGCCCCTATCCCAGTAGCCTTCTACGCAAAGTCCAGCATAAAAGATCGCCAACAAACCAAGTGGCCGGGGCGCCCAGTAGAACGGGCCAAATGCACGACGGCTGTAAGCTCGGAACTCCGGCATAAACGCACGCCACCTTTACTTGCTCTTTCTACAAGTCACCGCAGGCATATGCGTGAATTAGATCAATTGGCGCTCCGAAGGCGAGATCAAATGCAAGCGAGGTGATCAGTACTTCAGGTCCAACCGTAGCTCCGATAACCGCCACGACTGCTGCCTCGGCGACGACGTGAGTACCGAAGCCCGCACCTATCGCGAGGAGCAGCCCGCTGCCCGGGAAACAATACGGCGGCGTATTAGGCGAGCCTCCGCACGTGCCGAACGCATCGATCAGACTCAGAGGGTTATTCTGAACGTAAGCGTAGAGGTTTATGGTTCCACCACGCAGATCCAACGGATCTTGCGCGATAAATCTTTGATACGACGGGCTGTAGTATCGCGCCCGATAAAAGTACAGTCCCGTGGCGTCGTTCTCGCGGCCGGTGAAATCATAGACGTTGCCGTTGGCCGCCCCGCCGATCGTGGTTGCACCGAACGGCTGATAGGTACAATTCGTCGCGACGGTTTGCCCCGACCCGACCAGCCCACCGTCGAGCCGAGCGCGTCGCGCAGAAAGCTCGAGACGTTGCCGCTCGCATCAGTGCGCGCGAAATACTCGTCGATGCCCAGGCCGGTCAGCAGGTTGGCCTTGACCGTCGGGCTGCCGCCCGCACCGAGCTCCTGCACCGGATTGAAGCCGTCGTACAGATATTGAATCACGACTGAACTTACGGTCTTCTCTGTCCGCCGACCAAAGGGATCGTAGGTGAAACTCGCGCTCACCCCGCTTGCGATTTGGTTGAGATGATTGCGCGGGTCCGAAGTGTAAGTGTTGGTCGCGTCGCCCAGTAGATTGCTGTTGACCGTATAGTTCAGGCTCGTGCCATTGAACTTAGTCGCCGCATTGTCGCGATTGTAAGTGGTGCTAGCCCCGCCGCTGACGTTGCTGGGCAGCGTCGCCGCGGCCAGACTCCCGCCAATCGCAGTGCGGCGGCCGGTGGCGTCGTAGATATACGTCAGATTGCCCAACTGCGTGCTGCCCGCGGAGTAGGCCAGCCCGGTCACCAGCGAGTCCGTGTCATAATTGTACGCCACGGTTACGCCATTGGGCAGCGTCAATTGGGTGCACCGATTCGAGCCGTCGTAGCTCAATCCAACGGCGCTGCCGCCGCTGCTCGCACAGCTCCCGCTGCCCTGATAAATTGCGCCCAGCCGGTTGGCATTGTCCCAGGTGTAGCTGTAATTCACGGTCGTCTGACCGGTTCCGGCGGGCGTGACGCGAGCGTTCAGCGCCGGTTGGCGTTGTCGTAGGTATGGGCCACCGTCCCCTGCGGCGTCTGCTTCTGAGTCAGCCGGTCGAGTCCATCCCACGTGCGATTAAAGGTGCCCGCGATAGTGTCCACCGCCGCGGCGATACCCGCGTACGAAATCGGTTTTTGCGCGCCGGCCTTCTGCTATCATGCCGCTTCGATCCAGATGAAGGCTCTTCTTCTCATCTCCATGATGGCGTTTCTCCCCGGATGCTTCTATCCGCCACAGCAGCCGCCGCTCGCGCCGAATCGCGCCGCCGTCACGCTCGACCTTCCGTATGATCTCGCCTGGGACGCGCTCCATACCGTGGTCGTGCAAGACGCCCTGCACATCGTCACCGAGAACCCCGACGCCGGTGCCCTCGAGGCCCAGGCGGTGGGCGGCTTCACGCTCGCCGACGCCGACTGCGGCCAGCTCCGCGGAATCGCCGGCAAAATTGCCGCCGAGCCCGACCCCGACGCCTCGATCGTCTATGATTTTCAGGTCAAGGCGAGTGAGCCGCACACCAGCGTCGTCAGCGTGAACGCCACCTTCACCGCACCCCTCCATGTCCCGCTGCATCAGCCTTCCGACGAGCAATGCGTTTCGCGCGGCGTCCAGGAGGCGCGGCTGCTCAAGCAAATCAAGGAACAGGCGCTGCTTGAGCACCACCCGGGGACGCCGCCGCCGAAATCCGGCATCGTCCGAGATGCGCCATCCCGATGAACCCGTCAGCTACCTCGCGCGATGCGACTCCTTTGCCGCCGTCACTCGCGCCGCGCGGCGCCGGCTCCGCGAGGAATCTGCGTCAGCTCCGAAGCTACTTAACCCCAGTCAAGGGTGAAATCTTTCGCTTCGCATGCTTTTCCAGTAGAAACTTGTGGAACTGTTTCACGTGAAACATTCGGGAATGTCACGGGTGTTGACGGATATGGTCCGCGCGATTATGCTCCCGTTTCATGGCTGACAAGAGCGTGCTGGTGGCGGCAGCTCGCATGTCGTCCCAAGAGATTGTCTTCTGGATTTCTCTCTTTGGGTTGGACATGGGGGTCACGCTAATGTTGCCGGAGCGGCTCCGGGTTGAGATTGGCGTTGTTCTCTCGCTTGTATCCTTTACCGGGTTGTTGTGGTCACTAGGGTATCCCGTTTCTGAGGATGTGAGTTGGAAAACCGCTCTTCTATTTATCGGTATTGGAGCGATCGGCGCTTTCTTAGTGGCACTTAACCAACGCCGCGATTGGCCATTGGAGTTCAATGACATGGCGGATCAGCTTGAAGCATATGTAGAGAGGGTCCAGTACCACTATCGAAAGTCTCAAATCCCGGCATTCGACTCCCAAGAAGGGAGAGAGATTCTCGATCGTTATCTGAGTCGCTGCGGCCTAGAAGCTGCCTCCCTCGCAAGTTCGATGCGCCGCGCAAAGATCGCTAAACTGTTAAAGAGTCCGTCGAATCTTCAAGACATCTCGCACTGTGCAGAGCTACTCAATTCTGTAGCTGATCTGCTGCGGCAACAACGCCCATGGCTCGAAGTGATAGTCGCCACCACTGGCGGTGGCCTTTTAGGTGGCGGTTTATTCGGAGTAGTTTATCTAGCCGTCCGGACGTTTCGCGGATGAGAAAACCATCTCCAATTGAATCGGCGCGCTGGCGACTGTGGGCTTGTGCTGAAACGCCCGCCAGTCGTTGCGCTTCAGCTTCAAGCCCCCGCTACCGCCTTGCCGAAAATGTCCGGCTCACGGCGATTGTTGTGGCGGAACTGGAACTCCGCCAAGTACAGGGGCAAATACTTCGCGCTGACGTGGTGATAGGTCCCCATGACCGCGCGTTTGAGCAACGCCCAGAACGATTCGATGCTATTAGTGTGAATCTCTCCCCGCACGTACTCACCAGCTTTGTGATCGACCGTCTCATAGCGATAGTCCATACGCAGCCAATCGTAGGCGCGGCTTTCATCAGTCGCGACAAGCTCAACTTTGTCGGAAACCATCTTCCGTACAAATTGGTTAATCGTGCGCTGGGACGTGTTTTCGACAACCTTACAGACCACGCTACCTTTGCGGGCACCGATCACGGTAGTCTTGCCAGTGTGCGCTGCACCCCGTCCGCTATATTTCTGACGTTCTTTCCAGTGCCGGTTTTCCTGCTTCCCGCCGATATAAGCCTCATCGATTTCGACAATACCCATCAGATGCCGGAAGCCTGGATCGTGCATAGCGGCGCGCAGCCTCATGCACATAT
>JBOHWF010000323.1:0-2715 GCA_050736455.1 Binataceae bacterium (SeqCode) | reverse complement strand
GATCCTGGAATGCAACGGGACGGGACGCTGCGCTACCCCGAGGGCTCCGCGCCCCGTCCCGTTGCACCACCGAGCCAACAGGGCTCTAATGAAGCTAGGACTCTCCTCATGGGTGGATGAAATTAGGGCCTCAGGTCAGGCCGAATCTGTACACACTACGAACCTCTACGTCAAGTATATAGTTGCCCACTCATTGCACCACCTATCATATTATTTGGGAGCAGTTCAGATAGAGTTCTCCGAGCCGCAGCATCTCGTCTATTTTAGGAACAGCCTGGTTGAGGCGGGTCGTTTGAGCGGGCGAGAATGTGCACTCTTTTACACAATGGGAGAAGAAGCGGATTCTCGGGACATCGCCTTAATCGAAGAATTTGAAAGCCATGGGTTCAGTGTTCGATACGAAGATAGGGGTGCTCGCCGAACTATCTTCGACGATTTCGATACGCTTGAACATTTCCGGCGCGTTTTCTCTCTCCGGAGCACGCTCACTCAGATATGCGCAGTAGAAACGGATGAGGTCGACGACCTAATACATAGTTTAGAAGAGGTCAACCCGCGCCTATTCGATGCTCTTGCCGCTGCCTTCAAGGTGTTAGCGGATGCAGCGACGGTCGAGGATTTAGCCCAGGCGGCACTTTCGGCACGTCGCTTTCTAAAGCTGCTTACCGCCACTTGGTTCCCGTGTAAGCCGGAGCTTAGGAAGGGCCGAAAGGTAACGGACCACGAAGTCAAAAACCGCTTCTGGGCTTATCTGGACGACGCTACCGACACCGTTGTTAGTGAGCACTCGAACATAATTCAGCTACTCGGAGAACAGTTTGATGAAGTATGGGATCAAAGTTCAGTCATGATCCACAGGGATCATCAGACAAATGCAGAAGTTCGTGATCTGCTTATCAGCATACTTCGCCTCACCGCACACGCAGTGAATGTGAATCCTTCAAAGGCTGCGCAACTATATGGACCGTACAAGGGTCGCTTGATAGAGTTCTTCAAGGAAGTTTCTAAACCGGACGACAAAGACGAAGAGGGCCCTTAATCTGCCGAATACGGCGATGCCGACGCATTAAGCTACCACACAATCGACGAAGATTCTTCAAGAGCCATATGCTCCTGTTAGAAGAGGACAGCTTCGGGTCAAAAGTGGCCGCCAAAACCTGCGACGTGACTGGCGACTTCGCATTCCCAACGCTATCGTTTTGACGGCAGCAGGCCATGCTCAATGCGCCTCGTCCCAGTTTTGCGCGGCCTTGGCGTCGACCTGCAAGGGCACCGCGAACTGCAAATAAGGATGCGGTGCGTCGGTCATCACTTTGCGCACCACTTCGATCGTTGCTTCGACCTCGGAATCCGGCACCTCGAAAACAAGTTCGTCATGGACCTGCAAAAGCATTTGCGCGGAAAGTTTTGCTTTCTCCAGGGCGGCGTCCATTCGCACCATCGCGCGGCGGATAATGTCGGCGGCGGAACCCTGGATCGGCGCGTTGATCGCGGCGCGCTCGTTAAAAGCGCGCTCGGAAGGGTTTGACGCGGTCACGCGCGGATAATGACATTTGCGCCCGAAAATCGTCGTCACATAACCTTTCTCGCGCACGAAAATTTTGGTTTGATCCATATAAGCGCGAATGCCCGGAAACCGCTCGAAATATTTTCTGATGTAGGTGGCCGCGTCGTCGCGCGGGATGCCCAATTGATTGGCGAGACCGAAGGCGGAAATGCCGTAAATGATCCCGAAATTGATCGCCTTGGCGCGGCGGCGCACTTCTGGCGGCATGCCTTCGACCGGCACGCCGAACATTTCGGAAGCGGTCATCGCGTGAATATCCTGGCCTTCGGCAAACGCCGCCTTCAATTGGGGAATATTGGCGATATGCGCAAGAAGCCGCAATTCGATCTGCGAATAATCCGCCGAGACGAGCTTGTGGCCGTCGCGCGCGATAAAGGCCCTACGGATCTTTCGGCCGGCCTCATTGCGCACCGGAATATTCTGCAGGTTCGGGTCGGACGAGGAAAGCCTGCCCGTCGTCGTCGCGGCGAGCGCATAAGACGTGTGCACGCGCCCGGTCGCCGGATCGACGAAGGAAGGCAGAGCGTCGGTATAGGTCGATTTGAGCTTTGCTAGCTGCCGCCAATCGAGAATGCGGGCGGCAAGCTCGTTGCCTTGCTCGGCGAGATCGTCGAGCACGCCCGCCGCCGTGGACCACGCGCCGGTCGCGGTTTTTTTGGCGCCGGGCAAGCCCATCTTGCCAAACAGAATATCGCCGAGCTGTTTTGGCGAGCCGGGATTAAAAGTCTCGCCCGCGAGTACATGGATCGCCGCCTCCAGCCGCGCCATGTCAGCCGCGAATTCGCGAGATAGCCTTGCGAGGATGGCGCGGTCGATGGTAATCCCGCGCCGTTCCATCTTCGCGAGGACCTCGATCATCGGTCGCTCCAGCGTCTCATAAACGTTCATCATGTGCTCGGCGGGAAGGCGCGGCTTCAACACGCGCCACAGACGCAAGGTGACGTCGGCGTCCTCGGCCGAATATTCGGCCGCCTTGTCGATGGCGACGCGGGCAAATCCGATGAACGTGCGGCCCGAGCCAGCCACTTCGGCGAAAGGAATCGGCTTGTGGCCAAGATGCTGTTCGCTAAGCGCGTCCATTCCGTGACCGGTGCGGCCCGCGTCGAGCACATAGGACAATAGCATAGTGTCATCGAGTGGCGCTACCT
>JBOHWF010000322.1:0-7755 GCA_050736455.1 Binataceae bacterium (SeqCode) | reverse complement strand
GTTGAGGATCGCCATCCCGCGCCGCCCCTCGGGATGATAGTTCGCATACTCGATAAAGCGCCGGGCCTCGTCGCCGGTGCGCAGATGGGGCGCGATCAGGCTTTGGCATCCCGCATCCAGCAGCCGGGTGACATATTGATATTGCAGATCGGGAATGCGCACGACCGGCGTGATCCCGGCCGCGTGCGCGTGCGCGACCATCTCGGTCACGGTCTCGAGGTTGTAGGCGGAATGCTCCATACAAATGAAAACGAAATCCATCCCGGCCTGCGCCAACGTGTGGAGGACGCCGCGCGCGCGGGTCTCCCACATGATCGTCCCGAGCGCAATCCCGCCGGCTTTGAGGATCGCCCGCAGCTTGTTCGTCCGCATCGCGCTACTTCCAGAGCTGCGTGATCAATTCGGTGTCGAGGTAGGCGGTGCCCTCGCGCACCTTGCCGCCCTCGAAACGCATCACCCAGCAATAGGTCTGATGGTAGAGCGTGCCATTCTTGCCGGTGGCGCGTCCCTCCCATTGCAGCGCAACTTTGTCGCCGTCAGCGATGATATCGCGGACGGTCGGCTGGATCGCGCCGCTCAACCTCTCGCCGAGCGGCTGCACCGCCCCCTCCTGAAAAGCGCGCTTGCTCGTATAGGTGCGCGAGACCGGCGTGCTGCCGATCACCGTCCAGTGCACGTCGTCGGCGAGCAGGGCGAAGAAGCCGCCGCCGCCGTCACCGCGACTCCACTTTGCGAAAGCATCTTGAACCAGGGCCTTATTCTCGATTGCACCCATAAGTCCGCTCCTCGTTTTCGCGATGCATAGCACATCGCGATCAGCCCTGCCACGTGAGACCGCTTGTCAGGTTCATTAGCGCAAAGCCGGGGGACCGATGGGTGAAGGCAGGCCGGCTCGCTCTCGAAGCAATCAAGACTATAGAGGAAGATATATTAACATCTAATATCAGCTATTAGAAAAAGTTTTCGACTTGCCGAAATTACGCAGCAAAAATGCCTTTTGACCCTCCGTCCCACTCGCTATCGTCCTTGCCAGAGGATAAGCTCCCGTGGCGAGGAAAAACCGAAACCAACATTTTGATGCAGACGTTGGGGGGCGACTGCGATGGCTGCGCAGGACGAAATCTTCACAATCAAGGAACTCTCAGAACATCTACGCGTTCATCCGACGACGATCTATCGTCTACTGCGGCAAGGGCGTCTGCCGGGCTTTCGGGTCGGCAGTAACTGGCGGTTTAATCGTGCTGCCATCGAGCAGTGGGAGATGGCTCAAGCTGCCGGCGCGCCTGTGCCGGCGACGCGTGGTCGGCGCAAAGGGGCCTGACGCGCAGTTACGCGCTTGACTACCAGCTAGCATCGATGACCGTCGGTTAAGTCGAGCGGCCTGCGAGGGCGCATTTGACAAGCGCCAAGCAAACCTAATACCTAAGCGGCAACGAGGTCCCGAGCAGGTCGAATCGATGCCCACCAAGTACGCCGAGGTTCGTGGTTCCGCAACCTATTATTACTACGCTGGGAGGACGACGCTGCCCGACGTCATTCCGGATTTCGCGCGCGGCCGCGCACTGATCCTGGTCCACGGGGGTGGCTCGAACGGTCATGCGTGGCATCGTCAGTCCGATCATCTGGGTCGCGCGCACACTCCGATCGCGCCGGACCTGCCCGGCCATGGCCGCAGCGCCGGCGTCGAGGGACTGCCCTCGATCGCCGATTACGCTGACTTCGTCGTCGCCTTCCTGGACGTTCTGAAGCTCGAGCGCGCGGTGATCGTCGGCCACTCGATGGGCGGAGCGATCGCGATGGACTTGGCGGCGCGCTATCCGTCGCGCGTCCTCGGGCTCGTCCTGCTCGCGACCGCGGCAAAATTCTCCGTACCGGATGAGCTCACCGAGACTTGGCGCGCGGTTACGATGGGACGGAGGGGGCAGCCGTTTGATAATCGCGGCTACGCCCCCAAGACTATCGCCGAGCATCCTGAAATCATCCGCGAAGGCTGGGGCGAGCAGATTCGCACCGATCCGCGCGTGCACTGGGGCGACATCGTGGCGTGTGCGCAAGTCGATCTGCGCGAATCGCTCGGACGAATCGCCGTGCCGACGCTGATCCTCGCCGGCCGCGACGACGCCGTCACGCCGCCCGCGGACGCCGAGTTCCTGAAGAGCCGGATCATGGGCGCGCATTTCGAACTGATTGCCGACGCCGCACACAACCTGACCACCGAGCAACCCGCTGCGGTCAACGCCGCAATCGAAAAATTCCTCGCCGAGTTGAATTAGCCATGAGTCTGAGCCGCAAGACCGCCGTCGCCGGCGTGTACGAGCATCCGAGCCGTTTCGCCCCGAACAAAAGCATGTACCAGATCATGGCGGAGAGCATCCGCGGCGCTCTCGACGACTGCGGGCTGACGATCAAGGACGTTGACGGGCTCTTTTCCGCCGGCATCGGGATGAGCGTGATGGGCATTGTCGGGTTGTGCGACTACCTCAACCTGACGCCGAATTATATGGACGGCACCAACATGGGCGGCTCGTCGTTTGTCGCCCATACCGCCCACGCCGCGGCCGCGATCCATGCCGGGTTGTGCGAGGTCGCAGTCATCACGTACGGCTCGACCGCGGCCTCCTCGCGCTTCGCGGTCGGCACCGGCGGCGGGGGTGGGGGCGACCCCTGTCATCAGTTCGAGTCGCCCTACGGTCCGACCACGGTCGGCGCGTACGCGATGGTCGCGCAGCGGCACATGCACGACTACGGCACGACGCCCGAGCAGCTCGCCGAGATCGCCGTCACGATGCGCCATCATGCGTCGCTGAACCCGCTCGCCAAATACCGCGATCCGATCACGGTCGCCGACGTGCTCGCCTCACGCATCATCTCGTCGCCGCTGCATCTGCTCGATTGCTGCATCATCAGTGACGGCGGCGGCGCGCTGGTCGTGACCTCGGCCGAGCGCGCGCGCGATCTCAAGAAAAAACCCGCCTATATCCTCGGCGCCGGCGAGACGGCGCGGCACGCCGCGCGCGGCCAGCGCGACTTCCTCGAAATCGCCGCGCATCAATCGGGCCGCCTCGCCTTCGAGCGCGCCGGCGTCGCCCACGCCGATATCGACATGGCCATGATCTACGACTCGTTCACCATCACGGTGCTCGCGACGCTCGAAAATCTGGGCTTCTGCCAGCGCGGCGAGGGCGGCGCCTTCGTCAGCGGCGGACGGCTGCGTTACGATGGCGCATTGCCGCTCAATACCGACGGCGGCGGGCTCTCCTCGAACCATCCCGGCATGCGCGGCATCTTCCTCGTGATCGAGGCGGTCAAGCAGTTGCGCGGCGAGTGCGGTCAGCGCCAGGTCAAGGACTGCGAGCTCGCGCTATGCCACGGGACCGGCGGCGAGCTCGGTACGCGTCACTCCGGCGCGACCTTGATTCTCAGCAACCGCTAAACGATAAACGATCGATTGAGCAAGGCGCATGGCCGACGAAAAAGAAAAAAAACGCTACGCGAAGCCGCTCCCGCATATCGATGAAGAGATGCGTCCGTGGTGGGAGGCCACCCAGCGTCACGAATTGTATATCCAGAAGTGCCGCGATTGCGGTGACCTGCGCTTCCATCCGCGCGCACTATGCACCGCTTGCCTGTCGTCGCGGGTCGAGTGGGTGAAATGCGGCGGACGCGGCAAAATATACACCTTCACCGTGACCAATCAGAACCAGAGTTCAGGTTTTCGCGACGCGTTGCCCTACGTTCTGGCCTGGGTCGAGCTTGACGAGGGGGTCAAGCTGCTCACCAATATCGTCGAGTGTCCGCCGGCCCAGGTCAAAATCGATATGCCGGTCGAAGCGGTCTTCGATGACGTCACGCCGGACGTCACGCTGGTGAAGTTCCGCCCCTCCCGCTGAGCAGATCAGCCGTCACCGCCGGCCGTTTTCCTGGCGACTTTGAGCCGCTGCCGCGCCCCGCGCCTCAGCTCCCCGAAGTCGAGCGGCTTCGCCGGGCCGCTGGCCACGCCCCGGTCCCACAAGCGTCGCAGCCGTTTGAGGTCTTCCTGCCGCAGCTCGCGCTTGTACTGCCAGGCGCGGAGCGCCTCACGGACGATCTCGCTGGTCGTGGCGTATTCGCCAGTCTCGACCGCGGCTTTGAGCGCCGCAATTTGTGCCCCGGTCAGAGCGATGCTGACTTTATGAATGTCTGACATCCGCGAATCTCCGTTAGGAGCAAACTTTACCACTTGTTGATCACATGGTCCATGAAAAGAATCAGTCAGGGTTCTCATGAGCCGGTGAATCAGGGTACAATACTTATGCCCGCCGAGGCTGGCCCATACCTCGCCAGCTTTTCGCTGACGCCATTGAAATTGCGCCCGGCGAGGCAGGACCTCCATTGAGCACTGTTCTCGATCTCCATAGCCACAGCGAAGCCTCCGAAGACAGCCGCGCCCCGCTCGAAGCCTATCTCAACTGGCTCAAGCTGCGGCGCGCCGAGCGCCCGGTCGACGGCATCGTCCTGACCGAGCATCGCCAGTTCAACCAGGCCGCCGACTACCGCGCGCTCGAAGACAAATTCGGCGTGATGGTGCTCAAAGCCTCGGAGGTCGAAACCGATTACGGCCATGTGCTGGTCTTCGGCGTCACCGACGAGATGACGCAGCGCTTCGATTTTGCCGACGTCCGCCTGCCGGCGCAGGCAGTGATCGACGAAGTCGCGCGGATGGGTGGCGTCGCCATCCCGTGTCATCCCGGCCGCCCCAACGTCGGACTCTGCGAGCACTACACGAAGAAGCCGCCGCTCGAAAACGTGATCGCGGTCGAAGTCCTCAACGGCGGCTCGCGCAAGGGCGAGGACGAACGCAGCGAGGCTCTGGTGCGGCAATACGATTATCGCGCAATCGGCGGCTCCGACAGCCATCTGGTGAGCCTGATCGGACTTTGCGCGACGCGCTTCGACGCCGACGTGCGCTCGATGACGGATCTGGTCTCCGAGCTGCGCACGGGCAACTATGCGCCGGTCGATTTCCGCCCGCGCCGCAAACCCGTCCCCCACGCCGTGCCGGTCGCGGCTCACGCCGCCAGCGTGACGCGGCCCATCGCCGGAGTGAAGTAATGGCCGTCGACTACGATCCCGCGCTGATCGGCCGAGTCTTCGAAACTACCGACCCCCAGCCCGTCGATGCCGCCACGGTGCGCGCCTTCACTGCGGCGATCGGCGACACCAATCCGCTCTACACCGACGAAGCTGCGGCCCAACGAGGCCCCTATGGCGGATTGACCGCGCCGCCTGCCTTCGCCGTGAGCTTCCGCAACGGCCGCCACTTCTTCGAGCACGTCCCGCGCTTCGGCCGTCAGGGCTTCGACGCCGGCAAGGATGTCGAGTTCGTCGCGCCGATTCGTGCCGGCGACGCCATAACTCTGAGCTCGCACGTCAAGGAGATTTACGAAAAAACCGGGCGCAGTGGCTCGATGGTCTTCGTCGTTATCCGTTCGACCCTGACCAACCAGCGCAACGAAGTGGTCGCCCATATCGACCATCGCTTCATGAACCGGCGCTGACTATCATGCATCCAATGCTTTACACGGACGTCAAGATCGGCGACGAGCTCGGCCCCGCCGAGATGCATCTGAGCAAAGATCAGGTGCGCGATTATGCGCGCGCGATGGGCATGTGGGTGCCGCGTTTCACCGACGACGAGGCCGCGCGTAAAGAGGGCCTGCCTGGGATGATCACGCCCGGCAACATGAGCCTCGCCATCCTGAGCAAGCTGGTTACCGACTGGCTCGGCGTGGGCGACGCGAAGATGACCCGGCTCGGCACGACCTATCGTCAGCCGGTCGTTCCCGATCACACTATCTCACTGCACGGCTTCGTCACGCACAAAAATGACGCCGAGCGCACCGTCGAAATCGACGTCTGGCTCGAGAACGAAGAGGCCGAGCGGCTCGTTATCGGCACCGCCACCGTACAGTTCCCGCCCGCTAGCGCAGGGTAGCGGAGGACTGCCCCGACGCCGCCCGGAGTTCCGCGCGGCTGGTCTTGAGCGTGCGGAGCATCGGAAAGAGCGCGTGCTCGAGAAACATGCGCGGACTGATCCCGGCGCCGGACTCTTTTAGCCGTTCCTGATAGTGCGGAATCAGGCCGTCGCCGGGCATCTTGAAGCCTGCGATCACCCGCGCCAGATCCGCGAGCGTACCGGTGCGATCCTCGTCAAGTTCGAGCTGGATTATGGCGCGGTAGTAGCCGGCGTGCGCGGCTTCGTCGCGGCTGACGTAGGCGAAGATCGCTTCGAGCACTTCGTCGCCCTCCTCGCGCGCGAGATCTTTCTGCGCCTTATACGCGAGAAAAGTCGCGGCCTCCTGTAGCGCGCCATAACAGGCCATCTGGCGGGTGGTCGTGAAGGGCAGCTCCCAGCGCTGCGAGAAGAGCTCATCTTCCAAATCCGCGATCTGCGCCTCCGAGCGCATCCCGGACTGAATCAGGTATTCGCGAAAGGCCAGGCCGTGGCGCGCTTCCTCCGCGGTCCAACACATCTGAAACCAGGCCATCCCGAAGGCCGGGCGCGTCAGTTTGAGCCCGTTGATCCCGTAGTCGGGCGCGTACAGCTCTTCCGCGCAGAAGGTCTCGATCCGTGTCGCCTTGCGCGCGCTGTTTTTCGCGCCGTCGAGCTTGTCCCACGGGATATCATCGAAGACGTTCCAGCGCCGTTTGCGCTCCGCCACTTCGAAGAATTCGCGATACGCCGCGTAGCATTTCTGCCGATGCGCCGAAGATGAACCGCCCATTGTTCCCTTTCGTCAGTTTTGGATTTTGGACGCAGCTCGCCGACTCGCATTCTCGCTTCGGTCGCCGACGCCCTCCGCTAGTGGGCCGTCTGCTGTCCGCGATATGAGTTGAGCCGCGCCACGATGATTTCCAAGGCATCCCCGCTGCCCATCGTTCAACCCTGGCCCAGATGCGCCCAGCTTATGCTCCTCCGCCTGAAAAGGCTATCGAGCGCCCGCTCGTTCCAGGCCTCGCCGATGCTCAATTCCCGCGCTTCGCCAAACGGGAAAACTTTGCGCGAAAAAAAATCGTCGCCGCACCCGCGGCAAGATGCGGCTGCACGGCAATGAGCGCGGCTACAGCAGGGCGCCGCGGAAGGGTTCGTCGCGCACTGGCGGATTCTGCAACAGATTGATCGCCCAACGGCGCGCCTGCTTCAGCGCCTCCTCGGCGCGCTTGAACAGGCGCTCACGATGCATCGTGCTCCAGACATAAACGTCCACCGACGGCTCGTCGGCCAGCGTCACGTCGATCAGCCAATCCTCGATCTGCGGTCCGCAAATCAGCAGCCGGAGCAACCGCCCATGATCGATGACGACGCCCCGCGCTTCGCGCGGCAGCCGGAACTCTTCCTTAATTCGCTTGACGAGGCGTTCCGGATAGCGCTCTTCCGTCATCGGCACGTAAGCCCATTCGCCCTGAGCCGGGTTGGCGGCGTTCGCGATCCTCAGGTTGTTGTCGGTGAGATCGTCCTTCGCGCGATCCTGATTATAGTGCTTGGCGACCGTGTAGAAGCTCATCGCAACCGGAATTTGCGGCAGCTCGGCGTCGGTCCTGACCTGCCGCGGCCGCTTGACGGTGGTCTCGACCCACCAGCGATTTTCGACGTTCGGCTTCTGCGCCATAGCTCGAGCGCTGTGCGATTCGTCAGCGGACTGCGACTCGGCGCGCGCGGGTGCGGCGACGCAGCGCGGCGGGTGCGGCAGGTCGTCGGCGGTGGCGGGCGCTGGC
>JBOHWF010000321.1:0-15229 GCA_050736455.1 Binataceae bacterium (SeqCode) | reverse complement strand
CACCGGCGGCGGCGACCGCGGCGTCCTCGAGCTCGCGATCCGATCCGGTATCGCGAATCAGGGCCGGCCCGGAGGCCTCGCAGAACGCCAGGCCGAACTGCACGCCCGGCACCGCCTGGACGATCGTCTCGTAAAGATCCTCGACCGTCTTGATGAAGTGGGCCTGGCCGATAATCACATTCAGGTCGGGATTTGGCTTGTAAACCTCGATCGCTTTCAGTTCCATGGTGTTTGATCCCTGCCTGCTTCGCGCGGCGGACGTTGCATTTTTCCGGGCGCAACTCCACGATAATAATGCGGTGGGCGCGGGGCTAAAAGGCGGTGGGGAGGCGACGACGAGACTGCCCGCGTGGTTCTCGCGGCTCTCGGTCGGCGCTCAGCGGATCTATCTAAAGAGCGACGCGATTGACCGCTTTGATTTCACCCCCGACGCCGCGGCGCAGGAGTTGGCGCGTTCGCTGATGCTCGCGCTCGAATCCGGCGCGTCCTCGATCGTCGAACGCCGCGCGCAGCTCTTACTCGACGCGCTGTGCCGGCAGACGGCGCTTTCTCCTGTCCAAATCCAGGTGCGTAATGTCCGTCCGCGCGACACGCGCGGTGAACTGCACGGCATCTTTTATCCACGCGGACCCGGCCGGCGTGCCGCCAACCCATACCAATACTCGACGGCCGCCACCGGCGGTCCACTGATCATCCTCTGGATGCGTACCGCGCAGCGCCACGAGGTGGTCAAGCCGAAAACCTTCGTTCGCACCTTAATGCACGAGTTCGCACATTATCTTGATTACGCGATGCTGCGGCTCGGGGACTCGCCGCACACCTCGGGCTTTTTCAAGCGCGAGTCGTTCCTGGTGCGATCGCTGCAGATTCCTGCGTCCGACTAGCACGATGGGACTAATCGCCAGAATCGTCAACTCGCTGTCGCCGGAGGCGCGGCGGCTGGCGCGCCTCGCAGTCGTCGGTGGCGAGAGCGAGCGGCTGGCCGCAAGCCTCGAACGGCACGCCGAGTTGTGCGGCTTGCCGCGCATCAAGGATGGCCTTGAAGCTCTAGCCGCGGCCGAGGCCGTCGACGCGAACGCGTTACACGAGTTGATCCTGGCGCACGGCGTCTCGCCGGCCCGCCCGGCGGCGATCCTTCGCACAGGATCGAATAACTGGGAGCGGCTCAGCGCCGACCTTGCCGCAGAGGTCGAGCTGGTGCGCGCGCTCAATAGCGCGATCGCCGAATGGCAGGGCCTGGAGCCGGCGCTCGCTGAACGCTTGCGCGAACTGGTCGCTGGCAAGGAGCGGACCTTGACGATCCTGCGGGGCTTAGCCTTGAAATGCGATCCGCAGGCGCTCGACTGATCCGCCGTCACGAATCACAAATATTTTTGCAGCCCTCTCCGCTGAAGCTCCGCGAAGACCCGCGCCAGCTCCTGCGAGCGCGAGCGTCGCGCGATCAGGATGGCGTCGTCGGTATCTACCGCGACCAGGTCCGTCATCCCGAGCACCACCATCAGGCGCTTGCCGCCGCGCGCTAGCACGCCCTTGCTCTCGAGCATCAGGACATTACCCGCGGCGACGCTATCGCCGCCCTTGCGCAAGGCTTCCCATACGCCCTCCCAACTGCCGACATCGTCCCAGCGAAAGCGCGCGCGCACGCTCAGCAGATTGCGGCTCTTTTCCGCGACCACGCGATCGAACGAATCGAGCTTGAGCGCGCGATACACGGTGCGCGATTTCGCAGGCGTCATTGCTGCGAACCGGCTCATCGCGGCAGCTAACGCCGGAGCGTGCCGCGCCAACTCCGCGGCGAGCGTCGCCACGCTCATCACATAGATTCCGCCGTTCCACAGAAATCGGTTCGCGCGAACCATCCGACGCGCCGTCGCGAGGTCCGGCTTCTCGACGAAGCGCGTAACTCGAAAGCCTGCGCCAACGGCCGGCCCAAGCGCCTGATAGCCGTAGCCGGTTTCCGGCCGCGTCGGCGTGATCCCCACCGCCACGATCGCGTCGGGACGCGCTGCCAGCCCGACCGCCTGCCCGATCGCGCGCTGAAACAGGCCCGCCTGCGGGATGTAATGATCCGCGGGCATCGCCGCGACGATCGTCTCCGCGCCCAGTCGATCTGCGATCAGCGCGGCGCCATAAGCGATCGCGACTGTCGTGCCGCGTCCCCTGGGTTCCACCAGCAGATTGCGCGCTGGCAGCAGTCCTTTGATTGCCCGCCGGAAAAGGCCCGCATGATCCGCCGCAACCAACACGAAAATCCGCTCGCGCGCAATCAGCGGCTGAACCCGTGCGATGGCCTCCGCCAGCAGCGAAGTCTTGCCGTTCAGCGCGAACAGTGGTTTTGGCCGGCGCGCGCGCCCTTCCGGCCAGAAGCGGGTACTGCGCCCGCCAGCGAGGATCAGCGCCGCCGCGCGTTCGCGCGCGCGCATCAGCGCCGACGCCGCGGCCCGTGAAATTGCAACCGCGCAACCGCCATCAGCGTCAGAGCTTGGCGCCCAGCTCGGTCAGCTTATCCTCGAACAGCGCCCGGATCTCGCCGAGCCTCTTCGCATCGTCCGCCTCGAACCGCATCACCAGCGCGGGCTGCGTGTTCGACGCTCGTACGAGGCCCCAGCCACCGGGAAAATTCACCCGTGCGCCGTCAATCTCGATCGTCTCGTAGCGCGAGCGAAAGTAGTCGGCGGCCCGCCGCACCACCTCGAACTTGCGGTCGTCGGGACAGTCGAGCCGGAGCTCGGGCGTGGAGTGCGTCGCCGGCAGGTCGGAGAGAATCGCGCCCAGGCCGCGGCCTTCGTTGCTCAGGATTTCCAGCAGCCGGAACGAGGCATAGATCGCGTCGTCAAAGCCGTAATAGCGATCGTTGAAAAATATGTGCCCGCTCATCTCGCCGGCGAGCGCCGCCTTTTCCTCGCGCAGTTTGCTCTTGATCAGCGAATGGCCGGTCTTCCACATGATCGCCCGGCCGCCGCGCCGTGCGACGTCCTCGTACAGGCGGCGCGAGCACTTGACGTCGCCGATGATCGCCGCGCCCGCACGCTCCTGCAGAATCGATCGCGCGAAGGCAATCAGCAGCTCATCGCCCCACACGATTCGCCCGTTTTCATCGACTGCGCCGATGCGATCGGCGTCGCCGTCATAGGCAATTCCGACTTGCGCGCCGCTTTGCGCCACCGCCGCTTGCAAATCGCGCATGTTTTCGGCGACCGTCGGGTCCGGATGATGATGCGGAAAGCGCCCGTCCATCTCGATATACAGCTCGACCGTGTCGATTCCCATCGCCCGCATCAGCGGCGCCGCGACCGCGCCACCGCAGCCGTTGCCGCCGTCCACCGCGACCTTCATCCCGGGCTTAACCGTAATATCGTGCATGATGAATTCGTTGTATTCGGGAATGACCTCTCGGGCCGTGAGCTGGCCCTTCGCGCCGGTGGTTGTGAAAGCCCGTGCATCAATGATTTTGCGTAGGCGCTGAATCTCGTCGCCGAAGATCGTTGACGGGCCGACGCCGAGCTTGAAGCCGTTGTATTCGGCGGCGTTGTGGCTTCCAGTGATCATCGCGCCGCCGTCCATCTTCCAGTGCAGCACGGAAAAATAGAGCAGCGGAGTCGGCACGACGCCGATCTCCACGACGTTGATTCCCGCCGGAATCAGGCCTTCGATTAGCCGATCGCGCAACGCGTCGGAGGTGAGCCGGCAATCGCGTCCCAGCGTGATCGTGCGCTTGCCCGCCTCAAGCAGGATCGTTGCGTAGGCGCGCCCGAGATCGATCACGAAGTCGTCGTCGAAGTCATTTTCGACCACGCCCCGGATGTCATATTCGCGAAAGACCTGCGGATTCATCGCGGACAATTGTCGCCGCAATCGACCCTCGAAGCAACGAGCGTCGTGGCGTCGGGCTGCGATGGGGGGCTATCATCTGCCCGCGTTCGGCTGATGAACTTAACCGCGGATGACGACGATTCAAGACGAGGAAAAAGTCGCGCTCGTGACCGGCGCCGGCCGCGGTATCGGTCGCGCCACCGCGCTCGCGCTTGCGCGCGCCGGCTACGCGCTTTGCCTCGCGGCGCGCACTCGAGCGGAGCTCGAAGCCACGCGTAACTTGACCGGCCTCGCTCCCGCCCGCTCCCTCATCGTGCTCCTCGACCTGGCCGACGGCGAAGCGCCGGCCGCGCTGTTCGAGACCGCCATCGGCCACTTCGGCCGGCTCGACGTCCTGGTCAACAACGCCGGCTGGGCACCCGCGCGGACGCCCTTGCTCAAGACCACGCCGGCGGACCTTGACCGCATGATCGCGGTAAACCTCCGCGCGCCGATCGCGCTCGCCCGCCTCGCCGCGGCTCAGATGGCGCAACAGCCGGCCGGAGGCGCGATCGTCAACGTCGCCTCGAGCGCCGCACGCAGCCACGCCGCAGGTGAAGCGGTTTACTCTGCGACCAAGGCCGGCTTGGTCGCCTTCACCCACGCCTGTTATCCCGAGTTTCGCCGCTCGCGCATCAGAACTTCCGTGATTCTCCCCGGACTGACCGACACCGCGTTGATTCCGCCCAACAAACGCCTCGACCGCGCAGCGATGATCCAGCCGGACGACGTCGCCGCCGCGATCATGAACGTCGTCAACGCCGCGGGCGCATCCCCGCTCGAAATCGTGCTCGAACCTTCTCGCGATCCGATGGGCAGCCGGAGTTGACTCTTCCAGCGGAAGGAAGAACGTGAGTCGAGGCGGGCCCATCAGGGGCCAACACCGTTTCACATCATGGTTCCTGATGGCCTTGGTCGTCGGCGTCGCCGCCGCGGTCGTTCTCGCACCGCTCGCTGCCGACGGCGTCGCCCGCGCCGGCTTTCGCATCCCCTTCCCGCGCATCTTCGATCGTGTCGTGACGGCGACGCTGGCGGCGGCGATGCTCCTGCTGGCGCGGCGCTTGGAGCTGGTGCGACTGCTGCGCGAGGGCTTCGGCGAGCCGCGGCGCAATCTGTCGCAACTGCTGGTCGGTATCGGCGTCGCGCTTGCCGTGATGGCCGCGCTCTTCGCCGTCGCGATCGCAATCGCTCATCCACAATTCGCGATCGGCGCTCTGGGCCTCCGCGTGTTACGCTATTCGGCGGCCGCGTTACTGATTGGCTTGCTCGAGGAGGCCTTCTTCCGCGCGATCCTGCTCGGCGGGATGGTGCGGGACTTCGGCCGGCGCGCCGCCCTGACGCTCAGCGCCGCGATCTACGCGCTGGCCCATTTGGTCCGTTCGCCGCGCCACTACTACCTGACCGGATTGCACGCAACCGCCGGCTTCGAAAATCTCGTCGCGAGCCTCGCGCGGATCGCCCATCCCGACGGCCTGATTGCGATGACCTTGGGGCTTTTTCTGCTCGGCCTCGTGCTCGGCGCGGCCTTCCTCGTGACGGGCCGCGCCTACCTGTCTGTCGGCCTGCACGCCGGCTTCGTCATCGGCGCCAAGTGCTGGCCGCTCGTCGCCGCCGGCGCAACCCCGATCCCCCGCTGGCTCGCCGGGCCGGGTCCGGTACCGCTGATCGCCGCGCCCGCCGCCTGGATTGCCGCCCTCGCGCTGCTCGCAGTCATCGCGCCGGCCGGGAGAGCCTCGCGCTCCTTCCTATCCAACGAACGCACTCGGGTTTAGGTCTCCGGAAATGAACCGTGTACGGTACGGTACTAGATTCTGATGCCGAGCAAGCCCGTTTGTTCGCAGGTTTAACTCGGTTCGAATCCAAGGAGAGATTGTCAATGAAAGTGGGATATTTTCCCTGCACCCAGGATCCCCCCAGCGGCGCCAACATCGGCCGTGTGCTCAACGAGGCGATGGTCGAGGCCCAGGTCGCCGAAGCAAGCGGCTTTGATAGCTGCCTCTTCAGCGAACATCATCAGCAGGATGACGGCTACGCCCCCAACGTCATCCTGATGGCCGGGATGGCCGGGATGAAAACCACCAAACTCCGCGTCGGCACCTGCGTCACGCTGCTACCGCTGTGGCATCCCGTGCACGCCGCCGAAGACGCCGCGACGGTCGATCAGATAACTGGCGGCCGGATGATCTTGAGCATCGGCGTCGGCTACCAGGATGTGGACTTCGGCGCCTTCGGCCTGTCGATCAAGGACCGGGTTGCGCGCACTGAAGAAGGACTCGAGGTGCTCAAGAAATGCTGGGCCGGCGAGCGTTTCAGCCACCACGGCAAGTTCTATCAGCTCGACAACGTCAACATCACGCCCAAACCGATGCAGCAGCCGCGACCGCCCATCTGGATGGCGGCGTGGACCGATATCGGTTTGCGGCGGGTGGCGCGGATTGCCGACGCCTGGATCACCTCGCCCCTTGAGCACATCAACACGATGAGGCGCTTCGCCGATCTCTATCGTGGCGAGGCGCTCAAGCGCGGGAAAAAACCGCTGCTCGTCCTGATGCGCGACGTCCTCGTAGCGGACTCAATGGACGCCGCCCGCCGCGAAAGCGAACCGCTGATGTACACGCATCGGTTCTACTTTCGCAACCATGGCTACGCCGCGGACGAGGTTGTGGACCAGGTCAAAGCCGAAGCGGATTGGACCTTCGACGTCGCCGCGCCCAATCGCTTTATCGCGGGCTCACCCACGGATTGCCTCACGCAATTGCGCATGTGGCGTGAAGTAGTCGCACCCGATTACCTGGTTTTGCGCATGCGTCATCCGGGCGGCCCGTCGCACGATCGGGTCAAAGCGGCGATCCGCACTTTCGGCAAGGAAGTCCTGCCGCAGCTTTAGTCCGCCGGCGCTGCGGCTCGAAACGCGGAATTGATTTCGACGACGCGCTCCGCGCCCTCAGCGGAGCGGTTTGGAAAGGCTCTCCCAGCGCCGCTGCGATCAACCGGTCCAAGCTTGCTTCGTCACGTCATCAAGACGGCGGCCAGAAAACGAATTCGAATTTGAAACCGTCGGGATCGGTAAAATAGACCGCGAAGTATCCTGGGAAATATGGATATGCGGCCGGCGGGTCGAGGACCTGCGCGCCGATCTCCTGTAAGAGATTATGCAGCTTTTCGACATCGGCTCGATGGTCGGCGTTGAACGCCACATGGTTCAACCCCGGCGCGTTGCGATCGTGCGCTTTGACCGCAGATTCTCCCCTCGCTGGACGAAGTGTTATTGAACCGTTTGGATTGGCCCATGCCCGTAGCAGCGGTGTCTTCATCGATTGCCGAGTCGCTTCAGGCACTTCGACTCGCGCGTAGCCCATGAACCCTAGTACTCTGTCGTAAAACTCGGTTGAACGGGCGAGATCGCTAGCCGTCAGCGCAAGATGATTGATACTACCGCGGGCCATTGCTTACCTCCGAGAGAAGCTCGGGCTGCTCGCTTCCTCTTTGGTCAATCTTCACGGATTGATCAACACCCGGCTAGCGATAGATCTGCGGGGCGCCGCGCGGGCGGGTGCGGTAGCGCCGATGCACCCACAAAAACTGCTCGGGATAGCGCCGCACCATCTCCTCAACCGCCTTGGTGAACCGCCGCGTATTCTCCTCGATATCGGCGGCCGGATCGGTGCTGCGCTGAATCGGAATCTCGTCGAGAATCTCGATCCGATGATGGCGCTGGTCGGGCTGACGGATGATAAACACCGGCACGACCCGCGCGCCTGACATCGCCACCAGCCGTGCGACGCCACTCGAGGTCGCGGCGATCTCGTTGAAAAACGGCACGAACACCGCCTCGCTGCGCTTGGCGTTCTGATCGAACGGAACCCCGATCAGATGGCCCTGCCGCAGCGCTTTCAGCACAGCGCGCGCCGCGGCGTGCTTACGGATGATCGTCACGCCTGCGCGCTCGCGCACGAAGGTCATCAGCGCGTCGCCGGCGAGAAACCGCTGCGTGTGATGGACCATGACTATCTGATGACCGTGCAGCGTATGCGCCGCCGGCCCCAGCTCGAAATTACCCAAATGCGCCGTCAGCGCCAGCACCCCTTTGCCGGGGTAGCGTTGCTGGATCTCCCCCCAGTAGGCGAAGCGATCATAGGCAACGCGCTTCCGCATTCGCTTGTAGAAAAATCCGCCCAGCCGGACATATTCGGCGACCGATCGGCCCAGATTGACATATGAGGCGCGCAGGATGCGCCGCCGCTCCGCGAGACTCCGCTCGGGAAACGCAATCTCAAGATTGCGCATCCCCACCGCAACGTGCCGCCGATCCAGGGTCCAGGCGAGAAACCCGCCCGCGACCCCGAGCGGATACAGGATAAAATCCGGAATCAGGCTGAGCGTGTGAACCAGTCCGACCAGCAGATAGAAAACCAGCCGCTGCCACCAATTGAGCTTGAGTTCGACGATCTGTCGTCGATTACGTCCGCGCTGCCCGCGGCCGGGGCGAGCCCGTGCTACCTTGACCGCGGGCTCGAGCGATCGCTCCGACGCCGTCGCGGAGGGCGCCGTCCGCAGTTGCGTTCCCGCACCGGCTTGGGCGGTATCCATTCTTAGCGGAGTTCGGGCCTCAGGTTGAATTCCGGCCTCAGTTGAATTCCCGTTCGCGCTTCGGCGCTTTCGGAATCACCACGATACCACTCTCGGTCACGTAGAAGCGTTTGCGATCCCGCTCCAAGTCGTAGCCAATTTCGTCGCCCTCGCCAATCTGCACATTCTTGTCCAGGATGGCGCGCCGCACCTTCGCGCCGCGCCCGATGTCGCAGTAGTCCATCACCACCGAGTCTTCCACCTGGCTGTGGGAGTGGGCCACGACCGAACGCCCGAGCACCGAGTTAAACACCGTCCCGCCCGAGATGATGCTGCCCTCGCACACCACCGAGTGCAGCGCCTGGCCGCGCCGATTGTATTCATTGAAGACGAACTTCGCCGGCGGCTGATTGTAATACGCCGTCCGCAGCGGCCAATACTGATTATACATGTTCAACTGCGGCCGCGCGTCTCGCAGATCCATGTGCGCTTCGTAATAAGCGTCGATCGTGCCGACATCGCGCCAATAGCTCTGGTTTTCCTCCGAGTCGCCGCGGATCCGGTTGGTCATGAAGTTATATGCATAGACCGGCACGCGGTTGATCAGGCCAGGAATCAAATCACGGCCGAAGTCGTGATGACTGCCGGTCCGCTCCGCGTCCTCGCTCAAAGACGAGCGCAGAATTTGCGGATCGAACAGATAGTTCCCCATCGAGGCGAGGCAGAGTCCGGGCGCCCCCGGCATCGCGCGCGGATGCGCCGGCTTCTCCTCGAAACCGATCACTCGCAAGCCCGAGTCAACCTCGAGCACCCCGAACTGATGCGCCTCCTCGAGCGACACTGGCAGCGTCGCCACGGTCGCCGCGGACTGGCGCTCGACGTGGAATTCGATCATCTGGCTGAGGTCCATCCGATAAATGTGATCGGCCCCAAAAACCGCCACCACGTCGGGCTTGAAGTCCTCAATCAGATTCAAATTCTGGAAAATCGCGTCTGCCGTGCCCTGATACCAGGTCTCACCCAGCCGCATCTGCGCCGGCACCGGCACAATGAAGTGATCATGCAGGATGCGGCCGAACTGCCATCCGTCTTTCAGATGCTCGATCAGTGACTGCGAGCGCCATTGCACCAACACATAGATCGAGTAGATCTGCGAATTAACCATGTTCGAGAGCACAAAATCCACGATCCGGTACTTTCCGCCAAACGGTACCGCAGGCTTGGCGCGATCACGGGTCAGCGGGTAAAGGCGGGTCCCCTGGCCACCAGCCATGATTAATCCAAGCGTTCTCATCGAGGAATCTGCGGACGACGGTTCATCGATGCGCGTGCCCACCCGTCCAATCCAGATACTATGGACCCGCGTTATCGCAGGAAAGTCTCCCAGCCTCTCGGCGAGACGGTATGCGTTACAGAGTAGGATGACGGTCCGCGTCAAACGACCGTCTGCCCACAGACAACTCTGTCTTTGACTCGCGGACCGGAGATTTCCCCCCACAGGCGCTGACTGGATGTCGCAGGTAGCTGCCAAATTTGGGACGGGAGTGCATCTTTTGGAGAGGTAGCAGAGACGGCGATAATCACTTTCTTAGAAAAATTACCTCGATTTGTCAGATACTTGGCGAATTCGGCGGCACGGGCACGGCGATTGCTTGAAACATTTCGCGACGGGCTACGTCTAAAACCTCGGAATCCGCCGTAACAACCCGTCAACCCCCCGACAAGAAGGGGAGGGAGGCACCAAAATGCAAACTCATAGCGATCTCCAAACCCAGCGTACCAAAGAGCCCAGCACCAAAGGTCAGGGTGGGATCGTTTACCGCACCGTCTGCCAGAACTCCGGCTGCACGCATACCTTCGATCTGCGAATTACGCCCGAGAATGCGAGTCTCTTGAGTGGCACGGTTGCATGTCCGCGATGCCGCCGTCATGGCGGGATGCTGAAGCCGCAGGGACGGCTCGGCGACAGGCTGTTTTCCGCCAAGCTGGTTTATCGCCTGACTGGCATTGGGCCACGTCCCGACGAGGATGACGCCTACACCGAAACGACCGAAATCCGGTATTAAGCTGACGCGGGATCATTTAAACTCGGACGTGCCATCTCCGCATCGGCGACTGCTCGCGATGCGCACCGCGCCGCCTGATGGCTCAGGCGGCGCGTTTTTGCTTTGCGCGCGGCTGCTGAGACGATAGCCACATGGGGCCCGAGTCAAACGACCGCGCCTGCCTGACCGTAAGCGGTGAAAAAAATCAGACGCCCGCGACGAATTGCGAAGTCAGCCCGTCCAGATTCTGGATACTCGGACGTTCAATCAAACGCTGCAGCCAGCCTTCGACATTGGCGCGATTCTGACCGGCTTCCACGCCGAGGTCTCTGAGCACTACCAGGCGCGGCACGAAAGCGATGTCAGCGACCGAAAACTGGCCGGTTAGATATTCCTGACCCTGCAATTCGTGATTGATGAAGGTCAGCATCCGCTCGACCGACTGCTGGAGCCGCTGCACCCGCGCGGCGTCGCGTTCGCTCTCGGGCTTGGTCAACTCGGCCATGAGTTGCCCGACCTGCGGAGTGAAAGAAGTATCCGCGAAGTCCTCCCAGCTACGGGCGCGGGCGCGCGGCCCGCTCGAACCGATGGCGGCGAGCAGCGGCGGCTCGGGATATTCGTCCTCGAGATACTCGGCGATGACGGTCGAATCGTAAATCGTCAGTTCTTCATCCACCAGCACCGGCACTCGGCCAAACGGATTAAGTCGCAGGAAGTCGGGCTTGCGTTGCTCGCCCTGCGCCAGATCGATCGGCACCAACTCGTAGACCAGTCCTTTCTCCGCCAGCACGATGCGGGTCTTCTGGCCGAAAGGACAGGGCAGGAAATCGTAAAGCTTCATCATCGTCTAACCGGACCCGTTGGCTCCCTCGCCGCTCCTAAAATCCCGTCTACTCGCCCGCCGCCGCGACCACAAATTTAAGCGTCGCTTCGATTTCCGGCTGCAGGCGCACGGCAACGGTGTAATCCCCCAATTGTTTGACCGGCTCGGCCAGCAGAATCCGCCGCCGATCGATCTCGAAGCCTTTTTCGCGCAGCGCCCGCTCGAGGTCGATATTGGTGATCGAGCCGAAGAGCTTGCCCTCCTCGCCGGTCCGCGCGCTCAGCGCCAAAGTCAGCGCCTCGAGCTTCTCCTTGAGCGCCAGCGCCTGGCTCTTGAGCGTTTCGCGCTTGCCCAGCGCGAGGCGTTTCTGATGCTCGAATTCGCGCAGGTTGCGTGAGCTGGCCTCGACCGCCAGTTTGCGCGGCAGCAGATAGTTCCGCGCGTAGCCGGCGCGGACGCGCACGACATCGCCCGGATGGCCGAGGTTCGTCACCTCTTCGCTAAGAATGATTTGCAGGTGCATGGGTGGTAATCCTATCTTTCACCGCTTACAAGGGTTGCTCGTGTTGCGTTGGACTCGAAGGTTTGAGCCGGCGAAAATCGATCCACAGATCAAATACCCCCGCCCCGCAAATCAGGATCGCCAGCACCGGCTGGACGAAGGTGATGACATAGACCAACCCGCGCGCGAACGACGGCATCGCCAGGACGCGAAAGTAGAAAGCCATGATGGCGAGGCCCTGGCAGAAGTAGATCGCCGCAACGCAGACGAAGCAATTGAGCGCCGCCGTGCTCAGCGGAGCGGACGGGATCAGCAGCCCGAAGCCGGTGATCAGCAGCACCCAGATGAGCCACTCCGGCGTCGACCAGAGCGCGAGATCGCCGAACAGCGCGTATCCGATCCGTTGCTGACGGCCGCTGATCCGCCAGAACACCGCCAGATTGGCCAGCGCCATCAACGCAGCCGAGATGGCCGTCAGCGCTGGCATCAGGCGGACGGTCGCGTTGACTATGCGCAGGCGCAGATCCGGCGTCAGCGCCGTGTCGAGGCCCGCGACGCTGTAGAGCTTTTCAGTCCGCGTCATGACCTGCAGCAAATTATCGTGCAGGCCCCGCGCGAGCGCCTCCGGCGAGCCGACGAAGGCCAACGCAGCGAGCGCGCCCACGACCAAGATGCTGCCCGCGCTGACGGCCACGATTTGCTCAAGCGGCCGGCGCCGTTCGAGCATAAAGCAGATGACCACGGAGCTGACTCCGATGGTGGCGAAGTAGGCCGCGCCGGCCTCACGTCCGCCCACCAGGGTGAGCAGGGCGGTGGCGCCCGCGGCGACCGCCGCCGCCCGCCAGAGTCCGTTACGGAAGCCGACGGTGCAGCCCAGCACCGGCGCCGGCGCCAACACCAGCGCGATACTGCCCAGCACTGGCACTAATGCCCCGGCCATGAACATCACGGCCGAGGTCAGGCCCGCGCGCAGCATCCCGAGCAGATCGCGCAACGTCATCGCGGCCTCGTCACAGCCCGAGGGTCGAAAAGGGCAACAGGGCGATGATGCGGGCGCGTTTGATCGCCACCGACAACTGCCGCTGATGGCGCGCGCAGTTACCGGAAGTCCGGCTGGGGACGATCTTGCCGCCCTCGGTTATGAAGCTTTGCAGGGTGCGCACGTCCTTGTAATCCACCGCGAGGGTTTTATCTGCGCAGAAGCGGCAGACCTTGCGCCGCCCCATCGGGCGCCGCCGTCCGCCCGGCCGGTCGCCCTGACGGCCCTCGCCTTCAGCTCGCCCGCCTTCACCTCGGCGCGGTCCGCGGCCGCCCTCGTTGCCTTCGCTGCGGCTCGGCCGCTGCTCCAGATTATGTTCTTCATCCGCCATAACTTAGCGTCCCTGATGCGCAGCTTTCCCGCTGCCGGTTACCTTAACGACCCGCCCGACTTGCGCGGCGTCGCGAGTGATCGCACATGCTCAACGGCCACGATTCCCGCCGGGACCACTGCTGCGGTCGAGCTCGACGCGGTCCGCAATGACCTCGATGCCGAGGCGTCGCCTGACTGCGAGCGGTAGCGCGCGCAGCTTGCCGGTGGCGCGGATGCGCGCGCCCTCGCGCAGTTGCCCGCTGAGTTCGGCAAGCCCTTCGCCGGACGCCACAATCTCCAGCAGCAAAGGACTCGAACCTTCGCCGCAATCAGCTTCGAGCCGGATCATCTGCCGGCCCGTCGGCGTGACGCGCGTCTCGGGTTTGCGCGTAAGCCTGCCACTGAGCTCTATTCTCGTCGTCACCGCCGGCTTCGTCAGCGCGAGGTTGGTCGGCGGCAGTTTGGCCAGCAGAGTCCTCGACCGGCTTGACGTCGGCGGCCTCCTTGGCCGCCTGAGCGCTCCTTTCTTCCGCCGCGGCCTCGCGCGCCGCTTCGGCGGCTGCGCGCGCGGCTTCCGCCGCGGCGCGCGCTTCGGCCGTGCGCCGGCGATGAGCCTCGAGCTCGGCGCGCACTGCCGCCGGATCGACGTCGTCGCCCACCAGGACCGAGAGGTAACGCAGAATATTGTCCGACAGCTTGAGGTTGCGCTCGACTTCGTTCATCGTGGCGCCGTTGCCGCCGTAATCGAGCCGCACGTAGAACCCGCGCTGTTCGCCCTTGATCCGGTAAGCGAGCTCGCGCGAACCCCACTCGTCGCTGTCAATCAGATCGCCGCCGCTGGAGGCGACCAGTCCGGCGAAGCGGTTGATCGTCTCCTTTTGCGCGGCTTCACCCAAGTCCGGGCGCAAAATAAAAATGGTTTCGTAGCGCCGCAAGCGCCGACCTCCTTTTGGCTTCCAGCCCCAAAATGGAGCAAGGAGAGGGGCGAATTCTATCAGCGCCCGATCGCTCTCACAAGCCAGCAGGCGTGAGGGGCATGACTCAGTCTGTTCGAATCGGTTTCTGCGCAGAGATTTGCACTACCTAGCGGGTTCTCGACAACGAGCCCGGAGCTGAATTTCTATCTAGCGCGCTGATTGCTTTCCGAGCTTTTTCTTCGCCTCTCGTGACCGCGAGGAGATAATGTCTCGTACCAAAGCCAGGTCAAACGGATCGATCTCCTCAAGCTGCACTTTCGTCAGCAAGTCTTCACCATACCGCTTTGCCAGCATTCCAAAGGATTCGTCAAAAAAAGAGACTGATGTAATTTGCATGCCCGCAAAATCGACGACCACAGGCTCAGATCCATGGCTTAATGCTCTCTCCAAAAGGATCCGCATTTTCAGACCATGTTGTCGTGATACGACATCCATGCCTAGTTGAGTTTTTACTTCAATACGTGTCATTGCACTCTTCCGTGTCTTCCAAGATGAATAAGCCTCTCTGCGTGGGAACGAGCGAGAGAAAGACTGCGGTGCCTGGGAAAATTCCATCAAGTTCATTCCTCATCGGCTTTCGATCTGGTCGAAAACGAACTCGACCTCTACCGGATATTATAGTCATGGTTCCGCTGTTGGCGCGATCGAACCTGCGGATCAATGTTAACCCCTGACCCCTGCTGGTCGCCGCAGCCGTTACCCCCTCTTCAGTAGAAAGCTCTATCAGGTGCGGATCGCGCATGCGCTTATATTTCTGCACGCCGCGGAGACTATTGGGAATCCCTTTTCCTAAATCGAGAAGGCAGAGGGTAATTCTGTCCCTATATTTGTACCCCGACGCCCATGCACCCGATTGCGACCCTGAGTGTTCAGCAAAATTCTGAACCAATTCAATCAATGACATTCGCATCGACTGTTTCAGGCCCGGAGCGAACGGTTGGGTGCTCTCCAAAAAATCGAGAAGCCCGTCTATAAACAATGGCTCTAGCGTTTGTATGTGGATGAGATCCACACGGTTTTTGTTTGGAGTTATTACCGAAAGTTGTGGATCGTGACGGGATGAAAAAGGCGGCGTACCCTTCCGCGTAGAGCACGCGAACCCCGGTGGGA
>JBOHWF010000320.1:0-13786 GCA_050736455.1 Binataceae bacterium (SeqCode) | reverse complement strand
CCATCAATCCGGTCACGTACAGCTGTGGCAAATTGAGCAAGTGCATCAGAGTAATTGCGAGTGCACCTGCGAGAAAAACGTAGAGGAAAAAGAACTGCTCGGTTCTTCGAATAGACCGCACACTTTGAACGGATTCAGCCATAAATTCTTCAGCCTTCGATCGCGAAGGCGTGATAAGTCTTAACCTTGGCGTCGTTAAAATATCCCTCCCAAAATTTCATCAGCTGGGCGCGGCGGCCGATACCGTTTTGCGGACGATTGAGCAATAGGATCGTTACGTCCACACCACTGAGATCGGCGCGGACCTTGAGGTAATACGGAGTCTCTTTGAAGCGCTCAAAAGGCTCGATCCCGTGATACTGCGAGAGTTCGGGAGTATTCTGCAGCATGTCCGAAACGATGGTGAGGCTCTTAGGAACGTTTTCGGAACCGCTGCCAAAGCCCTGGAGCGCCGCCTGCTGGATGCTCTCCAATATGGGCGAGACGTCGGCCGTATGCGGCTTGAGCAGCTCGTTGATCTCCTTGTCGGTCTTTTGCGAGAAGGGCTCTTGCCACTTTCTGGAGAACAGGCGTCGATTGCCGTAGAGCGGATCTATGTCTTCCGCGCGCCCGGGATTGCACACCTTCAGTTTGACGTCGAGCAACTGATCGCCGGTCGCAGCGACGCTGAACAACTCGAGTTCTCCCCAACGCGGCATGCTCTCCTTGATGCTATCAAGCCGCTGAATCACACTTGCCCGCTGGACTGCGTCGAGGGCATCAGTCGTGTCGAGCAAAACGGCGGTAATGCTTCGGAGACCATCTTGCGGGCAGAACGTAGTGGAATCCATTGTCACCTTCGAGGAATTGAGTCGATGGATAAGATAGACCAGACTGACCACGACAATGGCGACAGCGGTGAGCAGTAGGATGCCAATGCGATCCGCGCGTTGCTTGCGGCGCGATCGATTACTCACGGTTGCCCGGCTAATTGCTCGATGCTTTTGTACTCGTCGAGCGCTTTTGCGTACTGCTGGAGGATCTCGCGGCGCGTCTCCTCAAGTTGCGCTAGTCTCCCGTCCACCTCCGCCGGCGGAAACGGAGCAAGCATATTTCCTGCGTTACTCGGTGCGCTCGCGTCCGGGCGCCCCATTTTCCAGAGTTGCGAGAAATGCTCAGGCGCAGGTGCAGTTCGGGTTCTGCGGTCGGCGTTGCGGTAGCAGGAAAGAAGTTCGTTACCGGCCTGCTCCAGATGCTCCATGTGGTGGCGAAACGACTGCTCGAAATCATCCCGTTGGTGCCGCACGGCGTAGTACCGGCTCCGCATCGCCTCGATTTCATTCGTCGAGTCATCAAGTCGTCGTAGCATTTCGTCTTTGACCCGGGTGAGGGTCTCCGCTTCCCTTTCGTTATCTACTCGGTAGTCTTCGAGCTCGGCTTCATGGCGCGCGAGCAACGAGCCATAGCCGGGATAGGGATCGTCCATGTTGTAGCCGTCGGCGGCGGCGATGAAAGAAAAGCTGACTCCGAGCAAAAAAAGGAAAACCGAGTTGAGATCGGCGATTTCGAACGGTTGCGCCAGAAACGACCGCAAACCCTGCGCGGCCGCGTTCTCTGGATCGGCCCCGCCAAGCGCATCGCGGTAATGGGCGACGACGAGATTCAGCGCCAGTGCGGCGGCAACGTAGAGTATGAAAAGAGCTATTCCGGCGAGTTTGTGAAGGATTTTCCGATGATTCTTCTGCCGCAACAAGAAAAGCCCAGCGGCGAGTCCCGCGCCGACATTGATCGCGGCAATCACCGAAGCAACGCCGACACCCTCGATCAGCCCGAACTCCATCCCGCGGGCGAGAAATATCCCATTAAGCGACGCCTCCAGCAGGAGCAGAATCGCGACTAGCCCCCAATGCAACCAACGTGATTCTGGCCGGTTCGATGGCCGGTCCAACTTGTGCTCGGTCTTGAATCTTTTGAGCTCGCGGCTGCGCGCCGCGAGGTTCGCCTGAAGCAAGAACAGTCTGCCCTTGCCCCGGCTGACCTTCACGTCGAAAGCGGATCGGGCATCCTCAGCCGCAACCGCCGCACGTTGTAATGGTCCATGAATTTGCACGGTCCCCAGACGCTCGTCGTAGACCTGTCGATGCTTGCCGAAGACCACGCATGCCTTGTCTCGTTCCGCTACGATGGCGGTCACGATCCGCTGCTCAACATCGTCGAGCAGGAAATTGTGGGTGGCCGGAAGATTGCACGCGCCGCGACTCGTGCCCTCGGTTTCCAGACCAAGCTCGCGGATATACCGCGGAACATCGACCGGCGGAAAAGGAATCGAAAGAGGCTCATAGGGAACCCGTCCACTGCGGAACAGGTTGGTGAGCCAGCGAAACGCGCGATAGACGAATGTGAGCTTGTTCAACGCAAGAGGTCTCGTGCTAAGGCACCCCAAGATTTACGCGAATAGATTCCTATAGCGTATTTCTGATTGCAAACGCCGTGGCCAACCTTCGCTGACCCGATTTACGATTGTCTGAATGAAGCGCCGGGTTTGGCCGTCAATCTGTCTAGTGGTAGGCTCTCCCCTACGAGGATTGGGATCGATCAGGATCAGTGATGGATTTCGATCAGCTTCACGTTCGCAGAGGAATCAGGCTGGCAGCCGGGCTGCTGGTTGCGATGGGATTGACGTTGATCCCGGCTGCGGTCCGCGCGCAGACGGCGGACTCCGCGTCCGCCCCGGCTTTTACCGACGAGATTTCCGAACCGCCGGCCGCGGACTGGAGCCGGATCGACGACGCCGCGCCGGATTCCGCCGGCCAAGTGCTCGAGTTGCCCCAAGTCGTCGCCGCTGACGAGACTGCTGACGACAGCGCGGCCACGACTATGGACTCGGCTGACGAAGCCGCCGCGCTCCCCGCCGGCGACGAAGCCGGTAACCTCGGCGATTACGAAGACCAGCAGACCGTCGCGCGCGAGTTCGCCAAATCACCACCGACGCGATTCTACCCGGCCGTCGGTGGCTGGCGCTTCGTCGTGATTCCGCCGCCGAGCGTGATTATCGTGCGGCCCGGCGGCCTCACTGCGCTGCCGAGCACCAGCCCGCTGCTGACGACTCCGCGCGGCTCCGGCCCGATCTTCGGCGGCTGGTGGCATCGCATTCACTGATCCAGGCCATCGCCGGGCCACGCGAATTGCCCTTTCGGCCATTGGTGTAGCGACGTAGTATCCTGGGAGGGCGCGGGCCTCGGGCCGCGCCGACACAAGGAGCGGCGACTCATGCTGGTCGCAATCGACGTCGGCAACACTCATACGGTAATCGGCATCTATGACGGCGACCAGCTCGCCCATCACTGGCGCATCTCGACCGACGCCGAGCGCACCGCCGACGAACATGCGGTGATGCTGCAGGTGCTGCTGACCGCGGCCGGGCTTGACGTTCCGCTGACGCCCGAGGGTGTCGTGATCGCCTGCGTGGTGCCCCCGCTCAATCCGACCATCGAACTGCTGGCGCGCCAGTACTTTCACTCTCAGCCGCTGGTCGTCGGTCCCGGCATCAAGACCGGGATGCCGATTCTGTACGAGAATCCCAAGGAGATCGGCGCCGACCGGATTGTCAACGCGGTCGCGGCCTTCGAGCGTTACCGCTCAGCCGCGGTGGTGGTCGATTTCGGCACCGCCACTACCTTCGATTACGTGACCGGCCGCGGCGAGTATGTCGGCGGCGCGATCGCCCCTGGGCTCGGAATCTCGCTCGACGCGCTGGTGGCCCATGCAGCAAAGCTTTACCGGGTCGAGCTGATCCGGCCGCGCGAGGTCGTCGGCCGCACTACGGTCGGGGCGATTCAATCCGGCTTGATTTTTGGCTATACCGCACTGGTCGACGGCCTCGTCGAGCGGATTATCCGTGAGCGCGGCGAAAAAACCCGGGTGGTCGCGACCGGCGGGTTGGCCGAGTTGATTGCACCCGAGTCCGCGACGATCGAAGATGTGGACGAGTTCCTGACGCTTACCGGCTTGCGTTTGATTTTCGAGCGTAACCGGCGTTTGTAGCTGCGCAACTAGATATGTCCGGCCGACAGAATAGCTTGGTCAAAGTGCCGGGATGAGGATAGAAAATGCCTGAGCCGCTGCGAGTGGTTGCCGATTCGATGATGGGGCTCAAGTTGCCCGACTACGCCCGCTTGTCGCCGCGCGTGGCCACGGTGCTCGGCCACAACCCCGGCCCCTTCACCGGGCCGGGCACCAACACCTACCTCGTCGGGACCGGACCGCGGCCGCTCCTGCTCGATACCGGAGTCGGTGTGGCCAAGTGGGCCGAGCTATTGCCGGTCGGCTTGCAGGAGCTCGCCCACACCGACCGGCTCGACAAAATCGTCCTGACCCATGCGCATCAGGACCATATCGGCGGGGTTAAGGATGTCACGAAGCTGTTCGGCCGGCTCGAAGTTCTGAAGAAGCCCTGGCCGAGCGAGGGACCTGACGATGCGGCCGGCGTGCCGCTCACAGAAATCGATCATGACGCGGTGGTCAGCACCGACGGCGCGACCTTGCGCGCCGTCTTCACCCCCGGGCATGCGCCGGACCACATCTGCTACTACCTGTCCGAAGAGCGCGCGATCTTCACCGGCGACGTCGTGCTCGGCGCCGGCACCACCGTGATTCCCGACGGCACCGGCGATCTTGGGCAGTACATGGCGTCACTGCAGCGCCTGCTCGCGCTCGACGCCGAAACCATCTACCCGGCGCATGGACCGGTGATTCGCAATGCCCAACAGAAAATCCGCGAATACATCGCTCATCGCGAACTGCGCGAGCGTCAGGTGCTGACGGTGCTCAAGGGGGGACCGCTCGAGGTGCCGTCGATCGTCAAACGCATCTATACCGACGTCCCCGAATTCTTGCATGCCGCCGCGGCGCAATCGGTGCGCGCACATCTCAACAAGCTGCTGAAGGAAGGCCGGGTCGCGGACCACGATGGCGTTTGGGAGATCAAATAGCGCGTCGGCCCACGTCGCTGCGCTGCTACTCTGCGCAGGCTGTGCGGCGATAATCACGATCGCTGCTGCCGTCGCGAGAGCCGCAGATTTGCCGGCGGCGGCCCCGGTGAACGGCCCGACCAGCACGCAAGACGAGATAGATTTCCCTGGTCCGTCGAGGGTCCCAAGCTCGTCGCTCGATCCCCAGATTGGCACACTGAGAGATTACTTGTCTGGCGACAATGAAAATGTCTCGCCGCTCGGCATCGACGTCCGCATGGATCGACGCAAGCTGAAGTCCGGTGAAGAACAGGCCGGGCTCCTGGTGGTCGACGTCGAGTCCGGTGGACCCGCCGCCAAAGCCGGACTGAAAGGCAACCATCATCGGGTCAAAACCGCGGTCGAGGTGGCCTCGATCGCCGGTGCGTTTTTCTTTCCCCCCGCGATGATGCTGGTGCCGGTGCTGGAATCGACGCGAGCCGGTGAGAGCTACGATCTGATCGTCGGCGTCGACGGCAACCGCGTGACCGATTTACTCGACTTCGAGGACTGCCTGCGCGACCTGCGGCCGGGCGAAATCGTCTATCTGAGTATCGTGCGCGACGGCGAACGCATCCAGCTTCCGGTGCCGCTGCCGAATCTTCAGCCTTCGCCCCAATCCTGAAGCAAATTATGCCGCTTTACTATCGCAGCGGTTCGCGCTAGAAAGTCTGCTCCGCCGAGGTCGAAGACCCGGTGAGGGTCGCGCTGCCCGTCGAGTGCGGCATGGTTGGGCCGTCGCTTGCGGCGGCTGGCGGAACGAAAAATAGGGCTTGGGCTCGTGCCTGGATCCGACTGACGAGGACCGGGACCCCGAACGAGATTCGAGCGCGCCATGAATTGCGCAAGACGGCGGGGTTCCGGTCACAGGAATTCCGCTTTTTTTCGAGCGGAAAGGCGGGCGTGGCGATGACCGCTGAAAAAGGCGAAAAAGTTCGAACCACCGATCTGGCACGCATGAAGTCGGCCGCACGGCCGATCACGATGCTGACCGCCTACGATTATCCGTTCGCGCGCATCTTCGACCAGGCCGGTATCGACGTTCTCCTAGTCGGCGACAGCCTCGGCATGGTGGTCCAGGGCGCCGACAGCACCATTCCCGTCACGCTCGGCGAGATCATCTACCACCTCCGGATGGTGGCGCGGGCGCGGCGCCGCGCCCTGGTCGTGGGCGACCTGCCCTTCCTGACCTATCAGGTCAGCGTCGAGCAGGCGATCCGTAGTGCCGGCCGACTGATCAAGGACGGCGCCGCCGAGGCGGTAAAGCTCGAGGGCGGGATCACAATGGCCGAGACCATCCGGCGCCTGGTTGACATTGACATTCCGGTGATGGGGCATATCGGCCTGACGCCGCAATCGGTCCATCGCATGGGCGGTCATCGTGTGCAGGGACGGCGCTCGGGCAAAGGCCCCGGATGCCGCGAGCGGCTGCTCGAGGACGCGGCCGCCGTCGAGCAGGCAGGCGCCTTCGCGATCGTGCTCGAAGGGATGCCGGTGGAACTCGCCAACGAGATCACCCAGCGCGCGACGATTCCGACGATCGGGATTGGCGCCGGCCCAGGCTGCGACGGCCAGGTGCTGGTGATGCACGATCTGCTCGGGCTCAGCGAAGCCTTTGTGCCCCGCTTCGCCAAGCCCTACGCAAAGCTCTGGCAGGATTCGGCGGCGGCGGCAGCCAGCTATATCCGCGAGGTGCGCGCGCGTACTTTTCCCGCGCCCGAACACTGCTACGGCGTCAAGGGAAGCTGAGGCTCGATGGAAATCATCGCTGACCCACGCGAGATGCAGGCCTGGTCGGAGACCGCCCGGCGCGCCGGCGAGACCATCGCCTTCGTCCCGACCATGGGCTTCCTCCACGAGGGTCATCTGACTCTGATGCGCCAGGGGCGTCGCCACGCGACGCGGCTGGCCAGTTCGCTCTTCGTCAATCCGACCCAGTTCGGCCCGAGCGAGGATTTCTCGCGCTACCCGCGCAATTTCGACGGTGACTGCGCGCTGATGCGCAAGGTGCCCGTCGATGTCCTATTCGCGCCCGAGCCCGAAGTCATGTTTCCCGCCGGATCGCAAAGCTGGGTCGAGGCAACCGAGATTACGCGCGGGCTGTGCGGCGACCATCGGCCAGGGCATTTCCGCGGCGTCACGACGGTGGTGGCGAAGTTGTTCAACATCGTGAAGCCGCATTGCGCACTCTTCGGCGAAAAAGACTTTCAGCAGTTGCGCGCGATCGAGCGGATGGTCCGCGACCTCAACTTCGATCTCGAGATCATACCGGTCGGGACGGTGCGCGAGGGCGACGGCCTCGCGATGAGTTCGCGCAACGCCTATCTGTCGCCGGACGAACGCAAGCGGGCGCTGGCGCTAAGCTGCGCGCTGCGCGCCGCGCGCGCCGCTTTTAAGGCAGGCGTGCGCGATCCGCGCCAGTTGCGCCGCGTCGCGCTCCATCTGCTTGAAGGCGCCCCCGGAGTCGAAGTCGAATACGTCGATGTGGTTGACGCCGAAACCTTGGAAACGATCGCGACCATCGAGCGTCCGCTCGTAATTGCGATCGCGGCGCGGGTCGGCACGACCCGCCTGATCGACAACCTGGTTCTACCGAACCGCAACCGCGAGTCACTGCCATGAGAATAATGCTGCGCGCGAAGCTTCATCGCCTGCGTCTGACCGGCGCCGACCCGGACTACGAGGGCAGTATCGCGATTGACAGCAACCTGCTCAACGCCGCCGGCATTCTCGAATACGAGATGGTTCACGTCTGGAACGTGAGCAACGGCGAGCGGCTCGAAACCTATGCGATCAACGCGCCCGCAGGCTCGGGCGAGGTTGCGCTCAACGGCGCCGCGGCGCTGCGCGGCGCACCCGGCGACATCATTATCGTGGCGACCTTCGCACCGATGGACGAGGCCAGCGCGCGCCGCTGCAAACCCATCGTGATCCACGTCGACGAGCACAACCACCCCCGCGAACTGCACATAGCCAAAGCCGGGTGAGCTCTGAACACTAACGAGGACGACAGAGCGGATTGAAAACGGTCCCGCGACCTGAGAGAATTAAGCATGCGCCAATGGATTCCATTATCACCCGGAAAGGCTCCGGCTGACGACAAGGCCCCGGCGCCGGTTAACCCAAGTCGATAGCCAGGCGCTTCTCAAGCTCGCTTAGTAGCCAGAGGAAGTGCTCGAACATCTTTGGATCGGCGCCTGGCTGGTGGTGGATACTGTTGATATGCGGCCGAAACGCCCGCCCGGCCTCGAGGACGGATCCACCGAGCAGATTTAGTACGTCGCCAATCGGCACATAGCCCGTTCGCGCTACCAAGCCCACGGTCTCGAAGAAGCCGCAAATCTTGTAGAGCCGAAAGTACTTGGGAAAATCAGCTTTGCGCATCGCTTCGAGCTTGGTGGTCAGGACTGGCGCCCTGAGCAGGTGTAGCGAATCCGGCGACGGAGAACCTGGAATCGCCGCTTCAGCTTCCGCGATGAGAACTTGAAGTTCTCTTCGAATGTTCGAGAGCGGCGCCCCCTCCCATCGCTGATCGAGAGTCAAAAGTATGTTCGCTCTGGTTTGTAGTTCAAGTTGACGAGCGCTCTCAGCTTGCTTATCGGTGCTCGCTTGCATCTCAAGTAACTGCCGGCGGGCGAACCAGAGGGCCAAAGCGGCCACCACGGCAAGGGCAATGCCGGTCAGTTCCAGATTAACTTGAATCTGCATGTCGAAGTCTGACCGCTGCTGGCGGATTATCGAAAATTCCTTATTGCAAATCGGACGGGCATCGATTCTGCTCCGCGGCGCGAAGGGTCTACCGCAGGAGCCCGGATACGTCCGCCGCTCTTCGAGAATTAGCGGTGCGCCGTGCGGAGCCAGGCACGGATCTCGACGACCGCCATCGCTGAACTGGCCCCAGGCAATCGTACCCGTCCGAGATGGCGGAGGCCCGCGATCTCCGCAGACAGCGCTACGATATTCATCAATACTGTCAGCCAAAAAATCACCCAACAGACCACGTTGGCAGTTGGCAGCCACGGTGAAACTATTCCCGCAGCGATAAGGGCGCCAAGCGGAGAACCCAGCATCCCGGATAGTTGCAGCAGAACGCGCTCGAGCGGCGCGAGTGCGAGATACGAGCCGAAACTCGTCTTGAAGCGCGGTTCGATGCCGCCGGCCAGGTATGCGTAATCGTACTCAACCGCGAAGGCTGTGCCGACGCCCAGCTTGAGCAAAGGCTCGAACGAGACCACCCACAAAACCATTCCGGCTATCGCGAGCCAACTCGAACCGCTGGCGACCCCCGCGGCCAGCAGAATTCCGCCGCCGATGCCGACCGCAGCCTCGAGCAGAACGGCCGGCAGGACGCTCAGTGTCGAGTGTTGGTGGCGCGAATGAAGTTTGCGGCTGACGCGGGTGATATCCGGGGCGAGCGCAGCTCGCTCAGTTTGGGGCCGATCGCGCAGATCGTCAATCAGTTTTTGCCAGGGACCCGGCCGATAGCTCCCCGCTTCAAGCTGCGCCTCGATCGCGGCCAGCCCTCCTTGCAGGTCCGCAAAAGAGCGGGGCGCCGATCCCTCTCGGGCGCGCGTCTCAATAGTAATCCACCGGATCGATCTGGCGCTTCGCGCCGTACCAGAACAGCATGTTCTCGGTCAGTCCCTGCCAGGTGAACTTGTTCGGCGGCAATAGCAATCGCTTGAACATCGACTTGAAGGAATAGAACTCCTTCGTACAGCGCCACACCCCTTCCTCGACCTGCTGCGGCGAAAGATTCTTCGGCACGAACATGCAGCGGAAGTTATTGGTGTACATGTCGGCGTCGGGGATGATGACGCGGCCCTCGGCCTCAAGCTGCGTGCGCATCGGCGTGCCGACCCGCGGCGTCACCGTGTTGAAGAAAGCCTCGGGCGCGCGGACCTCGTGCAGGAACTTGAGCGTGTCCTCGAAAATCTGTGGATGGTCGTCCTCCAGGCCGAAGAGGAAATTCAGTGAATAGTAGATGCCGTAGTGCTCGAGCCGCTTGAGCAGCTTCTTATAGTCCTTGGCGTGATTCTGAATTTTGTTCATCGACAGCAGGCTGTCCTGACTGATCGATTCGACGCCGATATTGACGTGGAAAACGCCGGCCTTCGCCGCCAGTTCGAGCAACTCCTCGTCGTGATTCGAGTTGACCGTCCATAGGCAGGAAAACCGGATATTCAACGGCTCGAGGGCGCGGAACAACTCTTTGGCGAATTTGTGCTTGCCGGTGATCTGATCGTCGATGAACTGGAAGCGCTTGAAGCCGGTGACCGCGATGACCTGTTTGATTTCCTCGATGATATCGGCGATTGGCCGCGTCCGATAACTCCCACTGTAAAACACCGGGATCTCACAAAACGAGCAGCGATACGGGCATCCGCGGCTCGCCTGCACGGGCACCGCCTTGAAGAGGTAACGGTTGAGCTTGAGCAGTTCGTGACGCGGCCGCGGCAGGTTCTTGAGATCGTGGAGCTTGTCGGCCTTGTAAATCTGCTTGAGCTTGCCGTCACGCCAGTCCTGCAACAGCTCCGCCCAGACCAGATCGGCTTCGCCCTGCACGACCGCGTCGGCGTGCTTGAGCGCCTCCTGGGTCTGCAAGGTCGCGTGAAATCCGCCCATCACCACCGGCACGCCGCGCCGGCGAAACTCGTCGCTGAGCTGATAGGCGCGCAGGGACGCGCCGATCGTGGTCGTCATCCCGACCAGGTCCCAGCCGCCGTCGAAGTCGAGATCTTCGAGCCGCTCATCGCATAGCGTCACGTCGTACTCGTCCGGCGTCAGTCCCGCCATCAGCGGAATCATCAGGCCCATGATGAGCCGCCAGCGAGTCTTGTGCGGGGTACCGTCCAGATGGAGGGTGGTCGGCTGCACCAACAGAATTTTCGGTTTCTTCACTACTTTCTCCCGGAGGACGGATGGAGATACGCGAGTTTTCTAGGAACGTTGTCTCTGCCGATCAGTCAGAATCCAGAGCACGATGGCGAAGGCATAAGTGCCAAGCGCCGCGGTCCACGCGAACCATGCGAGCCGATTGGCGATCGCGAGGACCAGCACGATGTAGGCGAAATCGCGTCCGGTGGCGCGTTCGACCCGACTGAGCCATTTGCCGGTCGAATCATCACCCGCTACCCGCATCGCCCGATTCACCGAAACCGCGCACAGCCCGAAGCCGATTAACAGAATTAGCAGCAGGTAGAGATACGCCGCACTATGGTCGAGACGGTAGCAGCCGACCATCAGGCCGGCGAAGATCGCGATATGGACCAGGTTGTCGGTGAAAACGTCGAGCTGCCCGCCAAACTTCGACTCGACCAAGCGTAGCCGCGCCAATTCGCCGTCGACGCCGTCGAGCGTGATCGACAGCACGAACAACAGGGCGCCGACCAGTTTCAGCCAGTAGCTGGTTGACGCGAGCATCGCCGCGCAACCAAACCCGAGCGCGGTGTTCGCCAGCGTCACGGCGTTGGGCGCTATCCGGTGGCGGGCCAGCGGCAGGCTCACCCGCCACGACGCGCGGCGATCCACCCATCGCGCCAGCGGCGCGTCGGTCGCGAGGCTTTCATTGCGTACCGAGCGCGCCAGCCGCACCTCTGCTTCTGTCCGGTCCTCAGGGCGGCCGTTCAGCGCGAACGGCAAAACGCCAGCCGCCATCCAGTTGACCGGTACCGCTCCGTCTGGCTGACCGTCCAGCAAATCCCCCAACCGGCCAATCACAAACTTACCGCCGCGCTCCGCATCTGTGCTCGTGATCGTCAACTTTCCGCTCGACGAGGCATGGTATTGCGCGAACGCTCGCTCCAGATTCGATTGCGCCATCACCAGATTGCCTGTGAAGTGGACGCAGGCCATTGAGGGATCGAGACCCTCGGCGGCACAGGGGAGAGAATCAACCAAACGAACCCCGGCATCGTCGCGGAAACGTCCCAAGGCCGCCTGCATGTCATCATGCCGATCATCGTGAGTTTCGATAATAAATCGCTGGATACCCGCGCGCTGACAGAGAATCATCAATCGCTCTAAAAGCGGCCTGCCGAATATAGAATCCTTCGCTCTGGACGGGGCATGTATTAGCGCGGTTTCTATCACGATGATTTCAGGAACACGGTTCTAAACGATTCTGACCGATGAGTCAATGTAACAGGCCGACAACCCTTAGGTAACGTTCGCTTCGCAAAATATATCCACCGATTGCTGCGTAATCGGGGATTAGAACTTCAGAGCACGCCACCGAATCGTACCGCCACTATTTGCGGTGCGGAGCGGGCTGCTAAACTTGCGCAGGCGATGCGCGCTATCCTTTTCGATTTCGGCGGAACCCTCGATTGCCCACGCCACTGGCTCGACCGGTTCGTCGAGCACTACCGCGCTGCCGGGATTGGGCTAAGCCGGGCAGAACTCGAGCCAGCCTTCACCGCCGCGACGCTGGCGGGCTATCGCGCGAGCGAATCGATACGGAATTGCGGTCTCCGCGAACTGATCGCGTTTCTCGTGGACAAGCAGATGGAATTTTTGCGCGGCCAACAACAGGCGAAAGAGCTTGGGTTCCTGGCAAACCTGCAAAGCCCATCGATGGAAAGGGAGGTGAAGCGGCGTATCAGCGACAGTTTCGTCGAAGAGTCCGCGAGCGGGCTGGCGCGCAGCCGCCGAGTCGTTTCGTTACTGGCCAACGAATTCGTTGTCGGCGTGGTGTCGAACTTTTACGGAAATCTCGAACGTATCCTTGGTGATGCGGGGTTCGGCGGCATCGTCACGGCAGTCGCGGATTCGGGGCGGTTGGGCGTCTACAAACCCGACGTTGGCATCTACGAAGCGGCGCTTGCGATGATCGGTATGCCGCCGCGAGCGACCATGATGATCGGTGATTCCCTGGACAAGGATTGTGCGCCCGCGCGCCGCCTCGGTATGCGCGCTGTCTGGCTGCGGCACGCGGAAGCGACCTCGTCTGGGCAGGCTGAAGCCGATTTCACAATCGACGCGCTAGAGGAGTTAGAGGACCTGTTGTGCCGGAAGGATTGAGCGGCGCGGTTATCGCCGCCGGACGCGGCGAGCGGTTGCGGCCGGCCAGCGGCGGGCTGCCGAAGCCGCTGGTCGAATTGGGCGGCAAGCCGCTGCTAATCCGGCAGGTAGAGGCGCTGACGCGGCTCGGTGCGAAGCCGATCCACGTCATCGTCAACTCCGAGACAGCCGGGTTGATGAAAGAGCGGGAAATTAAGCTGGCGCAATCGGTTGAATTGATCGTGGCCGACACGGCGAACTCGATGGAGTCGCTCCTGATCTTGGGGGGACGCATAAAGTCACCGCGGTTTCTCTTGAGCACGGTCGACGCGATCGTCGCCGACGATGAGCTGGCGAGGTTTGCAGCGCGGGCGCAGTCAGCGATGGAGTCGCAGTCTTTGGATGGAGCGCTCGCGGTGGTGCGATGGCGCGGCGACCATCGGCCGCTGTTTGTCGAGATCGCCGCAGATGGCACGATCGCGCGCATTGGGAATGACGCGGGCGCCTTGGTGACCGCGGGGGTTTATCTCTTTGCGACGCGAATTTTCGTTCATACCAAGGCGGCGCGTGCGCAGGGACTCGGCGCGCTCAGGAAATTTCTGGGGTTTTTACTCCATCAGGGGGTCCGGTTGGCGGCGGTTGAGTTGAGCGAGGCGCTGGATCTGGACGACGCGGCTGACCTCGAGTTGGCGCGCCCGATGATCGTCCGCGGCACGTCCAGAGAATCCAGATGAATTTACAGATTCTCGGCATCTATCGCGAGGTGGAGTTTTCTCCCGGCAAGGTCGGCGCCGACC
>JBOHWF010000319.1:0-3923 GCA_050736455.1 Binataceae bacterium (SeqCode) | reverse complement strand
TCTGACCAGGTCGCGCTGCGTGATCTCACCGCGGCCCTCGGCATTGGGCGGCCGCGTTTCAAGCCGCACGACGTGCGGCTGCAGCAGCATCAGCTCGGCCGAATCCTCGATCGTGACGATGCGCTCGCCGGCCGGGATACAGGCCGACAGGCAATTGAGCAGCGTGGTCTTGCCCGAGCCGGTGCCGCCGCAGACCAGCAGATTGAGCCGGGCGGCGACCGCGGCGGCGAGAAACTCGCCGGCAGCCGCGCTCAGCGCGCCTTGTGCGACCAGGTCCCCCAGCGCGAAGCTGCGCCGTCCGAAACGCCGAATCGACAGCGTCGGCCCGTCCAGCGCCAGCGGCGGAATGATCGCGTTGACCCGCGAACCGTCGGGCAGCCGGGCGTCCACCATCGGCGACGACTCATCCACCCGCCGGCCGACCTGCGAGACGATCCGCTCGATGATCAGCATCAGATGCTGATCGTCGTTGAAGCGCACGCTGGTCGGATACAGTTTGCCGCGCCGCTCGACATAGACCTGATGCGGGCCGTTGACCAGGATGTCGCTGATCTCGGCGTCGCGCAGCAGCGGCTCGAGCGGCCCCAGGCCCAGCAGTTCGTTGCGGATCTCCTCGATCAGTTGGACGCGATCGGCGTCGGTCAGCAAATGACCGTCATGATCCAGCAGCTCGCCGATCGCTTGCGTGACCTTGGCCGCGGCGACGCCGGCCTCGAGGCTCTCCAGCCGCGCGACGTCGAGCGTCTCGAAGAGGCGGTTGTGGACGGCGAGTTTGAGCTGCCGCAGGCCGTCGGCGCGCGGATCACGCAAACGGCGCGCAGGCGGCTTCGCCAGCGCGGTCGACGACGGCGCCGCCGGCAGGTTCTGCGATGAGATGCGTTCGGCGAGCTTCATCGCGACCCTCCTGGCGCGCCCGCGTTTCAGCGCGCCGCGCCGACCGCAGAAAAAAGCCGCGCGACGATTCCCCGCTCTTCGGGGGCCGCGCCGTCGCCCGCGCTGAGGCGCAGGCTTAAACTTTCAATCGCGCTGGTCAGCGGCGCGCGTGCGCTGGTCTCCCACAGATCGCGGCCGCTGAGTTGCGCGCGTTCGAGCGTCGCTTCATCGCGCGGGATCCGCGCGAACAGCGGACGCCCCAGCGTGCTCTCGATGCGTCCCGCGCTCAGCGGATGGCGCGCCTGATAGCGGCTCAGGATGAACGCCGGCTCAAGCCCCGCTACCCCCAGATGCCCGAACAGTTCGAGAAACCGCCAGGCCCCGCGCACCGCCGCGATCGTTTGATCGATCAGGTAAAACAGGTGCGCCGAGCGCTCCCACGCCGCCACTGCGTTCTCGTCGATCCGCCCGCCGCAATCGACGATGACGCAGTCGAAGAGTTGCCGCATCAAGTCGAGCGCCGCCCCGATCACCTGATCGGAAACCAGTTCGCCGTCCTCGATTCGCGCCGGCGCCGCCAGCAGATAGAGCCCGCTCGGATGCTTGCTGAGCGCCGCCTCTAGCAGCATCGAATCGAGCTCGCGCTCGCGCTCGCACAGCCGCACGATGCCGCCTTCGGGTTCGAGATTGAGCAGGCTGGCGAGCGCGCCGGACTGCAGATCGAGGTCCACCAGCGCCACGCGCTGATTACGCCGGCGCAGCGCCAAAGCCAGATTGGCGGCGAGACTGCTGACGCCCACGCCGCCGGTCAGGCTGGCGAGTGAAACCACGATGCCGCCGCGGTCGCGCTGGCTCCGCCGACGCCGTTCGCTGACCTTGAGCAATGCGCGGGTGACGTCGCCGGCTTCGAGCGGCGCAAACAGAATCTCGTCGGCCCCGGCCCGCAGAATTCGCCGCATCAGCGCCAGCGCGCGTTCACCGAGCAGCGCAAATAACGCCGGCGGCGCGGCCGCCGAAGCTTGCCGCTCAAGATAATCGAGCGCGCGCTCCTCGCTGCCGGCGGCGAACAGCACCATGATCACATCCGCGGCCGGTTCGTCAGGCGTCAGACCCGCGTCAGCCGGTTCCTGCGTATAGATTTCGAGTCGCAGGTCGTCGAGCTGCTCGAGCGCCGCGCGCACCTCGGCGCACGCCTCGCCGCCGCCCACCAGCAGCACGCGCAAGCCGCCCGACGGTCCCGGATAAGGATTTGGCGCCATCGCGCTAGTGTTGTGTCCCATTTATAACTTCAACAACGCTGGCCCGGTTTGTCATTCTGAGCGTAGTGAGCAACGCGAACGCAGCCGAAGAATCTCGGACAGCTTCTCGCGTTCGCGAGAAGCCGGTACCGGTTTTCGGGTCGGCAGAGCCCTCCACTCTTATGAAAGTTATTTGCGGGACTCCACACTAGCGGAGCGCGCTTGCCACGCGGCGCGAGCACCGGGGGCGGCGGAGTCTGCGCGCTGCGTCCACAACAAGACCCGCCGCTCTACGCTAGAAGCGCGGCCGGCTCGCGTCGGGCTGCGCCAGCCGCTCGGTGCGGATCTCTTCGTCGCTCAGCGGTCCGCGCGCCGTCGGCGCCGCCACCTGGCCGTTGGCCGGCAGCGCCTGCACGATCTGCGGCGTCACGCTCATCACCAGGTCCGTGTTCTGATCGCTGTACGTGGTGTGCCGGAACAGGCTCCCGACGTAGGGCAGGTCGCCCAGATAGGGCGTCTTGTCCACCTCCGAGGTCTTGGTGTGCTGCAGCAGCCCGGCAATGATCAAGGTCTGGTTGTTCTTGATCCGCACGAAGGTGTCCGCCTTGCGCGTCACGAAGGCCGGAATATTGAAACCGAACTCCGTCACCGCGTGGGTGTAATCCGGCTGCGAGACCTCGGGCTTCACCGACATCTCGATATCGTCGGGGCTGACCACGGTCGGCACGAAGCTCACCTTGGTGCCGAACTGCTTGAAGACGATCGAAGTATTGAGCGCCTGCGCGATCACGATCGGAATTTCGCCGCCCGAGAGGAATTCAGCCTTCTCGCCCGAGTTGGCCAGCAGATGGGGCTCGGCGAGGATTTTGGCGAAGCTGTGGGTTTCAAGAAAATTAAAAAACGCCTGCGCCTGGCCCACCGAATTCCCCCATGAGAGGCCATAGTTGAGCGATTCTGACAGCAGCAAGGGAATGAGCGTTCCGCCAGCAGGGATCGTACCCTGCGCGCTGCTCGAAAGGATGGTCGGAGGCGCCCCGTTCAGCCCCGGGATAATTGTGCTGCTACCCAGGATCGTGTTCGGCGAATAGGGGGCCGCGACGCCGCCTGCACCCAGCCCCACCAGCGAGACGTTGTAGTTGTTCAGCACGCCGCTCCAATTGATCGCCTGCGTCTCCATCCGGTTGCGATCAAGTTCCGCGACGATGCAGTTTAAGAGCACCTGCTGCTTGCCGAAGCGATCGACCCGCACCTGGCGCTCTTCGTAATGACCCTGGTTGTCCCACACCGCCAGCGTCGTGAAACCTTCTTTATGGGCGATCAGGTTGAGTTGATACGGATTGACCACCTGCAGATCGGCGACCGCGGTGTCGGCCACCGAGACCCGCCGCAGGCGCTGCGCGAAGTCGAAGACCCGCGACGTCCCGGCCATCAGCGTCACCCCGTCGGCCGGTAGATAATTTGTCCCGTTAGGCGCGGCCACGATCGGGACCACCGGCGCGGCCAGCGGATCGGTCTTGAATTTCTCGATCGGCGGCGCGGCGATGCCCGCCGCGGTTTGACTCGGGATCACCGGCGCCGCGATAGTCGGACTCGCGGCCGGACCCGCGGACGCACCTGGCGGCGCGCTCGCTTCCGGGGTGACTGCTGCAACCGCGTTCGGCGGTGGCGCTGCGGCCGCGATCGCCGGATCTGTGTGCGGAGCCGCTGGCGCGCTCGCTTCCGGGGTGACTGCTGCAACCGCATTCGGCGGCGGCGCAACAGCCGCGACCGCCGGATCCGCATGCGGAACCGCTGGCGCGATCGCTTCCGAAG
>JBOHWF010000318.1:0-10277 GCA_050736455.1 Binataceae bacterium (SeqCode) | reverse complement strand
GTCGTCACCGGGCAGGACTACTACTCGCTTCTTCGCCACGTGCAGACTTTACTCTTGACGCAGCTCGCGGACTCCTAACTCTGGCCGCGGCTCGCAGACTCGCCCGCCCCCTGTGCTCGGCTCCGCTACGCTCCGCCTAGCCCCCGTAGTTGACCCCACACTCCTTCAAGGTGAGCGGGTCGCTTTCCTTGCTCAGATGCGCCTCGGTGACCTGGCCGATCACGATGCTATGGTCACCCTTTTCGATGAAGCTGACGACATCGCATTCGACCGCGGCGGGCGCGTCCGTGATAATCGGACAGCCGTTGACGCCGTCCTTGTAGGCGTAGGCCCCGAACTTGCCGTCTTTGGGATCGACGTGCTTGAAGAACGCGAAGGCGAGGTCTTTCTGCCCCGCGCCGAGCATCGAGAGCGTGAACTTCTTCGACTGTTTGACGAGATCGTGCGCGGTCGAATCGGTCTTGACGCCGACGACGACGAGCGGCGGGGCGAAACTGGCCTGCGTGGTCCAGTTGATTGTCGCGACGGTTGATTTGTCACCGTGACGTGCGCCGAGTATCTGCAGTCCGTAGGGGATCATCCGAAGCCCTTTTTTCTTGGCATTTTCGTCCATTGTTTTTTTTCACACCTCCAGTCTGTGATTCGTTGTGCGCGATCGCAGCATCCCTTGCGGAGTCTCGCGCGGCGGCTCGTCGCGGCGCCTCAAGCGATGGTACAATCGCAACGGCAAGAGTGCACCAATGGCCGAGGGCAAGTCAAAGACGCCGCCGAAAATTCGCGGATTGAACCACGTCGGCCGCTATGCAATCGGGGTGAATTGGGCGGACGGCCACGACAGCATCTTCCCGCTCGAGAGCCTGCGGCGCTATTGCCCGTGCAACGTCTGTGGCGGGCGCATCGACGGCGAAATTCCGGCGGCGAGCCAACGCCTGAGCCAGTTCGCGCGCCTCGGCGACGCTGCGGTCTACGCCGAGTGGGTGGACGGCCACGAGACGCTCTACACCACGCTCCAGTTGCGCGATCTCTGCCGCTGCGCGCGCTGCGTCGGCGAACCCGAACGCCCGATCACCGGCTAACTGGAGGGACTCAGCCGATAGCTCCTGCGATTCGCAATGCTGCGATCTCGGCCGCTGAATACCCCGCATTGCGCAACACTTCGTCGGTATGCTCGCCGAGCCGCGGCGGCATCAGGCGGCGGCTCGAGCGCTCGCCATTGATCGTGACCGGGACATCGACAAACTTCATTTCTGGAATCCTGAAAATCGGATCGACCGCCGGCAGCATCCCGAGTGTGTTGACCTGCTCATCGGCGAAGACCTTGTCGAGCGTATTGATCACGCTGGCCGGCACGCCGGCTTGGCGCAGCAGTCCCATCAACTGATCGGCGGCAAAGCGTTGCGTCTCCTGCTCGAGGATCTCGTGCAGCTCGGCCCTTCGCGAACCCCGGTCGGCAGTGGTCAGGAAGCGCTGATCGTCGGCGAGCGCGCGGCAGCTCAGGACCTCGCACAGCATCGCGAATAGCCGGTTATTGCCGGCCGCGATCTGAATCCAGCCGTCCGACGTCTGGAAGGCCTCGTAGGGCGCGGCGGCCGGCGACGTCGAGCCGGCCGGACCCGGGACGATTCGCGTGGCCTGATAGCCGGCCATCATCAGCGTCGTCCAGGCCACGCCGGTTTCGAGCAGGCTGGTGGCGACTTTCGCGCCCTTGCCGCTCTTCGTGCGTTCGAGGATCGCCGCGAGAATCCCGCTGAACAGCCACAATCCAGCTCCCATATCGATAATCGGCACGACGACTCGCGCCGGCGGCGCCCCCGGATGTCCGTTCATGCTGATAATCCCCGAATATGCCTGCCCCAGCGGGTCGTAGCCGGGCAGGCTGCGGAGGGGACCATGCTCGCCGAAGCCGCTGATCGACGCGTAGATCAGCCGCGGATTCTCAGCAGCCAGCTCCGTGTAGCCGAAGCCGCGCGACTCGGCGCTGCCGGGCTTCATCGCGTGGACGAAAATATCGGCGGTGCGGACGAGCCGACGGACGAGCTCGCGCCCGCGCGGATGGTCGAGGTCGATGCACACGCTCTTCTTGTTGCGGTTGTAGGCCAGGTAGGTGGCGGATTCGCCGCGCCAATCCGGCGCGAAACTGCGGGCGTCGTCGCCCGTGCCGGGCCGCTCGATTTTGATCACTGCGGCGCCGAAGTCGCCGAGCAACTCGGTGCAGAACGGCCCGGCGACGTTCTGCGTCAGATCAACGACGGTTAGCCCATCGAGTGTTAGCGGCATCGGATTGTTTTCTCTTCCGGGGCTGTTCGGCTGATTTAATTTTTGACGCAGCTCGCAGACTCGCCTGCTCGGCTCGCACGGCTCGCCTAGTGTTAGGTTTCAGCCGAGCAGCCAAAAATGCAACTATCCGGGACGCGATGAGCTACTGCACGATGGCGCCCGATCACCCGCTGCATGGTCCCTACCACGCGCGCGAGTACGGCTTTCCAGTCGCCGATGATGCGATTCTTTTTGAGCGATTGGTGCTGGAGATCAATCAGGCGGGCCTCTCGTGGCTGACGATCCTGGCCAAGCGCGCGAATTTCCGCGCCGCCTATCATGATTTTGCTATCGCACGGGTGGCGAGATACGGCGCGCGTGATCGCGCACGGCTGCTCGCCGACCCCGGCATCATCCGCAACCGGCTCAAGGTTGAGGCTGCGATCGCAAACGCGCGGCGGCTGATCGAGATTCAGAAAAGCCACGGTTCCTTTGCGCGATGGCTCGCCGGCCATCACCCGCTCGGCAAGCCCGAGTGGGTGAAACTTTTCCAAAAAAGTTTCACTTTCACCGGCGGCGAGATCACCGGCGAGTTTCTCATCAGCATCGGCTATCTGCCGGGCGCGCACGACGAGAGTTGCCCGGTCTTCGCGAAGATCGCGCGCTTGCGTCCGCCGTGGATGCGGTCGGGCTGAGCCGCGCCGACGTCGGCCGACGTCAAACTTCAATCCGGAACAAATCCCGCACGGAGGTCTCGAGTTGCATGGTGAGCTGCGCGCGATCGGAGCTGCGCAGATCCGCGGTCGCGATCGGCGCGCCGAAGGCCAGACGGATCCGCACTCCCGCACGCGCGAACCACGCCCCACGCGGCATCATCGCGACTGTGCCGCTGATCGCCAGCGGCACGCACGGCCGTCCGGTTGCGATCGCGAGCCACGCCGCGCCATCGCTGAAATCGTGTACGCGATTGTCGCTGTAGCGGCGGCCCTCGGCAAAGAGTGCGGTGCTGTAGCCCGCGCGGGTCGCCGCCAGCGCATGGCGAATCGAGCGTCCGCCGCGTCCGCGATCGATCAAGACGTTACCGGAATGCGCCAAGACGTAACCCAGCAGCGGCACCCGCCGGAGCTCCTGCTTGGCGACGAAGCGGATCGCGCGCGGAGTCAGATGGACGATCGCGATGATGTCGAAGAGGCTCTGATGGTTGGAGACCAGGATGAATGAGTCGACGCCGCGCAGATGCTCGAGGCCCTCGACCTCCGCAGTGACCGCGCAGGTGTGGAAAATCAGCCAGGCCCACAGCCGCATCACGGGCGAGACGTAGTGTCCTTGTTTCACTCGGGCGACGAGCGCTGCGGGAATCAGGAGAATCGCGGTATAGAGGACCGACAGAATCGTCGCGACCACGCCCCAGAGGCGGGCGACGACTCCGGCTCGCGGTGCGACCGCGGTGGCGACGAGCTCGGCGTCATGCTCCATCGCCGAATAATATGGCAGGGGGCGGCCGAGTCCGCGAGGCGCGACCTAACCTGAGCCTTGGAGGCTCGGCCGCCCACTGGAGCCACAGACCGAGTCAGGTCGCGTGCGGAGTGGCGTGCGGCTCACTAGTCTCGCTGACGCGCCGCAAGCTCGGACGGAAAAGCGCGGCGAACGCCAGAAGCAGCAATATCCCTTGCGCGGCGAGAGTCTGTACGGTCGGATACAGCCCGAGCATCGCCACCGTCGGAACCGCGCCAACGAAAGTAGCATTGACGACGCCCGATTCCTGAAAGCTCGCGATACCCTGTCCCGCGAAGATCACCGCCATTGCATAGAGCAAAATCGAGGTGGCCGAGAAGACCGCGCCGATTGGGATCATGTAAGTCAACTTGCGCAGCGCCGCGAAGGTGAGCGCCAGCGCGACGGCGCCGACGAATACACCGATCAGAACCGCGTGGCGCTCGACGTTTTCCGTCGCGCCGGCGAGCAAGGCCTGAAAGAACACGATCGTCTCCGCGCCCTCGCGCATAACTGCCAGAAATGCCGTGAGCGCCAGCGCGAGCGAGGGCCCGCGGCTGCGACGCGCGGCCTCGACCTTGGCGTCGATGAAGCCCTTCCAGCGCTGCGCCTGAGTCTTCGCCGTCATCCAGGAGCTGACGTAGAAAAGCGTCGCGGCGGCGAAAAGCTGGAAGATGCCTTCGAGCGTATCGCTGGTGTTGTCGCCGAGCAGATGCTGCACGGCCCACGCCAGCGCCAAACTGACAACCAACGCCGCGCTCGCCCCAATGTAGATATCGCGAATCCGCGAAAGCTGTCCCGCCTGCCGGGTTCCCGCAACCAGTGCGATAATCACCAGCAGAGCTTCGAGACCCTCGCGAAAGAGAATTCCGGAAGAATAGAGAAAGTAAGGGAGGGCAGTGGTGGTCGTCGCCATACTTATCGGAAAGTGATCAACGCCGGGTTTCTGACAATGAGAATTGTTCTCAATACCGACGATAGGCCGTAACCCCGAGAATTGTCAAGCTCGCACGATTTTATGGCGCTCGCAGCCGCGCACCTTGTACTTGCCGCGGCGCGCTATCCGGAGTAGCTTGCGAAACGAAGCGAGGCCGCATCCGCGCCCGCTTCGTTGCTTTTATAGAAGGTCGAGACATTTTGCTTGCGTCCTCCTGCTGTATGTCGACATCATCGCCAGGCGACCCAGCCGGGTCTTAATACAGTCTGATGCGCTGTCTATATTGTCACGAACGGGCCGGCATGGTGCGCAAGGTTTGCGGGACTTGCGCCCGGGTGATCGTGATCGTCGAGCGGGAGGCTGGTCGGGTGGGCTGGACCGATCTGGTCGATCAGTTCGCGGCGGCCGGGCTGACCCGAAGTCAGGTGGATCGCGTGCTCGACGCGGAAGTCGGCGACCACCCGGCGCTGCGCGACGAACTTACCGCCACGATGGCGAACACGCTGATGCGCGGCCTCGGCATGCCCGGGCGTCAGTCGCCCGAAGACGTGCAGCGCGTCCGGCGCGCGGCGGCCTCTGGTCTCGGTGAAGGAACCTGGGCATCGGGCGGCGCGCCGAAGGCGGGACCATCGTGATCGTGAGAACGCGAGTTAGAGGTAGGGACAGGCGCGAGTGGAGGTGGGGATGAGTATCGGCAGTATGGGCGTGATTGGCGCCGGTCAGATGGGCGTTGGAGTCGCGCAGGTCGCGGCGCAGGCCGGCGTCAAGGTGGTGCTGAACGACATCAATGAGGCGCTCTGCCTCCGCGGTCTGCAAGGCCTCGAACGCAACCTCGAGCGGACGGTTCAGCGCGGCCGCCTCAAGCCCGAGGAGCGCGATCGCGTAATTCGCAATATCCACACGTCGGAGAACCTCGAGGATCTGCGCAGTGTCGATTTTGTCCTCGAGGCGGTGATCGAGCAGGAAGACGCGAAGATCGCGCTGTTCCAAAAACTCGACAAGATCTGCCCGCCGGAGGTGATTTTCGCCTCGAACACCTCCTCGATCTCGATCACCCGGATGGGCGCACGCACCAGCCGCGCCGATCGCTTTATCGGGATGCACTTCATGAACCCGGTACCGGCGATGCGGCTGGTCGAGATTATTCGGGGCCTTGCGACTTCGCCTGAGACCTACGAGGCGACGCGGACGCTGGCCGAGCGCCTCGGCAAGAACACCATGACCGCGGAAGACTTCCCCGGTTTCATCGTCAACCGCATCCTGCTGCCGATGATCAACGAGGCGATCTACACGCTTTATGAGGGCGTCGGCGGGGTCACGGATATCGATACCGCGATGAAGCTCGGCACCAATCAGCCGATGGGACCGCTCGAGCTGGCGGATCTGATCGGGCTCGATACCTGTCTGGCGATTATGGAGGTGATGCATCGGGTGTTCGGCGACGACAAATATCGGCCCTGCCCGTTGCTGAAGAAATATGTCGACGCGGGCTATCTGGGACGCAAGGCGACGCGCGGTTTTTATACCTACGATGCGCAGGGTAATCCGAGTCCGCCGGCGGCGCCCGCCAGGTAGCGGTGGCGCCGATGGGCTGCAATGCATAGGAGGGAGACGCGATGGCAGTCAAAGCTTTCATCCTAATCGATACGTCGGCGGGTAAGGCGCGCGAGGTCGCGAAGCGGCTGCGCGAGGTGCCGGGAGTGTCGGGCGCTCACGCCGTGACCGGGCCGCATGACATAATCGCGATCGCCGAGGCCGCAGACGTCTCGGCGCTCGGCGAGCTGGTCGTGCAGAAGATTCAGAGCGTGGTGGGAGTGAATCGCAGTCTGACGTCAATCGTGGCCGACTAGGCCCGATTGACCAAGATTTTTTGGGCCGCTGCGGGAGCTGAAGCCGCGGCAGGAAGCCCGCAAGGAAGACGGTAGTCGAATGGCGGAGTTGCCCGTACTCAAACGGCTGCGCAAAGAGCAGGAGACGCTCAAGCGCGAGCTGACCGTGGACTTACCCAAAGAGCTCGAGCGCGCTCGCGCGCACGGCGATCTGTCGGAAAACGCCGAATGGGCCATGGCCAAGCAGCGCCAGGAATTCCTGCGCGCGCGACTCGGCAATCTCGAGGCGCGGATCGCCGAACTCTCGATGATCAATCTCGACTCGATCCCGCGCAAGACCGTGGGTCTGGGCAGCAAGGTCGAACTCGAAGATCTCGACGGCGGGACGCGGAGCGAATACGAGATCGTCGTACCGGAGGAAGTTGACGGCGCGCAGAATCGTATTTCACTCTCTTCGCCGTTGGGCAAGGCGCTGATCGGCAAAGGTCCCGACGACGATATCGAAGTACAGACGCCGCGCGGGAAACGCTCGTACCTGGTCGTCAAGCTCGTGACCATTCACGAGCTGTTGGCCGCCGAGAACGGAACCGGCGCGCGCTAGAGCGGAGAACGCGGCGCCAGATGGAGAGTCGTCCGCTATCGCTCGGCGGCGCGATCGTGCTCGGGCTATTGATTGGCACGGGCTTCGCGCTTGGCGGCTACTTCATCGGACAGGGCTTTTATGCGGCGCGGATGGGTGAGCGCTACGTCACGGTCAAGGGGCTGGCGGAGCGCGAGGTCAAGGCCGACCTCGGGACGTGGACCATCAGCTACACCGCGGCGGCTGCCGGAGTAGCCGAGGCCAACGCGGCGATCGAACAGGATCAGAGTGTCGTGACCGCCTTTGCGAGCGCGCACGGCTTCGCGGCCTCCGAGATCGAAGTCCAGCCCACCACCGTCACCGATACTTTCGCGAACCAATCCGAGGCCCGCGCGCCAAATCCGAATCAACGCTACCTGATCAAGGCCGGAATCAGGCTGCGTTCGAGCAAAGTTGATCAGATCCTCGCGGCGAGTCAGGGCAGCGGGGAGCTGGTGAAGCAGGGGGTCGTGCTCGGGGAGAATTATCCGCAGGCGCCGCAATACTTCTTCACCAGGCTCAACGATATCCGGCCCGCGATGCTGGCCGACGCGACGCGCAGCGCCCGCGCCGTCGCCGCGCAGTTTGCGGCCGACTCCAACAGCCGGCTCGGCACGATCCGGCGCGCCAGCCAGGGGGTCTTCGAGATCAGCGGCCGCGATTCCAGTGGTGACAGCGCGAATGGTGGCGATGAGCAGGGATCCCTGGAAAAGAAAGTCCGGATCGTCTCGACCATCGACTATTATCTCATCCCGCGCTAGCGGCGGGCGGCCAGCGGCGCTGGCCCAAGGATTCCGGTCGCCGACGCCGCACGCAGGGTCAGAAGAGTTTTCACCAGTTCCCGCAGTTCGCGCCGAGCGGTTTCGTTTGGCGCGCCGTCCACGAAATCGACCGACGAGAGATAGACGCTGGTGGGGGCGAGCAGCGCCCCGAACCAGGTCAGGACGTCGCGCAGATGCCAGTCCACGCCGAGATAATGATGCGCCGTCGCCCCGATCGCCACGATCCCGCAGGGTTTGCCGCGCAGCGCCTCAACCGGCAGATGGTCGAGCAGATTCTTGAGCGCGCCGGAGAACGAGCCGCGATAGACCGGACTGAATAGCAGCACCGCTTCGGCAAGCATGACGCGCGCGACGAGCGTGCCGGTATCGTCGCCAAAGGCTTCGGGCGGGCGCCCGTCGGCGAACGACACCTTGTAATCCGCGAGATTAAGCCCGGCGCAGGCGAGCGCCGGATCAGTTGCGCGCGCTGCTTCCAGCGCATATTCGAGCGCCCGCAGCGAGCGCCCCGGCGGCGTCACGCTGCCGAGGATTCCCACCAATGTAGTCATGCCCACTGTCGTAATCGTCAACCCGGAATTGAGCAAGCGGATCGTTACTGCGGCCCCGCCGGTATGCGCTATGGTGCCGACTGGAGGCGACGCCCGATGGAGAACTCGACCAAGCCCGGACCGCTGACCGGAGTGCGCGTGCTCGATCTCGGCCATTACATCGCAATCCCGATACTGACGCGGATGATGGCCGACCTGGGCGCGGAAGTGATCAAGGTCGAGGCGGCGCCGCTCGGCGATCTGACGCGCTTCATACCCTACCTGCGCGAGGGCTATAGCGGCGGGTTCATCCAGCACAATCGCGGCAAACAGAGTATCTGCGTCGATATCAAAACCGCGCAAGGCGCCGAGATCGTCCGCACTCTGGCGCGCCAATGTGACGTCGTGACGGAAAATTACAGCCCGGGCATCCTGCCCAAGCACGGCCTGGGCTACGAGGATTTGCGCAAGGAGAATCCGCGCCTGATCATGTGCTCGATTTCAGGCTTCGGCCAGGACGGTCCGATGCGCAATCGGATGGGCAATGACACGGTCGCGCTGGCGATGAGCGGTTTCACACATTTGACCGGCGATCCGGACGGCCCGCCGATGTACGTCGGTCTGTTTATCGCGGACGAGAATGCTGGCGTTCACGGACTCGCCGCGGTCTGCGCCGCGCTTTACCATCGCGAAAGGACCGGCGTCGGCCAGTACATCGACCTCTCGCTGCTCGAGTGCATGTTTCATCTGCACGACACGGCGCTGCAGTACTACGTCATGAGCGAGGGCAAGTTGAACCCGAATCGCTTCGGCTCGCATCACTATATGCTGGCGCCGTGCGGCATCTTCAAGGCGCGCGACGGTTATGTCGTGATCACGGTGGTGGATCATCATTGGGGGCGCTTCTGCGACGCGCTCGGGCGTCGCGAATGGATGACGGATCCACGCTTCGCGACGGCGAGCGATCGCGTCGCCAATCGGATGGAGTTGGCGGCGCTAATCGAGGCTTGGCTGCATTCCTTCGCGACCCGCGACGAGCCGCTTGCAATTCTCGAGAAGGCGCGCGTTCTCAGTGCACCGGTGCTCGATATCGCGCAGATCGCGAATCATCCGGTGATCACCGAGCGCGGCGCGATGCAGCAGATCGAGCATCCGGGGATCGGGCCGATTGCGCTGCCGAAGTCGCCCTTCAGGATGTCCGAGACGCCGGCCATGATTCGAGATCGGACGCCGTTCCTCGGCGAGCACAACGAAAAGATTCTCGGCGATTATCTCGGTTACTCAGCGGAGAAGATCGCGGCGCTGACGAAAGCCGGGATTCTCGTGCAGGAGCCGCGCGTCGCCGAACTGCGCGCCGAAGGCCGCATCGCGTGAGGCGTCGTCGCTAAGCAGGACCGCTCAGTGTGGCGTGGCGGGAGCGAGGCGGCCGGCGGCCATCGCGAGCATCACTTCGGTCCAACCATCGAAGATCAGTTCGATGCCAATGAACAAGCCGATTACCCAGAGCGCCGAACTCGGCCACGAATCCCAGATCATTATTCCAAGCACGATCGAGATAATGCCGTTCAGGATGAGCCAGCCGCGATGATGGAGCGGCGTCGAAAACGCGGCGAAGAGCCGGACGATGCCGGCGACAATCAGGAACATCGCGATCAGCAGCGTCAGCGAGACGGCCGCCATCGCCGGATTCGTAATCATCAGAAAGCCCGCGACGACGTAGAGCACGCCGGCCAGCAGGTTGAGGAAGTGACCGTGCCACTGCCGGTGCATCAAGCCGTGGATGATGGCGACCAGGCCGCCGACGATCAGTAGCCAGCCGAGGAAAACCACCGA
>JBOHWF010000317.1:0-29056 GCA_050736455.1 Binataceae bacterium (SeqCode) | reverse complement strand
CATCTGCCTCCAGTGTCCCGGGCCTGCGTTTCCTCCGCGCAGGTCCAGGTTTTTTATGCCTCACGACGGCAGCCGTCGGTCAGGCATTGCCGCAATAGGCCTCGAGCCGGTAGCCGTCGGGATCGATCGCGAAGGACGCGTAGTAGTTGTCGCCGTAGTCCTTCCTGACGCCCGGCTTGCCGTTGTCGCGACCGCCGTTGGCGACCGCCGCGGCGTGGAACGCGTCGACCGCGGCGCGGCTCTTGGCCGCGAGGCACAAATGCAGCCCGGACTTCTCGTCGGCGGCGACCGGCCGCTCGACCGCCATCAGCCACAGTCCGGCCCCGCCGGCGTCCGCGCCCGCCGGCCCGTAGCCGGCGGCGCCGGGAAACTCGGCCACGCAGCTATAGCCGAGGGCTTTGAAGGCCGCGTCGTAAAAGCGCCGCGCCCGCGCCAGATCCTTCACTCCGAACGAAAGGTGTTCGATCATCGTTGTCTCCTCGCCATGCCCGGACACGAACCCGGGGCCTGCGGGCAACCGGAATTGATTGCCGGTAACTCTATAACCGGTTAGATAGTTGAAATGACCGGGCTTGTCAACCATACTCCTGGTTAGTATGAAAGATCCTGTGGCGGCGGGGATGAGCAGGGGGCGCGCCGGCGGCAGCGGCGCGCGCGGCGAGGCGATCGCCGGACCGACCCCGCAGCTCTCGCTGGATTTCGCCAATACCCTCGCCTGGCGCGGTAGCGCGCCCGCCGAGTCAATCCACGGCTTCAGAGAATTGATCGACTGGTTGGCCGGCGCGGGCTGCCTGACGCCGCGGGAGGCCGCGCAGGCTCACGCCTGGTCGCGCAGATTTCCCGCGCCGGCGAGCGCCGTGCTGGCTGCCGCGCTGGACCTGCGCGAAGCGATCTACTCGGCGCTGCGGCGGTTGACCAGCGGCAGCGGCCCGAGCCATGACGCAATCGGCCGGCTGAATCGCGCGCTCGCGGATGCCCCACCGCGCAACGTGCTGACGCGCGTCACCGCGGGTCTGGGCTGGCGAGTCGAGCGTGACCTGACGAGTGCGGCCGGCTTGCTCGCGCCGGTGCTCTGGTCGGCGGCCGACTTGCTTGCGGGACGCCAGACCGAGCGCCTCCGGCTTTGCGCCAATCAAAAGTGTCTCTGGCTCTTTCTCGACGACAGCAAGAGCGCGACGCGGCGCTGGTGCTCGATGCAGGCGTGCGGCAATCGCGCCAAAGCCCATCAGCATTATTTGCGCAGCAAGGCGGCCGCTTTCCCGCAATAGGGTGCGCGCGCTAGGGTCCTGCTCGCAGAATCAGGAGGAGGGCCATCATGGCACGACTGCCTTATCTCACGCGCAACGATCTCGCCGAGACCGATCGCGGCGTTTGGGACGACTTCGTCAAGAGCCGCGGGAGCGAACCCGGGCATATTCATCGCACGGTCGCCCATGCACCGAAGCTGCTGCGGCGCTTCCTCGCGCTCGCCGACGAATGCCGCAACGGCACCGAGCTCGATCCCAGGCTGCGCGAGTTGGCACTGATGACGGTCGGGCGGGTGACCGGCGCCGAATACGAGTTCGTCCATCATTGGAATATTTCCCTGCGCGCCGGCGTCCGGCGCGATCAGCTCGAACAGCTCGCCGATTACGCCGCCTCGCCCGCCTTCGACGCCAACGAGCGCGCGGTGATGCGTTATGCCGAAGAGGCGACGCGCAACGTCCGCGTCAGCGACGCTACCTTCGACGCGCTGCACGAGTTTCTCGACCATCGGCGCATCATGGAACTGGTGATGAACGTCGCGTTCTACAATGCGGTCGCGCGGATAATCGTGCCCTGCGGCGTCGAGCTCGAGGCCGGCGCGAAAAAGGAATGACCGCGCGCAAGACTGACCCCGTTTCGGTACTGGTTCAGTTTGACTGGTTTTTATGCACGAGGCCTCTTGCTGTCATTCCCGCGCGCGGATTAGCGAAGCGCTTGGCCGATAACCGATTGCGGTAAACCCCTTGACGCCGCGCGAGGAATCCCGGATTCCGGTCGCCCGCGAGCGCTTGACAGCATATATTTTTATAATTATAGAAATATAAGAACGCTGAACGAAGGAGGCTCTGATTGTGAAACGCTTTCACGTCCATGCCGCAGTCGCCAACTTGAGCGAGAGCATCGGCTTTTACTCGGCGCTGTTCGGCGCAACCCCTACGATCGAACGGCCCGACTACGCCAAGTGGATGCTCGATGATCCGCGCGTCAACTTCGCCATCTCGACGCGCGGACATCAGCCCGGCGTCAATCATCTGGGCTTTCAAGCTGCTGACGCCGAGGAGCTGGCGGAGTCAGGCGAGCGCGCCAGCCGCGCTTCAGGAGCGGCGCCGCTGAAGCAGGACTCAGCCGCATGTTGCTACGCCAAGAGCGACAAGTACTGGGTGCTCGATCCGCAAGGACTGGCCTGGGAGAACTTTCTGACCCTGGGCGAGATTCCGATCTTCGGCGACGACACACCGATCAGCGCAAGCGATGGTGGTGAAGCCTGCTGCATTCCGCTTCATCAGGCGAAGAGTTCAACCGCGGCGTCAGAGGGCGCGTGTTGTATCCCCAAGGAGGCGGCGGGAACGGGAGTGGTGCAACAGGGAGGAGACTGCTGCTGATCGCAGCGCGCGGCGCTGAGCGCCGGCGCGCGCGCCTCACCAGCTGCTCAGATTGCGCCGCAAGCGCAGGCGCGCGAAGGCGCTCAGCGCGAAGACCGACAGGATCAAAATCAACGCTCCGCTCCAGGCCTGTTCGTGCCACTCTTTGTAGGGTGAAATCGCATAAGTGAAAATTTGCAGCGAGAGTTCGGCCATCGGATTCGCCGGATTGAGTTCCCAGAATTGACTGCCGAACGCGGTGAATAGCAGCGGCGCCGTCTCGCCGGTGACCCGCGCGAGGGCCAGCACCAGCCCGGTGATCACGCCCGGCCACGCGACCGGCAGCACGAAGCGGCGGGTCGCGTGATATTCGCTGGCGCCGATCGCGAGCGCGGCTTCACGGATTTCATGCGGCACTCCGCGCATCGCTCCTTCGGTGGTCCGGATGATCAGCGGCATCATCAGGACGGCAAAGGCGAACGAGGCCGAGATCGCGGAAAAATGCCCGAACGGCTGAACCAGCAGGGTGTAGGCGAAAAGTCCGATCGCGATACTCGGGATGCTGGCGAGCACGTCGCATAGAAAACGGATCAGGTTGGCGCCCGCGCCGCGGCCGTAAGTGGCCAAAAAGATTCCGGTCAGCAGGCCGACCGGAAAAGCCATCAGCGCCGCCAGTCCCACGATAATCAGGCTGCCGACGATCCCGTTGGCGACGCCGCCGCCGGCGATACCGACCGGGTGGGGCAGTTGCGTCAGGAAGGGAATCGAAATGGCGCGGAAACCGTGCGCGGCCACGTAACCCAGGATCAGGAGCAGGACGACAGCGACACTGCCCGCACAGAAAGCGCTGGTTGCTATCGGGAGCAGCTCGCGCCACCGCCGACGCCCGACCTGCGTTGCATCAGCCGCGCTTTGATTCATCACCTTGCGGGCCTGACTATCGACCACAGCAGCAGACGCGCCAGGCCGTTGACGATCACGCTGACGAGGAAGAGCAGCAGCCCGAGCTCGAGCAGCGCGCTCAGGTAAACCGTAGTGGTGGCCTCGGTAAATTCATTTGCGATCACGCTCGCCAGGGTATAGCCCGGCGCAAAGAGCGAGGCCGAAATCACCGGCCGATTGCCGATCACCATCGTGGTCGCGATGGTTTCCCCGATGGCGCGTCCCAGGGCGAGGACACAGGCGCCGAAGATGCCGCTGCGTGCGCTCGGCAGGACCACGCGGCGCACCACCTCCCAACGGCTGGCGCCGAGTGCGAGCATCGCCTCGCGCTGCATCCGCGGCACCGCGGCGATGACATCGCGGGAGATTGCCGTGACGGTCGGGACGATCATCAACGCCAGAATCAGCACCGCCGCGAGCATCCCGACGCCGTAAATCGTCCCGGTAAAGAACGGCAAGAAACCCAACCACCGCTCGAGAAATGGACCGAGAACACTTCTGACGATCGGGGCGAGGACGAAGAGTCCCCAGAGGCCGTAGACCACGCTCGGCACCGCGGCCAGCAGCTCAATCAGAAAACCGAGCGGGGTGCTGATCCAGTCCGGCGAGAATTCGGCCAGGTAAATCGCCGCGAAAACCCCGACGAGACCAGCCATCACAATCGCGATCGTCGAACTCACGATCGTGCCATAGATGAAGGGCAACGCGCCGAATTTGCTCGCGACCGGGTCCCAACTGCTCGACCACAGAAAGCTCAAGCCAAACGCGCGAAGCGACGGGATTGAGTTGAGCAGCAACTCGAGAAACAGGCCGATGACGAGCGCGAGAAAAACGCCGCACGCCAGGTACATCGCGCCGACGAAGAGCCTCGCTGCGCTCCGATCCAGATACCCGCCCCAGTCGGCTGATGCTCCGATCGCCTGCGGCCGAATGCGCCCGGCACTCTGTGCGGCCACCACGTCGGTCCCACCCGGATCAGTCATAAGGTCAGTGCGCAGCGGAAGCCCATGTCGCCCCGAGCTAACCGGTTTTCATTTGCGCGAGAACTTGCACGGCGTGTTGTTGAACATTCTCCGGCAGCGGCACGTACTGGACTGCTTCGGCGGTCGCCTGACCCTTGGTGACGAGCCAGTTCATCAGCGCCTTGATTACGGCTGCGCGGCCGGGATCGGATGGATTCTGATAGAGCATCACCCAGGAATAGCCGCTGATCGCGTAGGAATCTGCGCCCGCGGCGTCAACGATGGAGAAATCCGTCGCGCTCACGTTCGGCTTGCTCGCCGCCGCGGCTTTGACGGTGGCGAGGGCCGGATAGACATAAGCGCCGGCCTTATTTTCGACCAGTGCGTAGGTGATCTGGTTTTGCAACACGTACGCCAGCTCGATATAGCCGATCGCCCCCGGGGTTTGCCCCACCAGCCCGGCGACACCCTCATTACCCTTGCCGCCGATGCCGACCGGCCACTGCACACTCTTGCCGACGCCGACCTTTTGCTTCCACTTCGGCGAGACCGCGCTCAGAAAATCGGTAAAAATATAACTCGTCCCCGATCCGTCGGAGCGGTGAACTACTACGATCGGCAGATCCGGCAGCTTGAGGCCGGGGTTGAGTTTTTGGATCGCCGGATCTTTCCAGTTGACGATATTGCCGAGAAAGATCTCGGCGATACTATCGCGGGTAAGCTTGAGGCCGCTCGGGATGCCCGCAAGGTTGTAGGCGATCGCGGCGCCGCCGAGCGTCACCGGAATCTGCAGCACCGGTGCCCCGGCGTGTGACAGCTCGTCGGCGTTCATCGGCACGTCGCTCGCGCCAAAATCGATCGTCTTCGCGATGAACTGCTGAATTCCGCCGCCACTGCCGATCGACTGGTAGTTCACCGTCACGCCGTCATGCTGTTGCGAGTAGTCATAGAAGGCGCGCGAGAAAAATGGGTAATCGAAGGTCGAGCCGGCGCCGGTGAGTTGGGTGCCGGCGCTCAGCGAACCCGCCGCCACGATGATCGCGCCGATCATGGTCGCCATCACTAGCGCGCCGGTTCGGCCTCGCAACAAACTCAAAGTCAGTCGCACTTTGGTTCCTCTCCGCTTGAGTTCATGCGAATTAGTTTAAGACTTGGATTACTTGGCGACGCTAAGGATTTATTACGAGTGTGTTAATTCGCGGTCTGACCCGCCGGACTTCGCAATTCGTGAGAAACGCGCTAGAGAGATGGGCGGAGGATTCGAGCATGGCCATGGTCAGCGGCAACGAACTGGTCGTCCGGGCGCTGCAGGATGAAGGCGTCGAGACGGTGTTTTATCTCACCGGCGGGCCGATGGTTGACGTCGCCGCAGGCTGTATCAAGGCCTTCCACGCCGTGGACGTGCGCCATGAGCAGGCGGCCGCGATGGCGGCGCATGCCTACAGCCGCGTGCTCGGCCGGCCGGGCGTCTGCTTCGCCGCTTCGGGTCCCGGCACCACCAATCTGATCACCGGGGTCGGCAATGCCTACCTCGACGCGGTCCCGGTCGTTGCGCTCGGCGGCGCCAGCGCGGTCGCGCAGGATGGGATGGGCGCGTTTCAAGAGATGAATCAGGTGGGGATGTTCAAGCCGATCACCAAGTTTTCCGAGCGCGTGTTCGATACCGCGCGCATCCCCGAGATCATCAACAAGGCGTTCCGCATCGCGACCGGCGGCCAGCCCGGTCCGGTTTACGTCGATCTGCCGGGCGACGTGCTCTACAAAAAGGTCGAGGAATCTGAAGTGCTGTTCCCCAAGCGGCCGCACGCCGTCCCGCGCATCGCCGGCGATCCCGCGATGGTGACGCGCGCGATCGCGATGCTGCGCGACGCCAAACGCCCCCTGGTCCTGACCGGCACCGGCATCGTCTGGTCTGGCGCGATGAAGGAGCTGCGCGAGTTCGTCGAGCTGAGCGGGATTCCCTTCTACACGACACCGCAGGGCCGCGGCGTCATCGAGGAAGATCATCCGCTCAGTTTTCTCGGCGCGCGCAACCACGCGTGGAAGGAGGCCGATGTCGTATTGGTCGTCGGCACGCGGCTCAACTTCATCGTCGGCTTCGGGTTGCCGCCGCGCTGGGCGGAGGATGTGAAGATCATTCAGGTGGATATCTCAGACGAGGAGATCGGCCGCAATCGATCAGTCGCGGTCGGAATCGTCGGCGACGCCAAAGTGGTGCTGCACCAATTAATCGATGAAGGCCGCGCCGCCTTTCGCGGAACTCAGCGCGCGTCATGGCTCGAGACCCTGCGCAGCAACGACACCCGCGCACAAGAAAAAGCCGTCGCCCTGCTGAATTCCAACAAGCAGCCGATTCATCCCTTGCGGCTGTGCAAGGAAGTCCGCGACTTCATGGACCGCGACGCAATTATCGTGGTGGACGGCCACGAGATTCTGAACTTCGCACGCCAGTCGATTCCGACCCATGTTGCTGGTCATCGCGTCAACGCGGGCCCCAACGGATGCATGGGCGTCGCGGTGCCGTTCGGACTCGGCGCCAAGGTGGCGAAGCCCGACACCCAGGTCATCGTGCTGAGCGGCGACGGCTCGTTTGGGATGAACGGAATGGAGATCGACACGATGGTGCGGCACAAGATTCCCGCGCTGATCGTGATCAGCAACAATGGCGGATGGGCCGGGATCGGCGGGATGGACGCCGGCCGCGACCTCGGCTACAGCCGCTACGACAAGATGGCCGAAGTCTTCGGCGCTTATGGAGAATTTGTTGAGGATCCCGCGAAGATCCGCGCGGCGCTCGATCGTGCGGCGAGCTCGGGCAAGCCGGCGGTGGTCAATGTGGTCACCGACCCGCACGCGCGCTCGTCAACGGTCTCGTTCGCCAACTATCGCGCGATCTGATCCGTAAGTGGAAACGCTGTCGGCCGAAGATCGTCTTGAGATCCAGGAATTGTTGTTTCGTTTCATGCGATCGTTCGATGAAAAAGACTGGGATGGGATGCGATCGTGCCTGAGCGAGGCCGTTGACTGCGACTACTCGAGCTTTCGAGGCACTCCACCAGGCACGCTCACGCGAGACGAATATGTAGATCAGCGCAAGGCGGCGCTTTCGTTGCTGAAGACGCAACACAATCTATCCAATATCTCGATAGTTGCGTCTGCGGCTCAGGCCGAGGCGGCGTGCAATTACGCAATTCTGCGTTTTCATCCTGAGTTCGACGGTTCGCGGAATAGGTACTTACACTCTTATGGTCAATACCGATTCGCGATCGTTCGCAGCGGAGAAGCCTGGAGTATCTCCTCAATCGAACAGATCCTGCTGATGAGCGAAGGGAATCCCGATCTTCACTCCGGTATTCGAAAATAAGTCTTTGCGACCGGTACGACTGGCGGCCACGCCTACGATGATGGAGTGTTGAACTCTTTCTGTTCGTGACGGCGGAGTTTCTCGAGCAGCGCGCGGACGTTCTTGACCTCGACGATCTTCCAGCGGCCGTCCTCGCGCGCCATCCGCACCTCCCAGACCTGGCCCTTGTGATCGGTCCAGCGCGTGTAGGCGGTGTCGCCATCGCGATGGAGCAGCAGGATCGCGGCGGCGACGCCGGCCGCGGGCATCTGCACTTCCTGGGCGCCATAGTTGACCTGCTGGACGGCCCATTGCTGCAGCAGCGCCGCCATCGGGGCGGAAAAGAGATCGACCATGCCCTTGCCGAGTAATTGACCGAGCAGGTTACCACCAGTGTCGCCGCTGGGATTGTCGCCCTGGATGATCTCGGCGCCGGCGGCGCGGACGACTTTCTGGAAATCGACGTAGTTGCCGGCGGCATCGCCGTTGCGCGCGTCCACGCTCTGCTTCAGCCGGAAGACCGCGTAAGAGGGCGTGTCCGGCATATAGAGGAGCGCCCAACCGCCGATTACGAGCACGATCAGGATTGCGGTCCAGTGGCGGAGCATGAAACGAGCCATCCTCGTATTCTGCCGCCGCTCGGACCGAGATAAAAGCGCCGTCTGCTCCGGCGTCCCCGGGCGCAAGCGGTTGCACATTTCACGCTTCGGCGGGTTTACTGGGCGGATGAAAAACTTCGCTATAGCGATGATGCTGACCGCGCTGGTCATTTTGTTGGTGCCGCGAGTAAGCCGCGCGCAGACTCAACTGCAGATGGATGAGGAGTCCTGCGGCGCGTTCAAGAAATCCGATGCGCAGTTGAATCAGGTGTACCGGCAGGTCCTCGCGAAACAGGCACGAGACAAGATCGCAAGGCAGTACATCAAGGCGGCGCAGCGCGCTTGGATCGCGTTTCGGGATGCGGAGATGGAAGCGGTCTACCCGCCCAGGGAGGCGGGCTATTACGGCACCGTCCAGCCGATGTGCGAGTGTGACGAGCGGGCCGCCCTGACCGACGAGCGCGTCAAGCAATTGCAGAGATGGCTGACCACTAAAGAAGGCGACGTCTGCGCCGGGACGCGATGGCCTTGAGGTTTCTACATCTCAGAAGAGGGAGCGGGTTTTTGCGGTGGGCGGCTTCTGATAGAAATGTCCCAGAGTCGCGAGGAGGGCGGGCGTCCGAATGAGACGAAACCTTGACCGCCGCGTCGTAGTAACCGGCGTGGGACTGGTGACGCCGCTCGGCGTCGGTGTCGAGAAGAACTGGGAAGCGCTGATGGCCGGGCGTTCCGGCGTCGGTCCGATCACACGCTTTAAGGTCGATGACTTCGCCTCCCGCATCGCGGGCGAGGTCAAGGACTTCGATCCGCTGGACTGGATCGAAAAAAAGGACGTGCGCAAGATGGACCTGTTCATCCAGTACGCGGTGGCGACCGCGGAACAGGCGATGCGGCAGTCCGGCCTGCTGATCGACGACAGCAATGCGGATCGGGTCGGGGTGCTGATTGGCAACGGGATTGGCGGGCTGGTGACGATCGAAGAGAATCATCTGCTGTTTATCGACACCCGGCTCAAGCGGATCACGCCGTTCTTCATTCCCAAACTGTTATCGAATCTGGCGCCCGGCCAGATTTCGATCCGCTACGGCGCACGCGGCGAGAATGTCACGACCACCAGCGCCTGCGCCTCGGGTTCGCACGCGGTGGGCGAGGCCTTCCGCATGATTCGCCACGGCTATCTCGACGCGGCGATCACGGGCGGCGCTGAAGCCGCCCTGACCTCACTCTGCGTCGGCGGCTTTATCGCGATGCGCGCGCTCTCCACGCGCAACGACAATCCCGAAGCGGCGAGCCGGCCGTTTGATCGCGAGCGCGACGGCTTTGTCTGCGCCGAAGGCGCGGCGGCGCTAATCCTCGAGGAGCGTGAGGCGGCAATCGCGCGCGGCGCAACGATCCTTGCTGAAGTCGCGGGTTACGCCTCGAACTCCGACGCTCATCACATCACTTCGCCCTCGCCCGACGGCCTGGGCGCCGGCAAGTGCATTCGCCTGTGCCTCGAGGACGGCGGCATCGGCCTCGACGAAGTCGATTACATCAATGCGCATGGGACCTCGACACCGCAGGGCGACGTCGCCGAGACCCAGGCGATCAAAAACGTCTTCGGCGAGCACGCGGCGCGGATCGCGGTGAGTTCGACCAAGTCGATGACCGGGCATACGCTCGGCGCGGCCGGCGCGATCGAATCGGTCTACACGATTCTGGCGATTCAGCGCGGGATGATTCCGCCGACGATCAATTACGAGTATGCCGATCCGGAGTGCGATTTGGATTACGTGCCGAATCGGGCGCGGGCGGCCGAGATCCGGATCGCGCTGAACAACTCCTTCGGCTTCGGCGGCACCAATACGACGCTGGCGTTCCGCCCAGCGGCCTAGGCTGAGCATGGCATCGCGAATCGTCGCTACCGGGCGCGCGACGCCGCGCACCCTCATCAGCAACCACGATCTCGAGCGGCGGATGGCGACAACTGACGAGTGGGTGCGGACGCGCACCGGGATCGAACAGCGTTACGTCATCGCGACCGGCGAATCGCTGATCGAGATCGCGGCGCAGGCGGCGGAAACCGCGCTCGCTCGCGCCGGCCTGCAGCCGTCACAGCTCGACGCGATCGTCGTCGGTACGGTCTCTTCGGATTTCGGCTTTCCGTCGTTCGCATGCCAACTGCAGCATCGGCTTGGGGTCGATACGATTCCCGCCTTCGACGTGGCCGCCGCCTGTTCGGGCTTCATCTACGCGCTCAGCGTCGCCGACGCCTCGATGCGGGCCGGCGACTACGCGCGCGTGCTGGTGGTCGGCGCCGACGCGCTGTCGACCATGGTCGATTGGAATGATCGGGCTACCGCGGTGTTGTTCGGCGACGGCGCCGGCGCGGTCGTGCTGGTCAGCGAGAACAATGACCGCGGTGTGCTCGCCAGCCTGCTGCGCTCGGCGGGCGCCTATTGGGACTTGCTTTACGTCCGCAATCGCGGCGTCCAAACCACGATGGACGCCGAGGCCAGGCGTGGCAACGAAGACGCGATCCGGATGAAAGGTCCCGAGCTGTTCAAGATCGCGGTGAAGAGCATGGAGGAGGTCTCGCGCAAGGTCGCCGAACGCGCCGCCGTGACGCTCGACGAGATCGCGCTGATCGTGCCGCATCAGGCCAACCTGCGCATCATCAATGCGGTGGCGCAGCGGCTCGGCCTCGGCGCGGACAAGGTCTTCACCAATGTCGATCGTTACGGCAACACTTCGGCGGCGTCGGTACCGATCGCGCTCGACGAAGCGCTCGAAGCAGGCCGGGTCCGCGACCGCGACCTCGTGATGCTCAACGCCTGCGGCGGCGGACTCACGTGGGGCGCGAACCTGCTACGGTGGTAATTGAAGACCGCCGGGGCGCGCCCCGATCCGGCTGAAGCTCGCGAGCCGTCTGATACGCTGGACGAGCTGCTGCGCCGGCGGCTCGTCCAGGTCCTCGGCAAGGGCGGAGTGGGACGCACCAGCGTCGCTGCCGCGATCGCGATCGCCGCGGCGAAGCGCGGCCGGCGGACCCTCGTGATCGAGACTGACCCGCGCACCCCAATCGCCGCCCAACACGGCTTGCGAGCGAGCTTCCAAACTGCGCCTGCCGCCCCTAACCTTTGGCTGATGCTGCTCGACCGCCAGGCGTCGCTCGAGGAATATCTGGGCTTCGTGGTTGCGCGGCCGCTTTTACGCGCGGTCTTCGCCAGCGCGCTTTATCAATACTTTGTGCACGCAGCGCCAGCGCTGCGCGAGCTGATGATGATGGGCAAGATCTATCATGAGGTCGAACGGCGCGGTGCGCCGCCCTGGGACCTGGTCGTCGCGGATTTGCCGGCCAGCGGCCAGGCCCTCGGGATGATCGGGACGCCGCTCGCGGCGCGCGAGACCTTCGGCGGCAATCTGGTGGGGCGCGAGGCCGCCGAGGTCGCCCGTCTGTTCCGCGACGCGAACAAGTGCGCGATGATCCTGGTGACGACGGCAGAACCGCTCGCGCTCACGGAAACGCTCGAAATTCATCGGCAGCTCGCGGCCTGGCAGATCACGACCGGCGCGATCGTCTTCAACCGGATGACCGCGGCGGCCTTCACCGGCGTGGATATCGCGCGGATGATGGAGCGCGGCAGCCGCGAACGCACCCTGAAGCATCTCGAGGATTTGGCCGCGATCGCGCGGGCGGAGCTCCAGCGCCGGACACGTCAACGCCGCGCCCTTGGCATCCTCAAACGCCAGATCGGCGCGCCGATCGTGCAACTCGAAGAAGCCTGCCTCCTCGGCCCCGAGACCCTCACCGAACATCTCGCGAACCGCCTCGATCGGCGTACTGCTCCAACTGGTGAGCGTGGCGCTGAATCGTGAGTGCTGTCCGGCGGCTGGCGTGCGCCGCCTTGCGCAATTACGCTTAGTACACGCGGTCCGGATGGCGCCGGCCGCCGAGGGAAGGGATGCCCGAAGCCGCAGATAAAGGTGGCGCCAAGCCGCGCCGCGACCCCTGGATCATCCGCACCTATGCGGGCTTCGGCGACGCCGGTCAGGCCAACCAGCGATTCCTGCGCAATCTCAAGGAAGGGCAGCGCGGGCTTTCGATCGCGTTCGACCTGCCGACGCAGAACGGCTACGACGCCGACGCCCCGATCGCCGCGGGCGAAGTCGGCAAGGCCGGCGTCGCGATCGCGCACTGGCGCGACATGGAACGGCTCTTCGACGGGATTCCGCTCGATCAGATTAATACCTCGATGACGATCAACGCGACCGCGCCCTTCATCCTCGCGCTTTACCTCGTGGTCGCCGAGAAGCACGGCGTGCCGTGGAGCGAGCTGCGCGGCACGACGCAGAACGATCTGATGAAGGAGTTTGTCGCGCGCGGGACCTCGATTTTCAATCCAGAGGTTTCCTTCCGCCTTTCGACGGAGCTGATTCGCTTCGCGGTCGAACGCGTACCCAACTGGAATCCGATCAACTGCTGCGGCTACCACTACATGGAAAGCGGCGCCGGGCCGGTCGAAGAGATCGGCTATGCGTTCGGCAACGCCCTGATGATCCTCGACGCCTTGCGCGCGACGCTCGCGCCCGCGGCTTTCGAGCAGACCGTGCGGCGGATCTCGTTTTTTATCAACAGCGGCATCGAGCTGGTGCCCGAGATTTGCAAGGTCCGTGCGTATTTCAAATTGTGGCGCGAGCTCTGCCGCGATGAGTACGGGATCGCAGACGTCGCCTTTCGCGCAGGCTGCCAGGTGCGCTCGCTCACCCTCACCGAGCAGCAGCCCGAGGTCAACATTATCCGCGTCGCCTATGAGGCGCTGCCGGTGGTGCTCTCGGCCGCGGCGCGGGTCAACGCCCTGCAATTGCCCGGCTTCCGCGAAGCGCTGGCGCTGCCGGACGAGGCCGAGCAACTCATCGGTTTGCGCACGCAGCAGGTGCTGATGCACGAAACCGGAATCGGCGCCTATGGCGACATCTTTGCGGGCAGCACGGTTATCGAAAAGCTTACGGCTGAAACCGCCGAACGAGCCCGGCGGATCGCGCTCGAGCTCCGAGCGCAGGGTTATACCCGTGCGATCGCAACTGTCAGCGCGCAACTAACGCAGCTTCTGGCGACGCGCCAAAGCCGGCTCGAGGCCGGGGAAATCGTTCAAATCGGCGTGAACGCCTTCACCGGAGAGATCGGCCTGACGCCGCCCTCGACCGCTGCGGATGACCGCGACGACACCGCCGCAGCGCGCGATCAGATCGCGGCACTGAAAGCGTGGCGCGCGGCGCGGGATGATCGGGCAGTGGGGGCCGCGCGAGAACAGCTCGAGCGCGCCGTGCGCGGCAACGGCGGCGTGATGGCGCCGACGATCGAACTCGCACGCGCGGGCGGCACCGTCGGCGAATGGACGGCCACGATCGAGCGCGCCGCCAATGGCCGCTACGTTCCGCCGATCCTTGACCGCAGTGCGCCCGTCGCCAAATTCATGATTCCAGCCGCCCGCCGCAGGATCCGGATCGCGCTGGGTAAAGCCGGACTCGACGGCCATATCAATGCGGTCAAGTTGCTCGCCCATGCCTGCATGCAGGCGGGTATGGAAGTAATCCTGGCGGGCTTCAAGCAGACGCCGGCGCAGTTGGTCGAAGCCGCGCTGCAGGAGGACGCCGAGATTCTCGCGATCAGCAGCCTGGCCGGTGCGCACATGGCGATCGCGCGGGAAGCGATCGCGTTGTTGGAGAGCAAGGGCGGCAGCCACGTAAGGCTCGTGATTGGCGGTATCGTGCCTGAGCCGGATCGACAGCGCCTGCTCGACCTCGGGGTCAAGGCCGTGTTCACGCCGAAAGACTCGAACCTTGGTTTAATCGTCGAAAGGCTCACCGCGCTTTGCGAATAGGCGACGGCATAGCAAGAGGATGGGGAAGATGCGCAACGCGCTGATTTCGCTGATGCTGGCGGCATTCTTCATCCCGACAGCCGTGGGCCCGTCCATCGCCGCGGAACCGCGGCCGTGGCTCTGCCGCGACGTCCCAGTCTTTTCGAGCACGAAGTCGATGAGCTGGCGCGCCACAACTCACGGCGGCGGCCATTGGCTGGTGACCTTCATGCATTACGATCCCTCTGGCGGTCACGACGGCTTCACCGTGGTCGCGAGCAGTGAGATCAGCGGGAGCGCCGCGGGTACGCTCAATGCGGGGCAGTGGTACGCAGTTGCCCTCTACCGTTCCGGCGCGCATTGGATCTGCCCGGGGAGTGCGAGCGAAAGCGATGATCGGCCCGCCGGGACGATCAGCGGCCTCTGTTACGGCAGAGGTGACGACGGGTGCGACGTGAACCTGCTGGTCAAATCCGCCGATGCGTCAATTGCGCCTTGAGCTTCTGAACGGCGATCACGCTAGCGCCTGAAAGAGTGGAGGCGGCGAGCGGAATCGAACCGCTGAATCGAGGTTTTGCAGACCTCTCCCTTAACCACTTGGGTACGCCGCCCGCCGGCTGAGAGTCGTCCCGCCGCACGGAAGAACGAAGGTTAGCACGGCGCTTACGGCGGAGAAACACTGGCTCCAGCGAGCTCGTCGCTTCCTATGTCTTGCTCGCGAATCTCTGCTGCTAGCGCATTATCAAGTTGAGTCCCGACGGCTCGGTATAGCGCCGCAGATCGAAGTAGTCTTTGGGCGCTTGCTCGTTGACATAAAACGGCTGTCCGCCCGCAGGATCAAGAAAAAATGTCGCGTGAGTATTCTGTACATCCCAGAATGCATAGACCATCGCCTCGGAAGCATCGACTATGCCGACGTTGGGCACGTCCCGCGGATTGAGGAACATCGCATAGATTCGCCAAAGGTGCAGGTCCTTATCATAGAGGTCTTCCCAGAGGGGAGCGGCGTCCGCCTTATCCACGTACATCACGCGTTTGCCGTAGCAATAGCCTTCCGCGTGGGACGGCAGCTTGCTGGCGCTGATAACATCTACGTCGCGGACTTGCCATTTCCCCCACGATGGCTTCGGCCATCCCAGTGGCATATCGAAATCATCAGGAAAATGGGCCGGAGGTTCGGATGGCATCACGGTCAGGATCTTCTTCTCTCCGATGAAATCGACTTTCATTTGGGTTAGATTTGAATCAAAGCCTGAGCGATATTCCTCTTGAGTCGAGTCAGTCCCATGAGCCGGACTGCAGCGGGCGAGCGTCGAGATTGGCTGATAGCGGCGCAGCGCCGGAAGAAACACGTACGAATCTTCGTCGCGTGACAGATCCTCGTACGAGACCGTGAGCGTGGTCGTATACCGGCTCTGCTCGGGATCCGTCACCATCAGCCATTGAGCGTAAAATGCGTCGCCCGAGCCCGGTGTCTTGGCTGGCACACCCGGATCTGTAACGTAGGCCAGTTGCCGATCAACGAATATAATATACTGACAATTAGTGCCACTGCCATTACTAGTCACGCATCCGCCGCCGTGGGTATCAACCGCGAGATAGGGCAGATAGCGGTACCAAAGATTAGCGAGGATTTTCCACCCCTTATGTGGTTCGACTGGATTGGGAAAAGGCGCACCACCCCGATAGCCCTGGAGGGTAATACCACCGTCCGGCAACTCGACCAGTTTGACTTGTTCCGAATATTTCTCAGTTGCCTCGACGTAACCCTTCGGCAGTGGATGAATGATCGTCGGTCCGATCTCCATCTGAACATCGGACGGGATCTTGAGTGAGTATTCCCCGGCGAACAGCTTGATCATGCCATCGGGCATGAACTCTTTGTACTGATTCCAGTTCTGCGCGGTAATCACCGTTCCGATTGGAAGCGAAGGGGCATTCTGGGCGAGTCCGGTGACCGCGCCCGGTGCGGGATTCGTGGCTTGACCCGCAGCGCCGGCCGCGGTTGCGGTGAGTGCCAGGCAGACGAGGAACGCTCGAATAAGGTTCATGACAAGGCCTTTCGAAGAGACTGTCGGACGAAAACTTGGAACCTGCTCGGAGACTACTCGGGTTTTCGAATCGTAGATGGTCGCGATCGGCGCGACTACTGCGGCGAACCGTACCAACTTGTACGACTTCGCGTCAAGCATTCCCGGCAAGCGCAGATTCGCGCTCGCTTTGCGATCCCTAAGCGGCGGCGCGCGAAGCGAGTACCTGGCGCAGGAAATGCCCGGTGTGGGAGTTGGGCGCAGCCGCGATCTCTTCAGGCGAGCCTTGCGCGACAATCTGGCCGCCGCGATCGCCACCCTCCGGACCCAAATCTATGATGTAATCCGCGGTCTTGACGACTTCGAGATTGTGCTCAATGACGATGATCGTGTTGCCGTTGTCAGCGAGGCGGCCGAGGACGGTCAGCAGCTTCTTGATGTCGTCGAAGTGGAGGCCGGTGGTCGGCTCGTCGAGGATGTACAGGGTGCGACCGGTCGCGCGGCGCGCCAGCTCCTTGGCGAGCTTGATCCGCTGCGCCTCGCCGCCCGACAGCGTCGTCGCCGACTGCCCGAGGTGAACGTAATCGAGTCCGACATCGCGCAAGGTCTCGAGCTTTTGCCGAATCGGCGGGACCGAGCTCATAAAGTCGAGCGCGTCGAGCACGGTCAGATCGAGCACCTCGGCGATGCTCTTGCCCTTGTACTGGACTTCCAGAGTGTCGCGATTGTAGCGTTTGCCGCCGCACACTTCGCAGGTTACGTAAACGTCGGGTAGAAAATGCATCTCGATGCGGATGATGCCGTCGCCCTGGCAGGCTTCGCAGCGGCCGCCCTTGACGTTGAACGAAAAGCGGCCCGGGCCGTAGCCGCGCATCCGCGCGTCGGGGAGCTGCGCGAAAAGCTCGCGGATATGCGTGAACAAGCCGGTGTAGGTCGCGGGATTCGAGCGCGGCGTCCGGCCGATCGGACTTTGATCGACGTGGATCACCTTGTCCAGATGCTCGACGCCTTCGAGCGCTTTGAATGCGCCCGGCCGTTCACGGCCGCCGCCACCCAGCCGTTGCGCCAGCGCGCGATGCAGTGTGTCCAGCACCAGCGTGGATTTGCCCGAGCCCGAGACCCCGGTAACGCAGACGACCACGCTGAGCGGGATAGCGACGGTGAGATTGCGCAGATTGTTCTCGCGGGCGTCGCGCAGAGTGAGTCGCCGATGACCGATCGGGCGGCGGCGCGAAGGGATGGGAATTTCAAGCTCGCCCGCGAGATATTTGCCGGTCAGCGACGCTGGATTATCCATGATCTCAGCGGGCGTGCCTTGCGCGACGACATGGCCGCCGTGGATGCCCGCGCCCGGGCCCATGTCGATAATGTGATCGGCCTCGAGCATGGTGTCGCGGTCGTGCTCAACCACGATCACGGAATTGCCCAGCGCTTTGAGCCGCTTCAAAGTCGCCAGCAGCCGTTGGTTGTCGCGTTGATGAAGTCCGATGGAGGGCTCGTCAAGAATATACAGCACCCCGACCAGGCTTGAGCCGATCTGCGTCGCCAGCCTGATGCGCTGGCCCTCGCCGCCGGACAGGCTGCCCGCAGTGCGATCGAGGTTCAGGTAATCGAGCCCAACGCCGACCAGAAAGCCCAGCCGCTCGCGCACTTCCTTGAGGATCATCGAGGCGATCGCCGTCTCCTGCGCGGACATTTTCGGCGCCTCAAAGAAACTGCACGCCTGCTTGATTGACATCGCGCTGACTTCGCTGATCGATTTGCCGTTAAAACGGACGAACAGGCTTTCCTTCTTCAACCGCGTGCCCGCGCAGACCGGACAGGGCCGCAGGTTCATGAAACCTTCGAGCCATTCGCGGATACTCTCGGACTCGGTCTCTTTGTAACGGCGATCGAGCCACGCGAGAATGCCCTCGAACGGGCGGGCGCTGGCGTGCCGATGGCCGTGGCGTTCGTAACCGAATTCGATCGCCTCATCGCCCGAGCCATTGAGTAACGCCTTGCGCACTTTCGCTGGAATCGCCTTCCATGACTGACCCAGCCCAAACTTGTAATGCGCAGCCAGCGCTTCGACCACCGGCTGCATATAGTTCATCGTGGCCCAGGGCGCGATCGCGCCGTCGTTAATACTCAGTTCCTCGTTTGGGACGACCAACTCGGGATCGAAATACATGATCGAGCCGATGCCCGAACATTCCGGGCAGGCGCCATGCGGACTGTTGAAGGAAAACATGCGCGGCGTGATTTCCGGATAGGAGATGCCGCAAACCACGCAGGCAAAGCGCTGGCTGAAGTAAATCTCCTCGCCTGCGCCTTTGCCGTCGAGTTTTTCGATCTTGAGCAGGTCTTCGCCGTATTTGAAGGCGACCTCGAGGGAATCGGCGAGGCGCTTTTCGATCCCGGGACGGATCGCGAGCCGGTCGACCATCACGTCGATGGAGTGGCGGTGATTTTTGCTGAGCTCGATCTCCTCGCCGAGTTCCAGCAGCTTGCCGTCGATCTTGACGCGGACGAAGCCCGCGCGGCGCAAATCCGCCAGCTCCTTTTTGTACTCGCCCTTGCGATCGCGCACGATCGGCGCGAGCACGTGGAGCCGCGTGCCCTCGGGCCAGGCGCGGATACGATCGACTATCTGCTGCACGCTCTGCTGCGCGATCTCGCGCCCGCAGTTGTAGCAGAAGGCATGGCCGACGCGCGCGAAGAGCAGGCGCAGATAGTCGTAGATCTCGGTGATCGTCGCAACGGTCGAGCGCGGATTGCGCGTGCCGCTTTTCTGCTCGATCGAGATCGCCGGCGACAGCCCCTCAATCGAATCGAGGTCGGGCTTTTCCATCTGCTCGAGAAACTGCCGGGCGTAGGCCGACAGCGATTCGACGTAGCGGCGCTGGCCCTCGGCGTAAATTGTATCGAAGGCTAGCGAGGATTTGCCCGAGCCGCTCAGCCCGGTGATGACCACCAACTGATCGCGTGGAATCTCGATATCAATATTCTTGAGGTTATGCTCACGCGCCCCTTTGATAATGATGCGATCCATCGAGGCTAGCCCATGCGGCGCGCCGCCAGCCGGCTTGCGCCGGACGCGGAAGCGCCATGCGCTGCGGCGTATTCGATGGCAGCGATCATGCTGGTGGGGCTCGCGACGCCGCGTCCTGCCAGATCATAAGCGGTGCCATGGTCGGGCGAGGTCCGAATAAAGGGCAGTCCGAGCGTGATATTCACGGCGCGATCGAACTCGAGGGTCTTGAGCGCAATCAGTCCCTGGTCATGATACATCGCGACAGCGCCGTCGAAGCCAAAGCGGCCGTCATGGCGAACAAACGCGGTATCCGGCGCGAGTGGGCCGAAGGCGTCAAGGCCGGCGCGGCGCGCGCGACTGATTGCCGGGCTGATGCAGCGCAGCTCCTCGTCGCCGAACAGCCCGCTTTCGCCGGCGTGCGGATTAAGCCCGAGCACTCCGATCCGCGGCCGCGCGATGCCGAGTTCGCGCTCGAGATGTTCGCTCAGCAGCCTTACCGAATCGAACACGCCCTCGCGCGTGAGTGATTTTGGTACTGCGGCCAAGCCGATGTGGACGGTGGCCAGCACCAGACGGAGTTGCGTGCCGGCGAACATCATGCGCCACAGCCGCACGCCGCAGAGCTCGGCGAGTAGCTCCGAGTGGCCCGGGTACTGATAGCCCGCGCGATTCATCCACTGCTTATTGATCGGCGCAGTCACGAGGGCGTCGGCTTCGCCCGCGAGCGCCAGGCGGCAGCCTTCCAGAATATAGCGGTGGGCGGCGGCGGCCCCCTCAACTCCCGGATGGCCGGGTCTGAGCGCCCGCACATGCAGCCGCCCGACGTTCAGGACCGCGAGTTCATCTCGTAGCCGTGGCCGCTCCGCGCCGTGGCACCACTCGATGGGTGTCGGTAGCTTGAGCCGGTCGGCTGCGGCGCGCATTGCAACCAGATCGCCGATCGCGAGAAGGGCGGGCGCATCGCGCTTGCGCGCGAGCGCCGCGGCGGCTTTCAGAATGACTTCGGGACCGACACCCGCAGGATCGCCCATGCTCACCGCGACCAAAGGTGATTTTGCTCTCGCCATTATTCACAGGGCCGCTGCAGTAATTGCGTTGAATCGATCAAGTCTAACTTAAATCGCAGTTCTGATCTCGGCTGGACCCGATTATTTACCGGGTAGTCTCGACGTAGTGTTCCTTGACCAGATCCTGATCGACCCACTTGTCGAAGTTGCCCTTTGATTGCTCGCTCTGGAGTTTCTCGCGAATTTGGCTCTTTACGTCTGCCAGCGGTACCGTCCCTGGAACCTGATGCGCCTCGACCTTGACGATGTGAAACCCATACTTGGTGCGGATAACCTTCGAGATGTCGCCCACCTTCACGTCCTTGAGGCCGGCCGCGATGTCGTCATTAAGCTGGTCCGCGCTGAAGACGCCCAGCTCCCCGCCCTTACTCTTTGAATCGTCGTCGGAAAATTGGCGCGCGAGCCCGGCGAAGTCGCCGCTCTTGACCGCCTGAGCGCGAATTGTTTCGGCTTTGCTTTGCGCCGCGGCGACCTGTTCCGGTTTGGCGTCGCTAGGCACCGTGATCAGAATCTGCGCCAAGCGGTACTTTTCTTCGGCGACAACGAACTCGTCGGGATGTTCCTTATAGTAGGTTTCGATCTCTGCGTCCGGGATCACGGCCTTGTCGCGCACTTCGTGCTCGAACATCGCCATTGCCTGGACCTGTTTGCGAACGTTCGCGCGAAAGGCCGGGTAGCTTATGCCCTGAGCCTGCAACTGGGCGTGGAGCTGCTCATCGTTCATGTGAGTGCGTTGCTCGATGCCTTGGATAAAGCGATCGACGTCGGCGTCGTCCACCTTGTCCGCGTACTTCTGCGCTTCATCCTGAATGAGCTGCTGCGTGATGATGGCCTTGAGCTTGGCGCCGGGCTCGTCGGGCGCCGCGTCGGCGTCTTCACCCGACTGACCGGGCTGGCTGCCGGCTTTCCCGGGTTTGAAGGTCTGCACGTCGCGCGAGGTGATCGGATCGCCGTCGACGTTGGCGACGACGCTATCCAGCATCTCGCCGCTCGGCGGCGCCTGCGGCTGCGGCGCGTAATCCGCCGCGCCAGCCGGCAGTGTGCCGAGCGTCGCCGGCGCCCGCGCTGAGCTTTTGTTCTTACCCGACCAGAGCCCGCCGGGCAGATGAAGACCGGAACTCGCGCAGCCGGCTCCGCCGAGCGCAAGCATCAGCGCGCCGCTCAAGACGACGGCCCGCGCCGCCAGCCCGCAGCCGAAAAAGCCTCTCAGGGTTTTATGTTTCACCTTTCAGCGCGGCCTCAGTTGGCGAGCGGCGCCGCGGTCTCCGCCGGCCGACGCTCCAACTTTTCACAGGCCGCCAGGACCTGCAAGACCGCGGCGATTTGCGCGAAAATCTGCTCGTATTCGCCGATCGTAATCCGCACGATCACCTGATAGGCCGGGGTCAGCCGCATCGTCGAGCGGTTGGCGTTAGCCAACGCGGTGAGCTTTTCAATTTCGATCGGCGCCTCCGGATGAAATTTGATTTCGAGCTGATCGCCCTTGAGCAGCGCGCTCAAGATCATCAGGTCACGCATCTCGCGCCGAATGTTCATGGCGGCGATGAGATTCTCGACCAGCGTCGGCACCGGGCCGAAACGATCGCGCATCTCGTCGCGCAGTTCGTCCATCTCCGTTGGTCCGGCGGCGCGCGCCACCCGCCGATAGAGCAGCAGCCGCTCGTTTTCGTCCGCCACGAAGCTATCGGGGACGTAAGCGGGAATCCCGAGCCGCAGCTCGGGTTCAAAATCCGGCCGGACCGGCTCGCCGCGCAGTTCGTGGATGGCCTGCTCCATCATCTCGGCGTAAAGCTCGAACCCCACTGCGGTGATTTCGCCGGATTGCTCCTTGCCCAGCAGGTTGCCGGCGCCGCGATGCTCGAGATCGCGCATCGAGAGCTTGAAGCCGGTGCCCGACTCGGCTTCGACCAGCTCGCGCAACGCGTCGATGCGGCGCTTGGCCTCGCGCGTGATGATGTGCTCGCCGGGAATCAGCAGATAGGCGTAGGCCTTGCGCTTCGAGCGGCCCACGCGGCCGCGCAACTGGTAGAGCTGGGCCAGCCCGAAACGATCCGCGCGATTGATGATCATCGAGTTGGCGTTGGGTATATCGAGTCCCGACTCGATGATCGCGGTGCAGACCAGTACGTTGACCCGGTCCTCGATGAAATCGCGCATCACTTCCTCGAGCGCGTGCTCTTTCATCTGGCCGTGCGCGATGGCGAGCTTCGCCTCGGGCACGAGTCCGCGCAGATGCCGCGCCATATAATCAATGTTCTCGACGCGGTTGTGCACGAAAAACACCTGGCCGCCGCGATTCAACTCGCGAATAATGACGTCGCGAATCAACCCGTCGTCGAAGTGCGCGACGAAGGTGCGAATCGCCTGGCGATCCGGCGGCGGGGTCTGGATCACCGACAGATCGCGAATCCCGAGCATCGCCATGTGCAGCGTGCGCGGGATCGGCGTCGCCGTCAGCGTCAGCACCTCGACCAGTTTGCGCAGCCGCTTGATGCGCTCCTTGTCGGCGACGCCGAAGCGATGCTCCTCGTCGATAATCAGCAGCCCCAGCTTGGGAAATTCGACGTCGGGCTGCAGCAGGCGATGCGTGCCGATCACGATATCGACCAGCCCCTTGCGCAGCTCCTCGAGGACCCGCCGATTCTCCTTCGGCGAGCGGAACCGCGACACCATCTCGATCCGCACCGGATAATCCTTGAAGCGGTTGCGGAAATTAGTCCAATGCTGTTCGGCCAGCACGGTCGTCGGCGTCAACACCGCCGCTTGCCGCCCGTCCATCGCGCAGATGAAGGCCGCGCGCAGCGCGACTTCCGTCTTGCCGAAGCCGGCGTCGCCGCAGATCAAACGATCCATCGGCTTGGGCCGCGCCATGTCGCGAATGACCTCGTCGATCGCCGCTTGCTGATCCGGCGTTTCCTCGAACTCAAAGCCCCCGGCGAACTCTTCGTAGTCGCGTCCCGGATGCAGAAAGGCATGGCCGTCGATCGCCTCGCGCGCCGCGTAAATATCGATCAGTTCCGAGGCCATCGCGAGCACCGCTTCGCGCGTGCGCTTCTTGACGCGATCCCATGAACCGCTGCCGAGCCGATCGAGCTTGCCCTCAACACCTTCGCCGCCAATGTAGCGCTGCACCAGATTGATGCGCTCGACCGGCACGTACATGGTGTCGTTGCCGGCGTACTCGAGGTTGAGAAAGTCGCCCGCGAGATCAGCCACCTTCATATGCTTGAGCCCGCGGTATTTGCCGATCCCGTGTTCGATATGCACCACCAGATCATCGGGCCGCAGCTCCTCGAGATTGAGGAACGCGCCTTTGCCGCGGTTACGGGTCCGGCGGCGCACACGCGGCTCGCCGAACAGATCTTCTTCGCTATAGATGTACAGCCCGTCATGCTGCAGCACCGCGCCGGCCGCGATCGCCCCTTCCATGATGACCGGACGGAAATCGGGCCACTCGAGCAGTTGCGCGAAGCTCGCACAGTCCTGGTTGACCTCGAGGTCGTACGCTTCGAGATGGCGGCGCAAGCGCGCAGCTTGATTCGCCCCTTCGACCACCATCAACGCGCGTCCTTGCGATCGCCGAATCTCCTTGAGCTCCGCGACCAGCGGCTCGAATGACGGCGCCGCGCGCGCTCCGGTCAGTTCGACCGCACCCAAGCGCAGGCTCGGCTGCGATTTAATCGCGATCGGCGGGGCCCAGCCTTCTCGCGGAGCGGCCACCGTGATCAGCGATCCGGCCTCGACCGCGGTCGTTGCGGAAAGCGCACGCTCAAGCTCTTCGAGCCGCAGGTAGAGCGTCGCGGGCGCGGGATAAAAGACCGGCTTCGCCTGGGCCGCCGCAGCTTCGGCCTCGATCCGTTCGATCAGCCGTTCGGCCTCGGCGAGGATGCGACCGGGCTCGAGCATCCAGGCCACCGCCTGTTCGGGGACGTAGTCGAACACCGACTGCAGTCCGCTCTCATACAGGTAGGGCGTCAGCAGCTCGACCCCGGGGAAAAGCAGGCCGTTCTCGATCGTCTCAAGCAGCTCAGCCGTCTCCTTGCGCACCATTCCGATCTCCGCGCAGCGGATCGCGACACGATCGCCCAGTTGGTTCTCACGCAAGGCCGCGGCCGGAACGTAGCGCGTGCGGATGATCGTCGCCTCTTCGATCTCGCCCAGCGAGCGCTGGCTCGCCGCGTCGAAATGGCGAATCGAAGTTACCTGATCCTCTTCCAACTCGAAGCGCACCGGATGGTGATGCAGTGGCGAAAAAACATCCACGATGCCGCCCCGCACACTGAAATCGCCTCGTTCCTCAGTCTGCGGCACGCGCTGATAGCCCATTGCGCCAAGCGCATCGATCAGCGCATCGAGGTCCACGCGATCGGCAAAAGTAATGCGAAATACTGATCGATCGAAGGCGCTCCGCGGAATTGTCCGCATCATCAGCGCCTCGACCGAAGTTACGACCGTCGGCGCGGGCGTGCGCGTGAGGGCGAACAACGCCGCGAGCTGCGCCGCCTGAAGATCGCAGGGCGGCGAGAGCTGAGCGAACGGACGCAACTCCCACGATGGCAGCAGATGAAGCCGGTCCTGGGCGGGGTCGGCGTCCGGCGGTTGATCGAGGAAGAAGGCGAGTTCACTCGCCAGCGCCTCGGCCTGCGCTGCTAGCGGAGCGATCACGATCAGCGGCCGATTCAGCGTTAGCGCGACCTCGCGAATCATCAAGGCGTTCGCCGCGCCTTTCAGGCCCATCACGGGAAAGCGGCGTTCGGAGCCGCGCTCGACCCGCGCCTTAAGCTCGCTCGCCGCTTCTTTCAGACTTCGTTCCAAGTGTCTCTGCTATTTGGACGCAAAAATGCCTCGACACACCACCGCGATTAACGATGGCCTGCCGATCAACCCGGCCATTATAGCAGACGCGAAGGTCCGCGCTCGCGATCGCGAAAAGCGAACACCCGCTTGCGGGATCAGTGTGCCGGAACCGTCGGACGCGAGCCGCTGAGACCGGCCGAGTCGTCCACGAGGTGACCCGTCGCGTCGCGCGGCGCGCCGAGCTTGATCGGCACTTTGAGCGTCTCGTGGCGGCTGTCTTGATGCAGCCGCACGATCGTCAGATAGATCGTGTCGCCGGGCTTGAGCGGCTGCAGCGCATTTGCCAACGCGCTGTCGTTATCGACACGAGTATCGTCAATCGCGACGATCAAATCGCCGTCGTCGCCCAATTCCCCGGCTTTTTTCAACAACGGCATGAGGATCAGATTAAGCGGCGCCATCATCTCGCCCGCGGTCGCGCCGCTCGCGCCCATCTTGGTGAGCTCGCCTTGCCCACGCAGACCGGCTTTTTCCGCCGGACTGTTCGGATCGACGCGGACTACCTCCAATCCGTGGACTTCGGCCCCGGGCGTATCGTTCGATTCGATGTACTGGACGGACACACCCAGATAGGGAAGCCCCGCATCTGCAGGCGGCAGCTCGTCCTGCGAAGCCGTCGGCGCAGTCGTGCTCGCGTTGAACTGATCCGCCGGCGTCGGCTCAACCGCGACGGGCGTTTGGAGGATGCGCCGCGGCACCTCGAGCGTATCGCCACTCGGCGCAGCTCCGGACACCCACGCTGGCATCAGGGCCGCTGCGAACAGCGCAATCGCGAGTCTCTTCCGCAAACTCATCAGCATTTCGATTTTAGCCGTCCGCGGTTTCGCCTGAAACCGGCACGTTGGCCTACTTGTTTCACGCCAATACGCATGCGAAGAAAGAACGGGAGCGGGCGATTACGATGAAAATTCTTTCAACGGTGGGTTTGAATCCCGAGGAAATTCGCAATCTCGAACGGATCAGCGGCGGCGCGGAGGTGCTCGACCGCCGATGCCGCTCACAAGCCGAGATGATCGAAGCCGCAGCCGCCGGCTGCGACGTGCTCTTCAGTTTTCGCGCGCCCGACGAATTGATGCGCAAGTCGCCGTCCCTCAAGTGGATCCAGTTTCTCTCAGCCGGCGCCGATCACGTGATGAAGGGCGAACTGCGCGCACGCACCGGCGTCGCCATCACCAACGCGAGCGGCATCCACTCGACGCCCATTGCCGAATACACCATCGCCTCGATGCTCGCCTGGTCGCACGGCTTTCACGCCACGATGCGCGCGCAGATGCGCCGCGAGTGGCTGCGCAACTGGGATTTCATGGACTCCGTCGATTCGCTGCGCGGCAAGACTTTGGGCGTTCTCGGCTACGGCTCGATCGGACGCGAGACCGCGCGCCTCGGCCACGCCTTCGGGATGACCATCCTTGCCCTGAAGCGCAATCCTGATCAGCGCGTGGACACCGGTTGGAGCCCGCCCGGCATCGGCGATCCCGAGGGCCGGCTGCCGGCACGATGGTATGGGCCTGGCGATCGCGTCGCGCTCCTACGCGAGAGCGACTTCATGACTGTGACGCTGCCGGCGACCTCGGCCACCCGCCGTTTTATCGGACGCGAGGAAATCGCCGCGCTCCGTCCGCAAGCTTACATTATAAATATCGGGCGCGGCGACGTGATCGATCAGGACGCGCTCATCGAAGCGCTGCGTGAGAAGCGGATCGGCGGCGCCGGCCTCGATGTCTTCGAGCGCGAACCGCTTGAAGCAGAGAGCGCGTTGTGGGACCTCGACAACGTCATCCTCACGCCCCACATGTCGGGGGCGTTCAAAGGTTACAACTCCGCCTGCTACGAATTGTTCGCGGAGAACCTCGGCCGCTTTGTTGCCGGCCGGCCCCTACTCAACCAGGTCGACCGCGAACTCGGCTACTAAGGAACACTCCGATCAAACTCAGTTCCCGCTGAACTTGGCGGTGCGCTTGCCGAGGAACGCGGCGATCCCTTCGCGCGCATCACACTAGCGGAGCGCGGCTGCCGCGTGGAGCGAGCAGGCGAGTCCGCGAGCTGCGTCAAGATTCCTTAGTTCCCGCTGAACTTGGCCGTGCGCTTGCCGAGGAACGCGGCGATCCCTTCGCGTGCATCGGCGGTGCGGCTGAGATCGGCGATCACCTCGGTTTCGAGCTCCATCTGCTCATACAGCGGATTATTCGACGACGCGTAGAGCAGCCGCTTGACGCCGCCCAACGCCTGCGTCGGCCCCTGCGCCAACTCGCGTGCGATCGCTTCCGCTTGGTTGAGAAGATCCGCATCCGGCACGACCCGCGTAATCATCCCCATCGCTTCCGCTTCGCGCGCCGTGATCGTCCGATTCGTGAGCATCAGGTCGAGCGCCCGCTTGAGCCCGACGAGTCTCGGCAGATAGTAGGAACTCGAGCCGTCCGGCGTGAGCCCGATTCGGGTATAGGCGACCGTGAAGCGCGTCGCTTCCCCTGCCAGCACGATGTCCCCGGTCAGCGCGAGACTCAGTCCCGCGCCGCCTGCATTGCCGTTGACGGCGATTATCAGGGGCGCTTTCATCCGCGCAAAGCGTTGGATCGCTGCATGCAGATACATCGTGACTTTTTTCAGATGGCCGGGGAGTTCCTCGGGTGGCTGCGCGGCAAATGACTTGAGGTCGCCGCCGCCGCAGAACAATTTGCCCGCACCGGTCATCAGGACGGCGCGCACTGCGGCATCTTCGCCGCACTTGATCGAGACGTCCTCTAGCGCCGCCGCGAGTTCATAGTTCAGCGCGTTGGCCGCCTCCGGGCGGTTGAGCGTTACATGCGCGACGTTGTCGCGAACTTCATAAAGCAGTACTGACACTGTTTTCTCCCTTAAACCGCCATCTCTCACACGGTCCTACTTCAAAGTCCCGTACCAGCCCGCGATCGCTTCACCGATAGCGTGCGGCGAATCCTCCTGGAGGAAGTGCGTCCCTTTGACCATCACTTCGCGTTGATTCGGCCATCCGCGGCACAACTCGCGCGCCCGCCCGGCGACAATCATCCCGGGATCGCCGTTAACGAACAACTTGGGGATCTGCGAGGTCGCGAGCCACGCGCCGTAATCCTTCACGATCGCCACCACGTCCGCCGGTTCGCCATCGATCGGAATCTGCCGTGGCCAGGTCAGCATCGGACGCCGCGACTCACCCGGCTCAGTATAAGGCCGCCGATACACCGTCATCTCGGCCTCGGTCAGCCCGCGCATCACGCTCGCCGGCAGGATGTTTTCAACAAAGATGTTTTTCTTCAGGACCAGTTCCTCCCCGGCGGGACTCCGCAGGGCTCGAAAGATCTCGCCCGCCGCTTCTGGCCACTCGGCCCACGTGAGCGGCATCACGACCGCCTCCATGTAGGCGATCCCTTTGACCGCCTCCGGATGCCGCCTCGCCCAATGGAAGCCCAGGGCCGAGCCCCAGTCATGCACGACCAGCGTCACATCGCGCTTCAAGTCGAGCGCCTCGAACCACGCGTCCAGATAGCGCGAATGATCGACGAAGCGGTAGGCGCCGTCCGCAGCCTTGCCCGAAGCGCCCATCCCGATCAGATCCGGCGCGAGGCACCGGCCGAGCCCCGACAAATGCGGGATGACGTTGCGCCACAAGTACGACGAGGTCGGATTACCGTGCAAAAAGACGATCGGCGCGCCCGTACCGACCTCCGCGTAACACATCTCTGGCGCGCCCACCTTGACGCGCTTGCGAGGGTGCGGATCGGCCGCAGATATGATCGGCTCGTTCATCCAAAAGCCCTCCTTCTTATCGCAGG
>JBOHWF010000316.1:0-4974 GCA_050736455.1 Binataceae bacterium (SeqCode) | reverse complement strand
TTTGTCCACTGCGCGATCCCGCGCCGCAATCCCCGATCAAGATGCTGAAGCGATCAGAGCGCCGGACTAAGCCGAAAGCTGCTTTAAATCCTCGGCCCAGTTCTCGTAGGGCCGCAACGCTGTGATTTCGAGCTTGGCCACGATATGTGAATAGCCCAACTTCCATATGGGTAAGCCGGCGATCGCGTGATCCAGATCATCGGCGGACGGCAGGTCGAGGATCGCGATTACCACCGGCTCGCCGGCCACCTTGTAGATGCTCTTGATCGCTCCCGCCTTGACCGCAGCGAGGGCCGCTTCGGACTCTTGACGCCAGACGGTGTAGAACTCTTTGTTCGAGGTTTGGGCGGGCTTTTCGATATGCGCTTTGAGCATGAACAACATAACTTTTCTCCTTCTTGAGCCTAAGCCGAACGTTGAACGATCGACTACTTGATCGCCGCAGGATTGACCGGCGAGCCGGCCCCGCGCACGACCTTCAACGGCGCACCAACAAACATAAACGTGTACTGGCCGTCTTTTTCGCAGTCGTCGGCCAGATCCTCGAGCCAATCAATTTCGTTGAAAATGACGCCCTGATCGTGGAGCAGCGCCATGTGCAGTGGCAGGACGGTGCCGGATTCCTCATGGTTGGTCTGCTCGGTTGCGATGGTGTCGCTGCCGATCGAGGGAATTTCCATCCGATGGACCCAGTTGACCAGCTCCGGGCTGTAGGCGAGGCCGGGTTCCTTGAACTCGCCGTTGGGAAAAATGCCGTTGAAGCCGTGATCGTAGAAGCGCTTGAGCCAGCCGGTACGGATCAGCAGAATGTCGTGCTTCTCGATCGGCGATTTTTGGCGCTGCGCCGCGGCTTCGAGGTCGGCAACGGTGATCGCTTCGTTGGCGTCGAGGTTGGCCTTGCCCTTGAGCCGCGCGATGTCGAGCAGGATGCCGCGGCCGATCACGCCGTGATTCGCGATCGGCTCGATCGAGCATTTTTGCAGGCCGCCGATTGTGCTGCCGGCGTCGTAACCATTGTAGAGCTTGTCGCCGTACCAGACGTGGCCGAGCGCGTCGTACTGGGTGGTGCCCTGCAGGTACATCACGATGACGTCGTCGGCGTATTCGAGTCCGCCTGCCATTGGCTTGGCGAGCCCGCTCTGGTAGAAGCCCTTGTCCATCGCCATGGTTCGGATCGGCTGTGAGCGCGAGGGGTAAAGCGGATCGCCGCCGGGGCGGGCAAGCGGCACGCCGAGCATGAAAACCTTGCCGCTCTTGATCGATTTCGCGCCCCGCAGAACTTCCGCATTGGTCAGGAAGTTGAGCGCGCCGATTTCGTCGTTGGCGCCCCAGCGCCCCCAGTTCTTCGGCGCGTCCTTGAGCAACTCAGTGAAGGCGATCGGCTTCTTCGGCATGGCAAAGTTCCTCCTCTACGCAGCGCGCCGCACGCATCGCGCATTCCGGCAAACGCGCCGGCGGCCGATGCGATCGCGCAAGCTACTATGATTCGGCGGACAGTTGAAGGGGGCGGGAAAACGAAAAAACTTAGCCGGCGGCGACCGTCAACGCGGCCGTCTCTGCTGTCGGCGCGCGATGCACGATCGCGCCGCGGATCGCTTCGAGCAACACGGCTTTGCTCACCGGCTTGGCGACGTGGGTGTCGGCCCCGGCCTCGATACAGCGGCGCACGTCGTCGTCGAGCGCGGACGCAGTCAGCGCGATAATCGGGGTGCGTGCCGCGCCGGATTCGCGCTCCAGGGCGCGCATCCGGCGCATCGCCTCGAAACCGTCGATCACCGGCATCTGCAGATCCATCAGCACAACGTCGTAGAGCCCCTGCGAAAATTTGCGCATTCCAATCTCGCCGTCCTCGGCCTCGTCGAGGACGTGGGGCTGATGCTTGAGATAGGCGCGAATCACCAGGCGATTGTCGGGCGCGTCCTCGACCAGCAGGATGCGCCAGGGCGCCTCGGCGGGACCGGCGCTGAGCGCCGCGGCGTTGCCGTTGCGATAAGCGGCGGCGGGCGCGCCTGCCATCGCCAGCGCGATCGCCTCGAACAACTCCGCGCACCGCACCGGCTTGACCAGCCAGGCATCAAGGCCCAGCTCGCGAGCGCCTTCGACTTGCATCGCGAGATCGTCCGAGGTGAGCATCAGCACGGTCAGCTCAGCGTTGTAGCGGCGCTTGAGCTCGCGGGCGACGGCAAAGCCATCCATCCCGGGCATCCGGCAATCGAGCAACACGAGCCGGTAGGGACGGCGGTTGCGCAGGGCCGCAGCGATCTCTTCAAGCGCCGCCGGGCCGTCGGCTGCTTCGCCGATCAGCGCGCCGTGCGCAAACAGCATCTCGCGCAAGATCATTCGGTTGGTCGCGTTATCATCGACGACGAGCGTCCGCAGGCCGGCCAGTTGGGGTTGGCGGGCGGGATTGGCCGGAGGCGCTTCAGGCGCCGCGAAACTTGCGGTGAAGTGAAACGTGCTGCCGTGGCCGACGGCGCTCTCGACCCAGACCCGCCCTTGCATCAGTTGCACCAGCCGCTTGACGATCGCCAGGCCAAGGCCGCTGCCGCCGTAGCGGCGCGCCATCGAGGAGTCGGCTTGGGCGAAGTTCGCGAACAGCTCGGGCAGCTTGTCTGGCGCGATCCCGATGCCGGTATCGCGGACCGCAAAATGGAGCAGGCCGGGCCGTTCGGCGTTTTGCAGTGTGACGCTGATTGCGCCGCGTTCGGTGAACTTGATCGCGTTGCCGACCAGATTGATCAAGACCTGGCGCAGGCGTAGCGGGTCGCCAATCAGCTGGCCGGGGACCTCCGGCGCGATCCGCAGCGTCAATTCCAGCCCCTTGGCGTGGGCGCGCACGGCGAGGGTCTCGCCGACTTTGTCGAGCAGCGATTCGGGCTCGAAACTCGTCTGCTCCAGGCTGAGCCGCCCGCTTTCAACCTTGGCCAGATCAAGAATGTCGTTGATCAGGGTCAGCAGCGCGTTGCCGTTGTTTTGCATGACGTCGAGGAACTTCTGCTGCTGCGCGTCAAGCGTGGTCTCGGCCAGCAACTCCGCCATCCCGAGAATCGCGTTCATCGGCGTGCGGATTTCGTGTGACATGCTCGAGAGGAACTCGGACTTCGCGCGCGAGGCGCTCAGCGCCTCTTCGCGCGCGGCGATCAGCTCGCGCTCGGTCTGCTTGAGGCCGGTGATGTCGTGCGCGACGAAAATGGCGCAGCGTTCCTGATTCAGCTCGACCACTGAGGTTGACGCGAGGGTTTGCAGCACGCGGCCGTCGGGCAGCCGATAGTCGAATTCGACGTTGTGGAAGGGCTCGCCACGCTGCAGCCGCGCGAGGTTTTCGTCATGCTGTATGTAATTCTTCCACACATCGAGCGCCTCCACCGGCTGGCCCACCACCTCGGCAGGCTTGAGGCCGAACATCGCGCAGGCCGGGTTGACCTCGATAAAAACCCCGTCGCTGAGCCGCCGGATCGAGATCGCTTCGTCCACCGAGTCGAACAGGCAGCGCAGCGTCGTCTCTTTTTCGCGCAGGCTGCGCTCGGTCGCCTGATGCTCGGTGATCTCTGCGCGCAGCCGCTCCTCGCCCTCGTGCAACCGCAGCACCTGGCGCCGCTGCGCCGCGCGAAAGCGCTCGCCGATCACCGTCGCACACTGCCCGACGCCGACCGCGGTAATCATGCAGACCCAGCGCAGCGTGCCGGGGTAGTCGAGGCCGTCGCGAAAGGCGACGACGTAGCTCGCGAGGACTACGCAGTTAAACAGCAACTGCCAGCGCGCGCGCCACGGCACCAGAGCGCCCGTGCTGACGGCGAAGATCGCGAGTGAAATGTACAGCTCGAACATCTGCCCGGAGAGCAGCGCGATCGCCGTCATGCCGGCGACAACGCCCGAGCACATCGCGAGAACAATCAGCGGCCAGAGCGCGGTGAGCCATCTGCGCTTGGAGCGCAAGGCGCTGAAGCCGGCGGCGCCGATCGCGATGGAGGAAAAGTGCAGAAGCCACGCCGCCGGCGTCAACGGACTATTCCAGTGCAGCGCCAGCAGTAGCGAAGTAACCTGAAAGAGTACGATTATGATCGCGCCAGTGCTCACCAGCGTGACCGACCAAGCGAATTCGAGCGCGGCGCTTTCGCGCGCCGCCGATACGTACGCGGAGGCTGGGCCCGGCCCCTCGCAGCCGAGCGGATGAGCGCGCGCCTGCGCGCCTGGTAAAGACGGCTCAGATTCCTTTGCGACGTGGTTCGGACGCGCGGTCATCGATTGCAACGACTCCAGCCTAACAGATAAGCAAAGCCGATGCCGCCTTGCAGTCGGCGCTTCTATCGCGCGTCAGTCCAAATTGTCCCGATTTGATACAGAATGTAACGCTTTCGTGCCGCCGCGAATTATAGCGCGCGCCCGCCTGGCGCTAGCTCAGTCTCGGCGGAAAAAAGCAGGCGAGTCCTAATTCTCGCCGTCGCAGACTCCGCGGCTTTCGGAGCTGCTTTCAGACCAGCGCGGCAGGCCGCAAAGGCTGTCGCAACAGCCGGCTAAAAAACTAAGCCTCTGCGCTCGTCAGCGCGCGCATGCCGAGGGGATTACGGACGCGGCGGGCGAGGCCGTAGCGTGCGATCATGCGATAAACCGTATAGCGCGAGACGCCGAGCAATTGTGCCGCACGATGGCAATTGCCGTCGGCTTCCTGCAGTGCGCGCAGCAGGGCGCTCTTGGAGGCCTGGCTGACCGCCTGGTCGAGCGACAGTTGCGAGGTCTCGCCGGGTTGAGCGATCAGCCTTTCCTGATCGGCGGGCGCGACCGCGCTGGCAGAATCCGCGGCCATCGCGCGGTCCCATAAATAGTCGGGCAGGACCTCTAAAGCGATGCGGTCGTGGTCGGCGAGCATGACGGCGGATTGGAGGGCGTGGGCGAGTTCGCGGACGTTGCCGGGCCAGTCGTGGGCGGCCAGCGCGGCCAGCGCGCGGCGCGCGATGAAGCGGATCTGTTTGCCGA
>JBOHWF010000315.1:0-5617 GCA_050736455.1 Binataceae bacterium (SeqCode) | reverse complement strand
CCTCGGGCTTGATCAGTCCCGCGACCATTTCGTCGAGTCCCGACTCGCTCAGGCCGAAGGTCTGGAAGATGCGCGTGGCGAAAACTTTGTCATTGCCGCGATTATGCTTGATCCAGGGAATCACCTGCTCTTCCAGCATCGGTTTCATCTCGCGCGGCACGCCCGGCAGTACGATCAGATGGGCCGTGTGCGCGGCTTGCGGCACCGCCATGCGGAAGCCCGGCGCGGTCCCGAGCTCGTTGAGGATGACCTCGGCGGTCTCCGGGAAGAGCGCCTGCTTGAGATTATTCTCGGGCATCGCGCGCCCGATCGAGGCGAACAGCCGCTTCATCTTGTCGACCGAGGGTTCGTCGCGCCAGAGCTTTTTGCCGGTGAGGCGCGCAATCGTTTCGGTGGTCAAGTCGTCGGCGGTCGGGCCGATGCCGCCGGTCGAAACCACGACGTCACCGAGCTGCATCGCGCTCTTCCACGCCCATTCGAGCCGCTCCGGCACGTCGCCGACGGTCAGCACCGCGATCAGATCGACGCCGATCTCATGGAGCTTGTCGGCGATGTAGCTCGAGTTGCTGTCCACGACCTTGCCGGTCGTGATTTCATCGCCGGTCGAGAGAATGACGGCTCGCTGGATCATCGATGACTCCTCATGGTTACGCCCCGCGGACGCCCAGCCGCTTTCGCGACCGCCTAGCCGACACGCCGGATTATCTGTAGCACGAGGTTGGCATAGATGCCTGCGGCCAAGTCGTCAAGCATCACGCCCATCCCGCCATTGAAGCGGTCGAAATAGCTGGCCGGCCACGGCTTGATAATATCGAATGCGCGAAACAGCGCGAAGCCGCCGAGCAGCACGAGCCAGCCCCCCGGATTGAGGAACATCGCCGCGATCATGCCAAACATCTCGTCGATCACGATTTGCGCAGCATCATGGCCGCCGAAGTCCCGCTCCGCCGATCCGGCGACGAAGCCGGCTGCCACGAACAATACCCCGAAGAGCATCACGAAGGCTGCGGGCGCACGCATCCAGAGCGGCGTACAGAGCCACTTGCTGAGGATCAGGCCGAGCACAGCGCCCGCCGTCCCGGGCATCAGCGGCATATAGCCGACATATCCCCCGGTGGCGAGAAAGGTTACCAGCCCGCGCACGGATCAGGTCTCCAAATAGGCCCTCAACGATATGATTGGGATGCCTCTGAAGTTCTCCAGTTCCAACATCGCGCGATCGCCCGTAACCACTTGATCGGCCCGACCGGCGAGCGCACATTCCAGGATTCGGTTGTCCGCCTGGTCTTCCAGGATCGAGATCCTTCGGCGCGGCCGCACTATCTCGCCCAAATCCGCCAGCAACACCGCCACCCGCGCGAGTTCTTCTCTGTCTCGCGCAAACTTTCTGGCAAGCACTTGCAGAACTTCATCGACGATCGGCTTCGACACCAACAATCGGTCGCTCCCCCGGATGATTCTCAAGAGCGCTTTTTCGGCCTGCTTGCCCGGAAAGAGCAATGCCGAAATAAAAATGTTGCTGTCGAAGACGACTCTCACTCGCCGAGGTATTTTCGCAGGTCGTCCTCGGTAAGAATTCCGCGGGCGCGGGCTTTGCGGCTCCAGTAACGCTGGGCCCCTTTGAAGTCTCGCCTTAATCGTTCAGCACTACTTAGCCGAAGCGCGTCCTGAATCACGGAGCTGAGGGTCTTGCCTGCGTCGCGCGCGGTTTCCTCGGCTTCGCGGGCGAGTTCGGCGGGGAGCGAGATCGTTTTTTTTACCGCGGTTCGCATCGGCCTGGTAGGAATAGTTCTTACCACAAAGCGCGGCGCGTCCTAAGCCTCATGGGTCAGACCATTCTGAGGTTTTCATCGTCAACTGCGGGCTTAATTCGGACGGACCGCGATGGGCTGCTCGTCGGCGGTGACCTCGACCGCGCGGACGCCTTCGACTCGCCGCGCGACGTCGCTGATCAGCAGGTCCCACGGCGGCACCAGGCCCGGCCCGTTGACCTGCACCACGCCGGCGGCGCATTGGACCTCGAGCGGGGAACGGCCGATCTTGGGATGAACCATCAGGGCGGCGCTGACTTCGGCCGCGAGCGCCGCGTCGCGCAGCCGCCGCCAGCTCTCGGGCGTCACGGTGCGATCGATTTCCGTCGCCAGCCCGGCGAGCATCCCAGCCAGCGTCTCGAGCGGCAGGGTGAAAGTGTTGAGCACCAGATTAAAATTGCCCGGCTCGTCCATGTCCACGTCGAACAGGGTCTGGATGCGCGCGCGCATCTCGCGATCGTAATCCCGCACGCGCCGCTCGGCCACCGCCGGCGCCAGCTTTTCGTCGGCGGCGACTGCCTGCACGCGCTCCTTCAGCGGGCCGGTCAAGCGCACGCGCAAACCGCAGGCCGGCTCGGGCAGCATATGGGTCACCGAGCGGCCAACGACGACCAGGCGATCGGCGGCCATCGCCCGCAGGATCTCGACGCGGACAAACTGGACGAAGCGCTCGGTGTCGGTTTTGAGGCGTTCCCAGAAATGCGGGCGCCGCTCATCGGTGATGACCAGCTGCTCAGGCGGGATGTGATAGTCGCGCGAGGCTTCCGCGATCGCCTCATCGGCGGTGAAGAAGCGATAGCCGAGCCGCTCGGCGGTGAGCCTGCCGAGCTCGAGATAGTGCGTCCCAAGATGCTGGGTCATCGCGATTATCGCCATGTTCGTCCCCTCTCGGACCGGTCCCCATTCGGCATCTTAGGGCGATACGCTGCTGGCGGCAAACCGCGATTCGCGGAGTTGAAGTTAGCGGCCCTCCTGAGCTTGCGATGCTGAGTTCATCCGCTCTCGCCGCTGTCACCTCGCGCCGTCAGCGACAGTTTCGTAGAATCACTTTCGAGGCGGGATCGCGTCAACCTTGAGATGAAACTATGGCTTCAGCATCGACTCTCAATACTGAGGTTTTGATTATCGGCGCTGGTCCGACGGGCTTGGTGTTGGCTCTGTGGCTCACGCGACTCGGTGTGCGCGTGAGGATTATCGACAAAACCGCGGAGCCGGGGACGACCTCTCGCGCGCTCGCCGTCCAGGCCCGTACGCTCGAGCTCTACTCCCAGATGGGCCTCGCCGATGAGGTCGTCGCGTGCGGACGGCGGATGGATACGGTGAATGTGTGGGTGGCTGGGCGGGTAGTGGCGCGGACGGTGATCGACACCGGCGAAGGCCTGAGTTCCTATCCTTACGCGATCATCTTTCCGCAAGACGAACACGAAAAACTGTTGATCGATCATCTCGTCGCGACCGGCGTCCAGGTCGAGCGTTGCATGGAGCTGCTGGGCTTCGAGGAACGGGACGGACGTGTGCGCGCGCAGCTCAAGCGGGCAGATGGAGCGTCGGAAATGTGCGAGGCCGCCTATCTGGCCGGGTGCGACGGCGCAGACTCCACTGTGCGCAAGGCGTTGACCCTCGGGTTTCCCGGCGGCACGTACGCGCATTTGTTCTATGTCGCTGACGTGGAAGCGCGCGGCGCGGCGATGAATGGCGAGCTGCACGGCGCCCTGGACCGAAGCGATTTTCTCGCGGTGTTTCCGCTCAAGAGCGAGGGTCGCGCCCGTCTGATTGGGACGGTCCGCGAAGACGCCGAACGCCAGCCAGAGAGTCTGTCGTGGAACGGCGTCAGCCAGCGTGTAATCGAGTGGATGCGAATCGATGTGGCGCGGGTGAGCTGGTTTTCGACCTACCATGTGCATCATCGCGTCGCCGATCGCTTCCGTGAAGGGCGCGAATTCATACTCGGCGACGCCGCACACATTCACAGTCCAGTGGGCGGACAGGGCATGAATACCGGAATCGGCGATGCCGTGAACCTGGCGTGGAAACTTGCCGCAGTCCTGCGGGGCCGGTCGCCTGCAGCGATCCTTGACAGCTACGAGACCGAACGCATCGCGTTCGCGCGGCGCCTCGTCGCGACCACCGATCAAGTCTTCACTGGCGTGACAAGTCTTGGCGCGATCGCGCGCGCCCTGCGGCTGCACATCGCGCCCTTCTTGCTTCCATCGCTTTTCGCATTCCGCGCCGTCCGACGTTTCATGTTTCGCACCGTCTCGCAAACCGCGCTGAACTATCGCGGGAGTGCTCTGAGCGAAGGCCGCTTAGGAAAGTTGCGCGGCGGCGACCGTTTGCCCTGGGTAAAGACGAGCTCTGGTAATCGCGACGGCAACTTCGCGCCGCTGAGATCGCTGGATTGGCAAGTCCACATATATGGCAACGCCGGACCCGAGATTCGCGCAATCTGCGATCAGCGAGGATTGCCACTGCATATTTTCGCCTGGCAGCCCGATCTGCGCCGGAGCGGTTTGCGCCGCGATGCCATCTATCTCGTGCGGCCCGACGGCTACCTGGCCACGATGGCTCCCGCGGATCATGCCGCCGCGCTCACCGCCTATCTCGACGCGCGCCAGATTAACCTGCCTCGCTGAAATCCGCCGCCGCCAGAGGCGCGCCGCGCGAGCTCGTCGGACTGTACTTTGCCGCACGTCGCAGACTCCCGATGTCTGAACGCGGCTCCACGGGGACGGCCGAGTCCGCGAGGCGCGGCCAAGGTCAACACTCGCTCGCTCGTTGCGCGTCGCTTCACTGGCGTGCGCGGCTCGCAGGCTCGCCTGACTGTACCTTACCGCACGTCGCAGACTCCTTTGCTCGGCTCGCAAGCTCGCCTAGTTTTGCGACGATCCTGCGGCTAGGATGCGGGCGACCATCGGCAGAGGTCTCGGATTCATGCCCGCAGCGAAGAACACCCAGCGCTTCTTAAGTGGCGCCGCCATCGCGCCGCGTCCCGTGCGCGGCGAGATGACCGCGGCCGACCTGATCGATAGCGCTTTTTTGGCCTACAATGGCCGCCGTTTGCGCGAGGCTTGCCGCCTGTTCGCCGAAAAAATGCTCGCGCCCGACGCGGTCGTCGGCATGAGCCTCACCGGCGCGCTGACGCCGGCCGGGCTTGGCATGTCGTGCCTCATCCCGCTCATCGAAAACGGCTTCGTCGACTGGATCGTTTCGACCGGCGCCAATCTTTACCACGACACCCACTTCGGCATCGGTCTCAAGATGCACCAGGGCTCGGCCGAGACCGACGACGTCGCGCTGCGCAAGGCAGGCGTCGTGCGCATCTACGATATTTTTTTCGATTATCACGTGCTGCTCTCGACCGACGCATTTTTCCGCGAGCTCGCGCGCAACGACGAATTTCAGCATCCGATGGGCTCCGCGGAATTCCATTATCGCGCCGGCCGCTATGTGGCCGAGCGCGAGCGCATCCTTAAACTGAAACGTCGTTCGCTGCTCGCCGCGGCCCATGAATACGCGGTGCCGGTCTACACGTCATCGCCCGGCGATTCGTCGATCGGGATGAACCTCGCGCTGCTCGAGCTCGAGGGCTATCAACTGCGGATCGATCCGCTGAGCGACGTCAACGAGACCGCGGCGATTGTTTACGCAGCGAAGGCGCACGGCCTGAGCAGCGGAGTTTTCATCCTCGGCGGCGGCTCGCCGAAAAACTTCGTGCTGCAGACCGAGCCGCAGATTCAAGAGGTGATGGGCGTGGCGGAAAAGGGCCACGACTATTTCCTCCAGGTCACCGACGCGCGGCCCGATAC
>JBOHWF010000314.1:0-9404 GCA_050736455.1 Binataceae bacterium (SeqCode) | reverse complement strand
CGCGCGACCTCGCCGAGCGGAATCTGCGCTCCAATCGGCGTCATAATCAAAATCCGCCGAAGCGCGTTCAGGTCACTGCGATAGTCCGCGAGATAGCGAACGTTGATCGAGTAGCGCTCACGCCCCTCGACGGTGGTCGCGATATTCTCGCCACCCATGCCGGAGCTCACCGCGCGCTGAACGTCGCCAACCGTCAGGCCATATCTCGCGGCGACCGCGCGATCGACATCTATATTGATGTAGAAACCCTGTGAAACTCGTTCGGCGAAAATTCCTCGTGTGCCTGGAATAGAACCGAGTATCTCTTCAAGCTGAGAGCCAATCTGTTGAATCTGATCGAGGTTGGGACCCTGAATTTTGAGTCCGACCGGGGTTTTGATTCCGGTCAGCTCCATGTCGAGCCGATTCTCGACCGGCATCGTCCAGGAGTTCGACAGGCCGGGGAAATGCAGCCGGGCGTCCATCTCTGCGATGAGTGAATCGTAGGTGACCCCCTTGCGCCATTGGCTGCGCGGCCTGAGCATGATCGTCGTGTCGTACATATCCAGCGGCGCGTTGTCGGTCGCGCTATCTGACCGTCCGACGGAGCCGAAGACACTCTCGACCTCGGGAAACGTGCGGATGATCTGATCCTGTTTCTGCATCAAGTTCACCGCCGAGGAAATCGAAATGCCCGGCAGAGCGGTAGGCATGTAGAGACTTGATCCTTCGTACAAGGGGGGCATGAACTGACTGCCGATCCTGAACAGCAGTGGAAGCGTCAGAGCCAGGAAAATCACATTGGCCGCGATCGTCAGCGTGCGATGACGCAAGCACCATCGCAGCACCGGCAGATACAGTGCCTGGAAGCAACGCGACAGCGGATTATCCTCTTCGGGGCGCAGGCGTTTGCCGCGAATGAAAAGAACCATCAGCACCGGGACCACGGTGATGGCGAGGACGGAGGAGAAGCCAATCGCGAACGACTTAGTGTAGGCCAGCGGCCGAAACATCCGTCCCTCCTGCGATTCGAGCATGAACACCGGCAGGAACGAGACGACGATAATAATCAGCGAGAAGAAAATCGGACGGCCGACCTGCTTCGCCGCCGACAGCAAGATTCGCTGTCGTTCGGATGCGGAAACCGATTCGCCCTTCAGCGATGCTTGATGCTGCGCCTCTGACAGATGCCGGTATCCGTTCTCGACCATCACGATCGACGCGTCGACCAGCACGCCTATCGCCAGCGCCAAGCCGCCGAGCGACATGATGTTGGAGCTGATCTGTAGGTAGTACATCGGAATGAACGTCGCGATGATCGCAATCGGCAACGCGAGGATCGGAATCAGCGCCGAACGCAAGTGGAATAGAAAAACTATGATCACGAGACTGACAATGATTGCCTCTTCCAGCAGATCGCGTTTCAGCGTGTTGATGGATTCCTGAATGAGTCCCGACCGGTCGTAGCCGGCAACGATTTCAACACCGCGCGGCAGAGTCTTGCGAATTTGTGCGAGCTTCTGCTTGATCCCATCGATGACGGATAGGGCATTCTGCCCGTATCGCATTACCACGATCCCGCCGACCGTTTCTCCATCACCGTTCCATTCAGCCGCTCCCTCGCGAAGATCGGGTCCGAGACTGACTACGCCCAGATCCCTTATCAGCACCGGCGTGCCGTTGTTGGTTGCGACCGAAATTTGCTCAAGGTCCGCAACCGAATGCACGTAGCCGAGACCTCGGATCATGTAGTCCGCTCCCGACATCTCGAGCACGCGGCCGCCGACTTCACCGTTGCTGTCGCGAATTTTGTCGATCACCGTCTCCAATGGAATCTTGAGCGCGAGCAACCGATTGGGATCTAGCTTGACCTGGTACTGCTTCACGAATCCGCCGATGGTGGCGACCTCCGAAACCCCCGGCACGGTTTCGAGCGCATAGCGCACGTTCCAATCCTGCAAGCTGCGGAGGTCGGCAAGACTGTGAGCGTGACTCTTGTCGACCAGAGCGTATTCATACACCCAGCCCGCGCCGGTGGCGTCGGGCCCGATCACAGGATTCACGCCGGCGGGCAGCTTGCCTGTGATCTGCTGGAGGTATTCGAGTACACGGCTCCGCGCCCAATAAATATCGGTGCCGTCCTCGAACACGACGAACACGTACGAGTCGTTGGGCATCGTCTGCGCACGAACCGCCTTCACATGCGGCGCAGCAAGCATCGCAGTGACGATCGGATAGGTCACTTGATCCTCGATCAGGTTGGGCGGCTGCCCCATCCATTCGGTATGGATGATCACCTGAACGTCGGAAATGTCCGGCAGCGCGTCGAGCGGAATTCGATTGAGCGACCAGACGCCCGCAAGGACCAGCGCCAGCACACCGAAGAACAGGATGAAGCGATTACCGTTGCACCAGTCGATAGTTTTCTCGATCATCGCGCTCTCCTCACATCGCCATGGAGCCGCTGGCTGAAACGTCCACCTGTTTGGTCGCGATCGGATGGCCGTTCTTCGACGCGGTGATCGTTAGGCTCCAGGTGCCGCCGCTCAGCAGTTCGATATTCGCGGCGTACATGCCGTTCCCTTGATCATCTGCCGAGCCTTGCGCGCGCATTGCCGCCATTCCCATCGCCGGCATCGCCGTCATATAGAAAGACACCGTCACCTGCGCGCCTGAGATCGCGGCACCTTTGGAATCGCGGAGCGTCACGATCACTTTGTTATTACCGCGTACAAGAGGATTGGGGTCGCTCGTGAACGCGATGTCTGCTTGCGAAACAGCCTTGGTCTGCGCTCCAGCGGCATTTGCAACCACCCCCGGCGGAGGCGGCACGAACACGCTCGCAGCGGCTTGGAGCTGGCTTTCTGAGTCGATCAGGAAATTGGCGGAGCTGACGATCTGCTGACCCGGCGCAAGTCCCTTGAGCACGATGAACTCATCGCCAACGTGTTGTCCCATCTCGATTTCGGCGGGAGTCAGGTAACCGCCGCCGCGATCGATGAACGCAACATTGTGGGTGCCTGTGCGAAGAACCGCATTTTCCGGGACGACCGTTTGCTCGCCCATCGGCAGGTCCAGAGCAACATGCGCGAACATCCCGGGAAGAAGTTGGCCTTTCGGATTGCTGAACTCGCAGCGAACCTTGGCGGTGCGGGTCATTGGATCAATTTGTGGCTGGATGAAATCGACGCGCCCGTCGAAGCTCGCGCCCGGATAAGCGTCCACCGTAACGGTTGCAGGGTCGCCGGGACGGACCTTTCCCATCTCGTTCTGGAACACCGCGGCGTAGATCCACACCTTCGAAAGATCGGTAATCGTGAATAGGCGTGTCTCCGGTTGCACGTACATGTTGGGCAGTGCGTTTCGCTCGACGATGTATCCGCTCATCGGAGAATCGATCTCGACGGCGTGGCGGACTGTGCGCTCCCGTTCCAAACGCGCAATCTCGCGTGGCGATACTCCCCAGAGCTTGAGCCGTTGCGCGGCCGAATCGACCAGGGAGGTAGCGTCGTTGCTTACGTCGCCCACGGCGCTATTGCTGACGCGCTTTCGGGCGTCGATCGCGAGCAGATATTCGTTCTCGGTGCTGACGAGGTCCGGGCTGTAGATCGTAAATAGCGCCTGGCCTTTGCGGACGTATTGATAGGTCGAATTCGCGAACACCTGTTCGATCCATCCGGCGAAACGCGTTTGCACGTAGCCTTGCAGCCGTTCATCGGCCTCGATGTTTCCGGTGGTCTCGAGGCGATCGCTCACGGCTTTGCGCGCCACGATTACGAACTTGAGTCCGATTAGTTGCCGCCGCTCGGGCGTGATGCGGATCGGAGCCAGTGCGGAATCCGCTCCGTATGCGACGGGAGCCGCGAGAACTAGAAGAAGTCCCAGAAGCCGGGAGACTGCGCTCAATTGCCAACGCAATGAGTTGAAATTCATTTTCGGTCACCGATTACCTGCTGGAGCTTGGCGATCGCGATCTCATGGTCGGCGAGGCTGCGGTAGTACTCCTGCCGGAGGCTCTGTAAGTCGAGAACCGACGAGAGCAGCGTCTGAAAATCAACCTTGCCGACGCGATACGCGGACATTGCCGAAGCCTGAGACGTTTCGGCCTGCGGTATCAGGCCGTGTCGATAGATCGACATGATCCGTTCCGTGGTGCGCATCGCGACGAGACTGCTTTCCGCGTCTGAGGAAACCTGCAGTTGAGTTGCGCGAGTCTGCGCGCGCGCCGACTCAGCTTCGAGCTCGCCCTGCTCAATCGCGGGCGTTTGCTTGCGCCAGAAGTACAACGGAACTTTCGCGCCCAGATTCAGCATGTAGTAGTCGCGGAATCCGGGGCCGGTTTTTTCGTAGGAATAACCGACTGTGAAGTCCGGCCAATACCCCTGATGCGCAAGCTTCAATGCCTCCGCGCTGCGCGCTTCCATTGCCCGATCCGCTGCAAGTTCGGGTGAGCCACTACCGGCCAGCTGCGCGAGCTGCGATGCATCGAGTTGCAGATGCGTCGGCTCGACTTCGCCGATCTCAACGTTCTGCGAATCGGGATCGCGCCCGAGGAGCTGCTTGAGCACGAGCTGTTCCTGGTCTTGCTCCTGATGGTGCATCGCGTGCTCCTTCAGGATTTCGGTGGTTTGCAGTTGCGCCTTGATCAGGTCCTGCTGGAGACCCTGACCCACGCGATACCTGGTTTCGGCGATCTGCTGGATCTGCTGTAAGTCGTCCTGATTGCGATCGAGAATTGCGAGTGTCTTCGCGTGGTAGAACAGTTCGAAGTAAATCTCCTTGACCTTTTCCTCGACATCACGCTCCGCGACTTCGTATCGATGCTTGGCGTACTCGGCGTCTTTTTCGGCTTCCGATCTCTGCAACCGAAGCTTGCCGGGACCCGGGATGTCCTGCGAGACGCCGAAGCCGGAGTAGTAAAAATCGCTGCTTTCATAACCCGAGAAGGGTTGCGGACTTCCGACCGTGAAGTGCTGGAGCGACAACTCCGGATCGGGCAGCGTCGCCGCCTGGATTGGTACCTTCGTTTGAGCCTGCCAGTGGCTCCGCGCCGCGAGCACAACGGGGCTACGGGAAAGTGCCTCGTCGACCAGTGCCCGCAGTCGATCTGAGCCTATGGGTGTTTTGACGCCGACGCTGGGTTGAGCGACATCCTGCTGAGCCGCCAGAGCGGCGCTATCCTGTGCGTGTGCGGGGGACGTAATGACCGTAAGAATTGCCAAGGCAAATGCGGTCGCTATCAGATTTCCCGCCGCCGTGCGGCGAATGTTTGTGGATGGCTTCACAAATTCCAACCTTCCAGCCGCGATCGATCGCGGTGCGGCTGCGTCTGCGCAGTGTGGAAAACCTGCATTTCTTTCTGCCGATCCGGCCGGCAGATGTTTTGTCGACTGTCGCTGCGGGCAGCACGCGAGCGTCGGCGACGGATGGTAAGCATCCGCGCTACAACTCACGCACTTATGGAAGGTTCAGATCTGTCGGGAACAGAGAAATGCTAACGAAGCGAGACGATTGGATGGCGAGCAGTCCGCACAGGCGATGACGTTGTTCCGCAAGGGTGTAATAGCAATTACCACCGCACCAACGGGCACAGCCCCCATTGAATCTAAGTGCTGCCCGTCGCGCGCTTGATTGGTCGCTCGATCCGGCGCCACTGGTGCTTGACAACAGCTCACCTGATTCACCGGCGCTTTATCTGCACAAATCGCAATGCAGCAAACTGGCGTGGAGCAAACCATCGCTGACGTCAAGCTCGACCCCATCGGAAGCAGCAGAGCGATCAGAATTGCAGCTATCATCCGCACGCTAACAGGCTACTCCACGAATCAGAAAGGGGCAACGAGGCGGAAAACAGAGCAAGCCGAGTGTTTGTAATCTGCAGCATCAATCCAGCCGATACACATCCTCGGGACCGGAATCGCAACACCGTCGGAGGGAAAGCTGCTGAGGGGGCAAAGGCCTAAATGCCGACAATTGACATACAGCTGAGCGTTCGATCCAAGCGCTACTCAGTGGCTATCCGGCTCAGAACCTACGTGCTCTTTCCGGACGACCCGGATCTGCGGCTGGCGGACGAGTGGCCGATCGTCTATTGCGGAAAGCTCTTGTCCCTGTTTGGGTCGAGATATCAGTACGATCTCGAGGCTGGCCCCAGTTTGAACAAAGCGATTCATATTCTCTGTCGGACCGAGCGGGCATGCATGAACTGGCTAGGCGTTACTACCTGTCGCGCAACCCGATTCGGCTCTGGCTGCGCAAGTACGAAGCCAGTGAGTTCACCGACGAACTGGCGGAGGGGTGCGCGAGCCCGCCGCGATGGCGAAGCCTAATTGCAATCCGTGGAGCGGCGTTATTCGATGCGGTAGCGGCGGCGTTTGCGCCACAGCGTAGTGACGTTGATGCCCAGCGTCGCCGCGGCCTCTTCGAGCGTGGCGCTTTGGGTCAGCACGCGAGTGATATGCTGACGCTCCAGTTCCTCGAGGCTCGCGGATGATGGCGCGGCCGATGACTGGTCGGGCGCCAACCGAAAGATCGAGTCCGGCAGATCGTCGGTCCGAATGGTGTTGCTGCGGCAGAGCACTGCGGAGCGCTCCAGCGCGTTGCGCAACTCGCGCACATTTCCCGGCCATCCGTAACTCTGCAGCGCGACCGCGGCTTCGTCCGCCAGGTTCATTGGGGCGCGGCGATTACGCAGACTCGCGCGCTGCAGGATCCAGTTGACCAGGGGCAGGACATCCTCGCGGCGCTCCCGCAGCCGCGGAACCCGCAGTGTGACGTGCGATTCTCCGAATCTAGCGGGAGTTGGAAGACTGAGGTGTGGAGCAGAAGGGATTTGAACCCTCGACCCCCACGTTGCGAACGTGGTGCTCTCCCAGCTGAGCTACTGCCCCACCGAGCGGGCCATCATACGCCAGCGCGAGACCGGAGCCAACGTTCTGCTGGCGAAATCGCTGGTGCCCTTCGAATGCGCTCGCGCATTTCACCTGCGCAGCCGTCTGGTCGTTTTTGCGGCTCGAGAGGCGGCGTAGTTTTGCGACGCGCGGCCAGATCCACCATTCGGCCTGCTCGGCTCCGCTGCGCTCCGCCTGACTTCAGATTTTTGACGCAGCTCGCAGACTCGCCTGCTCGGCTCCGCTGCGCTCCGCCTAGCGTCTTGAAAATCGGCGCAAAAAGGATGAAATAGAGGATAGTTTCCTCAGACCAATTTTGCGCGAGGCAAATTATGGAAAAGTTGCGGCTGATTTCGGCGGACTCACACGTGATGGAGCCGGCGGATTTCTGGACTACCCGGCTGGATGAAAAATTTCGCGACCGCGCTCCGCACGTCGAGACGCGGCCCGACGGCAAGGGCTACCTCTTCACCGCCCCGGGCATCAGCCCGTTTCCGGTTGCCGGCGGCTTCGGCACCGGCCGCAGCGGCGTCGAACTGCGCGAGCACATGAAGAAGGGCTACGAGGCCGCACGGCCGAGCGGCTGGGATCCGGTCGAGCGGCTCAAGGACCAGGATATCGACGGGGTCGAGGCGGAAGTGCTCTACACCACGCTCGGGATGCCGCTATTCGGACTCGACGACGCAGATCTGCAGCGCGCCTGCTTCCATGTCTACAACGACTGGCTGGCGCAGTTTTGCGCGCACAATCCCAAGCGGCTGATCGGCACGGCGCTGATCTCGCTCGAGGATATCGCGCTCGGCGTCAAGGAGCTCGAGCTGTGCGCGAAGAAGGGGCTGCGCGGGGCGATGATCTGGGGTTCGCCGCCCAAGGAGAAACCCTATTCGAGCAACGTTTACGATCCGCTGTGGCAAGCGGCCTCGGATTGCCGGATGCCGCTCTCGCTGCACGTCATCACCGGCAAGGGCAAGGGCACCGATCTGAGCAAGGTCGGCGACGCCCTGATGGGCGGGGCGTCGCGGGTCTCGATGGGCGAACTATACGCCAATCTGATTCACGAGGTGCAGCAGTCACTGAGCTCGATCATCTTCGGCGGCGTGCTCGAGCGCTTCCCCAAACTGATCATCGTCTCGGCGGAAAATGACGTTGGCTGGATTCCGCACTATATGTACCGGCTCGATCATGCGCACGAGAAATTCAACGCGATCATACCGAATCCGCTGCCGATGAAACCGAGCGAGTATATTCGGCGACAGATGTTCGCGACCTTCCAGGACGATCCGGTGGGTCCGGCGGCCTACAAGCTGTTCGGCTCGGCCAATTACATGTGGGCGTCGGATTTCCCGCATACCGACTCGACCTGGCCGGAGTCGCGCAAGGTGGTCGAACGCGATTTCGCCGAGGTGCCCGAGGCGATTCGGCGAAAGATCGTCTATGACAACGCCGCCGCGCTCTATGGGATCGGGAACTAGCAGCGTCGGCGCGCCGCGTTACTCCCCTCGGGGCTAGGGCCAGGCGCGATGCGCGACCTCGGCGACGAGTCGCAGCTTGGCCTCCTGCACCGCCTCCGTGATCGGATTGCCGTGGACGCCGGAGGCGAAGCCGCACTGCGGCGACAGCGCGAGCTGCTCGCGGGGGAAGTAGCGCGCGGCGTCGTCGATGCGTGCGCTGAGTTCGGCCGCCGATTCCATCGCGGCCTTCTTGGTTGAGACCAGCCCGAGCACCACGAGCTTGTCGCGTGGGACATCGGCGAGCGGCGCGAAGCCGCCTGAGCGGGCGTCATCGTATTCGAGCAGGAGGGCGGAGTAGCGGGTCGCGCGGCGGAAGACCTCTTTCGAGATGGCCTCGTAGCCGCCCTGCGCGAGCCAGCGGCCGTCGTTGTTACCGCGGCACAGATGTAGTCCGAAGTTGACGCCGGGCGCGTCGGCCAGCGAGTTGAGCAGCTCGAGGCCCTCGCCGAGCAGGCGTTTCGCGTCGATGCCGTTTTGCTCGTAGATCGCGCGGCTCGCCTCGGGGTCGGTCAGGGTAGCGAGTTCGGGCGCGTCGATCTGGATGTATTCGCAGCCGAGTTGCGCCAGCTCGGCGATTTCCGCGCGGATGACCGCGGCGCCGTCGGCAAAGAGCTCGAAGGGGTCGCGATAGGCGTCGCGCGCGGCCTCCGGCGACCAGAACATCGAGAGCATCATCGGGCTGGGCAGCGCGATTTTGACCGGCTTGCGCGCGCGAGCGCGCGCATACACATACTCCTCGCCCGCCAGCGTCCGCCGGGGTATGAGCTTGTGCGTGACGACCAGGCCGAGCGAAAGCTCGGTGACCCGGCCGTCAGGCTCATGCCACGGCTTGGTCACCGTCTTGCTGCGTTCGAGGCCGGTGGTGGCGTCGAGTAGCGATCCGAGGAAACTCGCGCGCCGCTGTTCACCGTCGGCGATGACGTCGAGGCCGACGCGCTCCTGAAGGGCGATCGCGTCGTCGACGGCGCGATCCTCGATCCGTTTGAAGGCGGCAACGGAAATTTCGCCACGGCGGTAGGCGCGA
>JBOHWF010000313.1:0-18971 GCA_050736455.1 Binataceae bacterium (SeqCode) | reverse complement strand
ACCTGCGCCCGGACGAGGAAGACAACTTCTTCTGGTTCACCAGCCTGTCGCAGATCGAGACCTTCAACCAGCAGACGCTGATGGTGAAGATAGGCGCCTTCATCATGGGCGGCGTGGCGCTGCTGGTGGCCGGCATCGGCATCATGAACATCATGCTGGTGTCGGTGACCGAGCGCACGCGCGAAATCGGCATCCGCATGGCGATTGGCGCGCGGCGCCTGCATATTCTCCTGCAATTTCTCGTCGAATCCGTGCTGCTGAGCATCATCGGGGGTCTGGCGGGCGTCGCGCTCGGAATTCTCGCGTCGAAGATTCTCTCGGCGCTCGCGCAGTGGCCGACGTTGATCTCGCCGGTGTCGGTGATCGGCGGCTTTGTCTTCGCCGCCGCGGTCGGGGTCTTCTTCGGCTGGTACCCGGCGCGCAAGGCCTCGCTGCTCGACCCGATCGACGCGCTGCGCTACGAGTAGCGCGACGGCTACGCCGCGGTGACGGACTTATTCAACAGTAACCGACTTCGCGAGGTTGCGCGGCTGATCGACGTCGGTGCCGCGGTACACCGCGATATGATATGCGAGCAGTTGCAGCGGCACTGTCGTCAGCGCGGGCATCAGGAAGCGATTGCTCGACGGCACCTCGATAATCTCCCACGCCACTTCCCGCAGCTCGGGCGAAGCGTGGTCGGTCACCGCGATGATCCGGCCGTTGCGCGATTCGACCTCCTTTAGATTCGACATGGTCTTCGCAAAAACGTTGTCGTTCGGGATGATCACGACGACCGGCATCTCCTCGTCGATGAGCGCGATCGGGCCGTGTTTCATTTCGCCCGCCGAGTAGCCCTCGGCGTGAATGTAGGAAATTTCCTTGAGCTTGAGCGCGCCCTCGAGCGCGACCGGATAGTTGATGCCGCGTCCAAGATAGAGGAAGTCGCGCGCTTTGCCATATTTGCGTGCGATCTTTTCGATCAGGCGCTCCTGTTTGAGGATCGCCTCGATCTGATGCGGAATCGCGAAGACCGGCCGCAGCAGTTCCTCGGCCGCGTGCGGTGTGAGTCGGCCCAGCCGCGCTGCCAGATGGATCGACAGCAGGTAGAAGGCTTCAATCTGCGTGAGAAAACACTTCGTCGTCGTGACGCTGATCTCGGGCCCGCAGCGCGTGTACAACTGCGCGTTGGCCTTGCGCGCGATCGACGAATCAAGCGTGTTGGTCAACGCCAAAAGATAGCTGCCACGCCGTTTCGCTTCTTCCATCGCGGCCAGCGTGTCGGCGGTCTCGCCCGACTGCGACACGGCGATGATCAGCGTGTGATCATCGACCGCCGGGCTGCGATAGCGGAACTCCGCCGAGTAATCGACCTCGGCCGGGATGCCGCACAACTCCTCGAGCATGAATTTGCCGATTTGTGACGAAATCCACGACGCTCCGGCCGAGACCATCACGATCCGCCGGATCGCCTCCGCGCCGGCGGGCGGGAGCAGCTCCGACTCGAAGCGCACCTCGGCCGAGCCGGCGCTCGCGCGGCCGCTCAGCGTGTCGATCCAGGCCTGCGGCTGCTCGGCGATCTCCTTGCGCAGATAATGCTGGTAGCCGCCCTTGGTCGCCGCGACCGCGTCCCATTCGATCATGCGCGGCTCGCGCACGATCGGGGCGCCGGCGAAGCTCGTGAGGCGAATCTGCTCTGCACTGAGTTCCGCCATCTCGCCGTCTTCGAGCACGATCGCGCGGCGCGTGTGCTCGAGGATCGCCGGGATGTCGGACGCGACGAAATTCTCGCCGTCGCCGACGCCGAGCACGAGCGGAGTGGCGGTCTTGGCGGCGACCAGCTTGCCCGGCTCGCTCTCGGCGAGCACGACGATCGAAAAGGAGCCGCGTAATTCACGGATCACCGCGCGGACCGCGTCGGCCAGCGGCAGCTTATCCCGCAGGCGCTCTTCGATCAGATGGGAAATCAGCTCGGTGTCGGTCTCCGACTTGAGCCGATGGCCGCGCTGGAGCAGGCTTTCGCGCAGCTCGACATAGTTTTCGATAATCCCGTTGTGGATCACCGCGACCGGTCCCGCCTGATGCGGATGCGCATTGGTTTCTGACGGCCGGCCGTGCGTAGCCCAGCGCGTATGCCCCATCCCGATCTGGCCGCTGAGCGGCGCATGGTCGAGCAACTTGCGCAGGTTGTCGAGTTTGCCGACCGCCCGGCGAATTTCGAGCCGCTGTCCGCCCACCAGCATCGCGATCCCGGCCGAATCATAGCCGCGATACTCGAGGCGGCGCAGGCCGCCGAGCAGTATCGGCGCGGCGTCGCGCGGCCCGACATATCCTATGATTCCGCACATTGGATCTAATCTCTGGAGCTATCTTCGCTGCCCGCGCGGCGACGCGCTTTTGGATGATTCGCGTGGCGCTGATGCCAGTCTGCGGTCCAACCCGCTTTCTCCCGCTGCGGATGCTCTGACATCACGAGCGCGCCATCGGCGACGTCGCGCACAAGAGTAGCTCCCGAGGCGACGTAAACGTCGTTGCCGATCGCGATCGGGGCGATGAGCTGAGTATCGCAGCCGACCATGCAGTTGTCGCCGATTCGCGTCTGATGCTTGTCGTAGCCGTCGTAATTCACCGTGATGACGCCGCAGCCGACGTTGGTATCGCGCCCGATGGTCGCATCGCCCAGATAGCTCAGATGGCTCGCCTTGCTGCCGCGGCCGATCTTGGCCTGCTTGGTTTCGACGAAATTGCCGATGCGATTGTGCCCCTCGAGCTGCGTGCCCTCGCGCAGGTTGGCGAACGGGCCGATCTCGCACTCGTCGCCGATCAGGCATTTCTCCGCGCGCACCCCGAGCTTCAGATGGCAGCGGTCGCCGATCACGACGTCGCGCAGCCAGGCAGTGCCTTCGATCACGACGCCCGCACCGATGCGGCTCCTGCCGCTGATCTGCACGTTGGGACCGATCGTGGTGTCGCGGCCGATCTCCGCTTCGGGCCCGATGTAGGCGGTCGCGGGATCGATCAGCGTCACACCCGCGGCCATCAGGCGGCGATTCGTTTGATCGCGAATTTGGGTGTCCATCCGGGCCAGCTCCTCGCGTGAATTGATTCCAGCGAACTCGTCCGCGTGCGCGGCTTTCCACGCATTGACTCTGACGCCGCGGCGGCGCGCGATCGCGATTATATCGGTCACGTAGAATTCCTGTTGCGCATTGTCAGAGGTGATTTCAGCCAGCGCACTGTGCAAAAACCGCGCTTCGGCCAGATAAATCCCGGTGTTGACCTCTTTGATTTCGCGCTCGGCAGGCGCGGCGTCGCGCGCCTCGACGATCGCGCTCACCGCGCCGTCGCGATCGCGCACCACGCGGCCGTAATCACCCGGATCATCCAAGGTCATGCTGATGAAAGAGAGGGTGAGCCCGCGCGCACAATGGTCGGCGACGAAGCGGCGCAGAGTCGCCGTTTCGAGCCTCGGCATGTCGCCGCAACCGATCAGCAGATCGCCCGCGAAAGCCAGTGGCAACGAGGCAAGGGCGCGCCGCGCCGCGTCGCCCGTCCCGCGCTGCTCAGGCTGAAGCGCGAATCTCAGATGTGCGGACGGAAGCGCTCGCCGCGCGAGATCTTCGACCTCCCGCGCCTGATGACCGACCACCACGATCAGCGGATCCGGCTCGAGTGCGGCGATGGCGCGCAGGGTGCGCGCGATCATCGGCTCGCCACTCAACTCGTGCAAGACCTTCGCTCGCGCCGAGCGCATCCGCGTGCCTAATCCGGCGGCAAGGAGTATCGCGCCCAGCGGTTTTTCCATCACAGCACTCGACTTTATCGCATGGGCAGCGACGAGGCTTTAGCGAAAACCCTCACGATTTCTTCTTGAATAACGCGTCGAGCTTCCCGCGCGCGTCAGGTGCAGCCGAAACTTGTGTGGCGGCGGATTGGCGCAGGGCGAAAAAATCACAAAAATTCGACCGATCCTTCTCCACGACCCGTTCTGCTTGTGGCTCGCGGCACTCGTTGTTGTAGCTGCGATCATAAAACTCGCAGTTCAGACAGGCGTGAACTGGACGGTCGCAGGCTGGACAGCGATCGCGAAAGCCGACGCGCTCCTTGCCCTCGATCGGGCGTCCACAGTGAAAGCAATGCATCGCCGTTTTGCCGGTCGTGGATGGCTGCTAGCATTGTACTTGGATTGGCGGCGCTGGCGAGGCGGGGCGCTAGTGGAGCGCGGCTGCCGCGCGCAACGAGCAGGCGAGTCTGCGAGCTGAGTCAGAGATCCTGGATTCCCGGCGGTGGCGGAGATGGTTGAGGCGATCGAAGCTTTTGCAGCGGCGATGCTGGGCGCGGCGCGGGCGGCAAGAAACACCGTCAACGGCTACCGGCGCGACCTCAAGGACTTTCACGGCTACCTGCTGAGCGGCCGCAGCGCGTTCGATCCCACGGGCCAGCGCGTCGTGCTCGACGCAATCACCGCCGACCATGTCCGCAATTACCTCGCCGCCATGATGAAGACCCCGGCTTCGCGCGCAACCATCCAGCGCCGCCTCTTCGCGATCAAAGCCTTCTTCCGTTGGCGCGAAGCCATGACGGGCGAGCCGAATCCTGCACGCAGTATGCGCTCGCCGAAAGTCGAGAAGCGCCTCCCGCAAGTTGCCGGCGAAGCAGCCGTCGCGACCCTGATCGAAGTCGGCGCCGAGTCTGAGCGCCCGGCAGCGCTTCGCGATCGCGCCATCATGGAAATCCTCTACTCGACCGGGCTGCGGGTCAGTGAGCTGACCGGACTCTCGTGGCGCGACGTCGATCAGGAGCTCGGGATGGTGATGGTGCGGGCAGGCAAGGGCAATAAGGATCGTTTCATCCCGATCGGCGAACCCGCGCTTGACGCGCTGCGCCGCTGGCGCCCCGCGATGCCGGTCGCGTGGTCATCCGACGGACCCGTCATCACCAATCTGCGCGGTGGGCGTTTGAGTCCGCGCGCCGTGCAGAAGATGCTCGCGCGGCGCCTGATGGCTGCCGGCCTCGACACGCCGCTGACGCCGCATGGAATGCGTCACTGCTTCGCAACGCATCTGCTCAATGCCGGCGCCGATCTGCGCTCGATCCAGGAGATGCTCGGCCATTCGAGTCTCGCCACCACTCAGCGCTATACTCACGTCAGCGTGCGTCATCTGAAAGAGGTTTACCGCCGTGCCCATCCACGCGCCTGAGCATGATCCTGAAACGCGTGTGCGCTCGACCACCATCCTGTGCGTGCGTTTCCAGGGCAAGGTCGTGATGGCGGGTGACGGCCAGGTCAGCGTCGGCCAAACCATTATGAAGCGCGGCGCGCGCAAGGTCCGCCGCCTGCACAACGACGCGGTGCTCGCCGGCTTTGCCGGCTCGACCGCCGACGCGCTTACACTTTTCGATAAGTTCGAGGGCAAACTGCAGGAGTTTAACGGCAATTTGCGGCGGGCGGCGGTCGAGATGGCGAAAGATTGGCGAACCGATCGCATCTTGCGCCGGCTCGAGGCGATGCTCGTCGTCGCCGACGTCGAGAGTTCCCTGCTCATCTCTGGCGCGGGCGATGTGATCGAACCGGACGACGGGCTGCTTGCGATCGGCTCGGGCGGCAACTACGCGCTGTCGGCGGCGCGGGCACTGGTGCGCTTCGGCAAGGACCTCACGGCGCGCGCGATCGCCGAGGGCGCGATGACGATCGCCGCCGAAATCTGCGTCTACACCAACGATCAGTTTGTGATCGAAGAGCTCTGAGGCGCGCTCTCGTCGCGGGCCTGCGCGATTTGGTTTTCCGGCGCGCGGGAGAAAATAATCAGATGGCTGCTTCGCACGTAATGACGTCGCGCAAGATTGTCTGCGTTAACTCGAATCTGGCGGGTCGTCTTCGTCGTCGAGGGCTTGCCTTTCGGGCAGCATGCGCTGATGCAGGATACGGGAAATCAGAATGCCGTCGGGTTCCTCGCGGTAAAAAACCACATGCTTGCCCTCCTCGATGCGACGCAGCCCCGGGCGAATCTCATCGCACGAACGCCCACGCGCTGGATGGTCAGCAATGAGCTGGCAACAATCTTCCAGCCGGGAGAGGTAACGGCCGGTTTGAGCTTCGCCCCAAGTGCGAAGGCTATAAAGACCAATGTCGTACAGATCGGTTTCGGCGCGCCGCGAAAAACGAATCTTTGCCACCGCGGCTAACGCGATGGCCGGGGCAGGCTAAGCTTCCTCCGGACACGCGCGAAGACGTTACCTGCGGCGAGGCCGCTGACGTCCCCCTCATCGATAGCGACGCGCAGTGCGGCAAGCTTTGCCTCATAGTGCTGTTCCTCGCGCTCCAGAGTGCGCAGCGCCGCGCGGACAACCTCGCTGGCGTTCTCGTAGCGTCCGCTTTGGACCTTGGCGACCACGAAGTGGTCGAGTTCGTCGGTCAAATTGACATTGCGGGTTGGCATGACAGCGCGCCCTCCGGAGAGTGCTACTTGGAATGAAATTATCATGACTAGCAAAGATTGCCAAGAGAATTAGGTTAGTTTGACAGCTGTGGAGAGCGCTTTTCTGTCATTCTCGTCCGGCTGTCGCGCGAAGAATCCCGGATCCGGGATTGCTCGCGCGGCGCTGCGGGTGTGCACGGAGCCGATTCGTCGCGTGGAGCTGTCAGGGCGCGCGTGGGAATGACAGGTTGAACCGTAAAAGCCTTTCCATGCCCTTGAGCGCACGGGTTTGGTTTTCCAGGCGGCGCGGGACAAAATAATCACATGGCTGCTTCGCCCGTAATGACGCCGCGTGAGATTGTCTCGGAGCTCGACCGCTACATCGTCGGCCAGCACGACGCCAAGCGCGCGGTCGCGATAGCGCTGCGCAACCGCTGGCGGCGGCAGAACGTCGCGCCCGAGCTACGCGACGAGATCGCGCCCAAGAATATCCTGATGATCGGCCCGACCGGAATTGGCAAGACCGAAATCGCGCGCCGGCTGGCGAAACTCGCGCAGGCGCCGTTCGTTAAGGTCGAGGCCTCGCGCTATACCGAGGTTGGCTATGTCGGGCGCGACGTCGAATCGATGATCCGCGACCTCGCCGAAATCGCGGTCAAGATGGTCCGCGAGGAGGAGCGCGAACGCGTCCAGGTTAAGGCGCGCGAAAGCGCCGAGGAGCGCCTGCTCGATATTCTTTATCCCGCGCCAGCCGGCAAGACCCGCCGCGCCGCGGCGCTCGACGAGCACGGCAATCTCAGCGCCGCCGGCCCCGATTCGCACAGCGAGACCCGCGAGAAGCTGCGCAAGCTGCTGCGCGACGGCTATCTCAACGAGCGCGAGGTCGAGATCGAAGTGAGCGCCCAGTCGATCCCGATGGTCGAAGTGCTGGCGCCCCAGGGCATGGAGGAGATGGGCGCGAACATGAAGGAACTGTTCAGCCAGATCATGCCCAAGAAGACCCGCCAGCGTAAGGTCAAAGTCCCCGAGGCGCTCGAGCTCCTGAGCCAGGAGGAGGCGGCGCGGCTGGTCGATATGGAGAACGTCACGCGCGAAGCGATCAATCGCGCCGAGCAATCCGGGATCGTCTTTATCGACGAGATCGACAAGATCGCCGGACGCGAATCGGCCCACGGTCCCGACGTCTCGCGCGAGGGCGTCCAGCGCGACCTGCTGCCGATCGTCGAAGGTTCGACGGTCAACACCAAGTACGGCGCGGTGCGCACGGATCACATCCTGTTCGTGGCGTCGGGCGCTTTTCACAGCTCGCGGCCGTCGGATTTGATCCCCGAGTTTCAGGGCCGCTTTCCGATTCGCGTCGAGCTGAAAGCCCTGACCCAGGCGGACTTTATCCGCATCCTGACCGAACCCGAAAACGCGCTGACCAAGCAATACGTTGCGTTGCTCGAAACCGAAAGCGTGCGCCTCCACTTTGCCGCCGACGCGGTGGCCGCGCTCGCCGAAATCGCCGCGCAGGTCAACGCGCGCTCCGAAAATATCGGCGCGCGCCGGCTCCATACGGTGCTCGAAAGGTTGCTCGAGGATCTTTCTTTCAGCGCGCCCGAGCTCGGCGGCCATGAGGTCAACGTCGATGCCGACTATGTTCATCAGCGGCTCGATCCGATTCTCAAGAACGAGGACCTGTCGCGCTACATTTTGTAGCGCAAGCGCGAAGCCTGGCGGAATGCGTGGTGAATAATCCGCTCGAGCGGGCGCAGATTCTCGCGGAGGCGCTGCCCTATATCCAGCGCTTCCGCGGCCGCACCTTCGTCATTAAGTACGGCGGCCACGCGATGCTTACGCCGGAGCTGCGGGAAAGCTTTGCCCAGGACATCGTGCTGCTGGAGTCGGTCGGGATCAAAGCGGTGGTAGTGCATGGCGGCGGGCCGCAGATCACCGACCTCATCGGCAAGCTCGGGCTCAAATCGAGCTTTGTGCGCGGGATGCGGGTGACGGATGAGGCCGCGATGGACGCGGCCGAGATGGTCTTGCAGAAGATCAACAAGGAGATCGTCGCGATGCTGTGGCGGCAGGGGGGGCGCGCCGTCGGGTTATCGGGGAAGGATGGCTATCTCCTGGTCGCGCGCAAGCTGCGGCTCGCGGTGAAGGGTTCGAACGGCCGCGCGGAGAAGCTCGATCTCGGCCTGGTCGGCGAAATTGCCGAAGTGAATCCCGCCGCGCTGCTGGCGCTCGAACAGGCGGGCTTTATCCCGGTGGTGGCGCCGGTGGGCCTCGGGCGCGACGGGCTGACCTACAATATCAACGCCGACGTCGCTGCCGGCGCGCTGGCCGGCGCGCTCAAAGCGGAAAAGCTCGTCCTGCTCACTGACGTCGAGGGCGTGAACAACGCTGCTGGCGACTTGATTGGTACGCTGGATGCGGCGCAGGCGCGCAAAATGATAGCCTCGGGAACCATCGGGGAAGGCATGATTCCGAAGATCGAATGCTGTCTCGGGGCGCTGCGCGCCGGCGCCAGCAGCGCGCATGTAATCGACGGGCGAGTCGCCCACGCGGTGCTGCTCGAGATTCTCACCGACGCCGGCATCGGCACCGAAGTCGTGCAGCGGCGGCAAGGCGTCCCGCGCGAGAAGGTCCCGCGCAAGAAGGTCCCAGCGCCATTCAATCGCGCCCGGCAAGGAGCCCAAGGCCCACCATGAACAACGCTGAAATCGTCGAGTTGGCGCACGCCAACCTCACCAACAATTACGGTTGCATGCCGCTCGCCTTCACGCGCGGCGAGGGCGCCTATCTCTACGACGCCGACGGCAAGCGCTATCTCGATTTCTTCAGCGGGCTCGCGGTCACCAGTCTCGGCCACGGCAACCCGCGCGTGATCAAGGCGATCAAAGAACAGGCGGACAAACTGACCCACGCGTGCAATGTTTTTCACACCGAGCCGATGGCGCGGCTGGCGGCCCGGATCGGGCAGGCCTTCGGCGATGGCCGGGTCTTTTTCGCCAACTCCGGCGCCGAGGCGGTCGAGGCCGCGCTCAAGCTCGCGCGGCGCTGGGGCCACGGCCTCGGGCGCTTCGAGTTCGTGACGACGCTGGGGGCGTTTCACGGCCGCACCTTCGGCGCGCTCAGCGCGACCGGCCAGGAAAAATATCATCTGGGCTTTCAGCCGCTGGTGCCGGGCTTCAAACTGGTGCCGTACGACGACGTCGCCGCGGTCGAGCGCGCGATCACCGACCAGACCGCGGCCGTGATGGTCGAGCCGATCCAGGGCGAGGGCGGCGTCGTCACGCCCCATCCGGATTATCTGACGCGGCTGCGCGAGCTGTGTGATCGCGCGAAGATTCTGTTGATCGTCGATGAAGTGCAGACCGGCATGGGGCGGACCGGCAAGCTGTTCGGTTATCAGCACTGCGGCATCAAGCCGGACATCATCACCCTGGCCAAGGCGCTGGGCGGCGGCCTGCCGATCGGCGCGATGGTGGCGAGATCTGAAATCGCCAGCGCCTTCTCGCCTGGCACGCACGGCTCGACCTTCGGCGGCAATCCGATCGCCTGCGCCGCGGCGCTGGCGGTCTTCGACGCGCTCGAGCAGGACGGCGCGATCACGAACGCGGCGGAAGTCGGCGGCTATCTGATCAAGCGGCTGCGCGAGATCGCGCAAAGCTGCCCCAACGTCCGCGAGGTCCGCGGCGCTGCGATGATCATCGGCGTCGTGCTCAAGCATCCGGCCAAACCGGTGGTCGAAGCCTGCTTCGCCGATAACCTGGTGGTCAACGGCACGGCGGAGACCGTGCTGCGACTGTTGCCGCCGCTGACGCTGACGCATGAGCAGGCCGACGCCGGGCTGACGATTATCGAGCGCGCGCTGCGCACTGCGGCGGCGTGACACCAGGCGGAACGAAAGTGAAGCCGAGCAGGCGAGTCTGCGAGCTGCGTTAAAGATAATGAAGCGGGATTTTCTGGACTTGAGTTCGCTGACGCCAGCCGAATTGGGCGGCCTGCTCCGTTTGGCGGCGCGGCTCAAGGCGGAGCTCAAGAGCGGCCTCGACCATCCGTATCTGCGCGGCAAAACGCTCGCGATGATTTTCCAGAAGCCGTCGTTGCGCACCCGTATCACGTTCGAGACCGGAATGGCGCAGTTGGGCGGTCACGCGATCTACCTGGCCCCAAATGATATCGGGATTGGCGAGCGCGAGTCGGTCAAGGACGTCGCGCGCAACCTGTCGCGCTGGGTCGATCTGATCATGATTCGCACCTTTTCGCACGCGACTTGCGTCGAGCTGGCGCGCGAGGCCTCGGTACCGGCGATCAACGCGCTCACCGATTTGCTCCATCCGTGCCAACTGCTGGCCGATCTGCAATCGCTGCAGGAGCGGTACGGGGAGTTGCGCAAGCTTAGGATCGCCTTCGTCGGGGACGGGTTTAATCTGGCGCAGAGCTGGATCGAGGCGGCCGGGCTTGTGCAGTTTGATCTGCGCGTCGCCTGCCCGGCGGGTTACGAGCCCGAGAAAAGCTTCGTCACGCGGCTGCGCCGCGACCGGCTCGGCCTCCTCACGCACGATCCGATCGCCGCGGTCCGCGATGCCGACGTGATCTACACCGACACCTGGACCTCGATGGGTCAGGAGGCCGACACTGCGCAACGCCGGCGTGACTTCAAAGATTTTCAGGTCAACAGCGCGCTGCTCAAACATGCCGAGCGCGACGCCGTCGTCATGCACTGCCTGCCGGCTCATCGCGGCGAGGAAATCACCGACGAGGTGATCGACGGCCCGCGTTCGATAGTTCTCGAGCAGGCCGAGAACCGACTCCACGCGCAGAAGGCGATTATGCTTTGGTTGTTGCGGCCCGAAGTGCTCGATTACCCGGGCGCTGCGGCGGCCGATTTCTGAAGACGCGCGCTCGAATGCCCACAGCCAGCATCCGCAAAATCGTTCTCGCCTATTCCGGCGGACTCGACACCTCCGTCATCCTGCGCTGGATCAAGGACTACTACGGCTGTGAGGTCGTCGCTTACTGCGCCGACGTCGGACAGGCCGAAGAGACCGAGGGCCTCGAAGCCAAGGCGCTCGCGACCGGCGCGAGCAAGCTGTATCTCGAGGACCTGCGCGAGGAATTCGCGCGCGATTTTGTCTTCCCAATGATGCGCGCGAACGCGATTTACGAAGGCTACTACCTGCTCGGGACTTCGATCGCGCGCCCGGCAATCGCGCGGAAGCAGGTCGAAATCGCCCGCCGCGAAGGCGCCGACGCCGTCGCCCACGGCGCCACCGGCAAAGGTAACGATCAGGTGCGCTTCGAGCTCGCGTTTGCGCGGCTCGCCCCCGAGCTGAAAATCGTCGCGCCGTGGCGCCATCCGGACTGGCCGTTCAAGGGCCGCGCCGATATGATCGCCTACGCGGCGGAGAAGAAAATCCCAGTGCCGGTAACTGCCGAAAAGCCCTACTCGATGGATCGCAATCTGGTCCACGTCAGCTACGAAGGCGGCGTGCTGGAGGATCCGTGGCGCGAGCCCTATGAAGACATGTTCCGCATGACGAGCGCGCCGGAAAAGGCGCCTGCCCAGCCCGAGTACGTCGAGGTCGAGTACGAGCGGGGCGATCCGATCGCCGTTAACGGCGAGCGGCTGGCGCCGGCGGCGCTGATCGAACGGGCGAATCAACTCGGCGGCCGCCACGGTGTCGGTCGCGTTGATCTGGTCGAAAATCGTTACATCGGGATCAAGTCGCGCGGCGTGTACGAGACGCCGGGCGTAACTTTGCTGCTGCACGCGCATCGGGCGGTCGAGCAGTTGACGCTGGATCGCGAGGTGATGCATCTGCGCGACGGCCTCATCCCGCGCTACTCGGAGTTCGTATACAATGGTCATTGGTTTACGCCCGAGCGCGAGGCGATGCAGGCTTTGATTGACGACGCGCAGAAAAACGTCAGCGGGACGGCACGGCTGAAGCTGTACAAAGGCAGCGCCGCGATCGCGGGCCGCCGCGCGGAAAATTCGCTCTATGATCCGCGCCTCGCGAGCTTCGAGGAAGCCGGCGGTTATCAGCAGGCGGACGCGGAGGGCTTTATCCGGCTGGGCGGACTGCGGCTGCGCGCGCTCGCACGGATCGACGCGCGGCGGCGCGGTAAGGCGTAGCGGTATGGGCAAGGTGATCCAATTCCGGCCGCTGCGCAGCGCGCTCAAACTGGCGCCACGCACGCGCGCGGGCGAATGCCCGAAATGCAACCACAAATTGGATGTGCACGTGACGCATCCCAATGGCGCGCTGAGTTGCGCGGCGCGCGGCTGCCTCTGCAGGACGCCGCCGATGCGCTGAGCGGGCGGGCGCTTGAGGCGCGCGCCGCTTTCCGGCAACTTCGTCCTCTCCGATCATGAAGGCGCGGCGCGCGAGCAAACCCGTTGAAGCGGCCAACGCGTCCGCGAGCGCAGATTCCGCCGAAAGCAAAAATCTGCTGCGCGGCCGCCGTTTCGAGCGCCCACGGCTGCCGCTGGTCGAGGCCTTCACGGCCTCGCTGCCGTTCGACCGCCGCCTCTATCATCACGACATTCGCGGTTCGATCGCTCACGCGCGGATGCTCGCGCGGGTCAAACTTCTCAGCCCGGGTGAAGTTTCGGCGGTCGTCGCCGGCTTGCAGGTGATCGAGCGGGAAATCGCCGCCGGCAGTTTTGGTTTCGATCTCGCCGACGAGGATATTCATCTGGCGATCGAGCGCCGCTTGACTGCGAAGATCGGCGCCGCCGGCCAGAAGCTGCATACCGCGCGCTCGCGCAACGATCAGGCGGCTTTGGATCTGCGGCTTTATCTGCGCGAGCAAATCAGCGCAATCAGCAAGCTGGTCGAGGGGTTGCGCCAGAGGCTGCTGAGCGTTGCGCAGGAGCACGTCGAGACCGTGATGCCCGGCTATACGCATCTGCAGCGCGCGCAGCCGGTGACGCTGGCCCATCACCTGCTGGCGTACGTCGAAATGTTGAGCCGCGATCATCAACGGCTCACGCAAGCGGGTGCGCGCACCGACGTGATGCCGCTCGGCGCAGGCGCGCTGGCCGGCACGACGTTGCCGATCGATCGCCGCATGGTCGCACGCGAGCTGGGCTTTCACGCGATCGCCGAGAACAGTATCGACGCCGTCTCCGACCGCGATTTTGTGCTCGACTTCCTCAGCGCCGCGGCGATTCTCGCGATCCATCTGTCGCGGATGGCCGAGGAGATCATCCTGTGGACCACCGCCGAATTCGGCTTTGCCGAGCTACCCGACGAGTTCGCGACCGGCAGCTCGATGATGCCGCAGAAAAAAAATCCCGATCTGCTCGAACTGATTCGCGGCAAGAGCGGACGGGTCGTCGGCGCGCTGGTCGCGATGCTGACCGTGCTCAAGGGACTCCCGCTCGCGTACAACTCCGACCTGCAGGAGGACAAGGAGCGCGTGTTCGATGTGGTCGATACGTTGACGCCGGCGTTGACGATTCTCGCGCAATTCTGGCGGCGTCTGGTCTTCAAGCCGGCGGCAATGCGGGCGGGCGCCGGCGGTTTCGCCCTCGCCACCGATCTTGCCGAGTATCTCGTGGCCCGCGGCGTGCCGTTTCGCGAAGCGCATGAGGCACTCGGCGCGCTGGTGCGCGAGACCTCCGCACGCGGCGTCGCCTTCGAGGAGTTGACGCTCGCCGATCTGCGGCGTTTTTCACCGCGGTTTGGCGCTGATGCGCTCAAAACTCTCACCGTGGAGAATTCGCTGAGCGCGCGCAAATTGCTGGGCGGTCCGGCGCCAGAGACGGTTCGCCGCCGGCTCCGCCGCCTCAGCTCCGGTCGGGGTTCGCGATGACTCGGACAACGCTTCGCTCGACGATGCTTGGGTTGGCCCTGGTGATTGCCGTCGTGGGCGCGAGCTGTGGCGTGAAGAGCGCGCCGCTGGCACCGGAGCTGGCGCGGCCCGAACGCATCCTCGACCTGCGCGCGGTGGCCGATCCAAACGGAATCAAGCTCGCATTCTCGCGTCCGACACGTTTGGCCGGTGGCCATTCGATGCGTGACTTGAGCGGCTTCGTGATCCTCCGCGCTGAGGGTGACGCGCCGATGGAGGCGCTGGTCAAAATCCCAGTCACCGATCAGCAGCGTTTTTCAGTCCAACACGAATTCGACTACCTCGACGCCGAGACCGTGATCGGCGATCGTTACCGCTATCAGGTGGTCTCGGAGACCGGTGACGGCTACACCAGCGAGGCCTCGAACGAGGCGGCCTTCACCCGCGTCAAGCCGACCCCACCGCCCAATCCGGCGACCTTCACGCTGCCCACGCCGACGCCACTTAGGACTCCTGCGCGGTAGTCTCGAACTGGCGCGGCCGGCTAATTCTGAGGCTGCGGTTCAATCACGGCGAACTCGTGGACTTCATCCCGCTCGCCGGTATAGACCACCAGGCTCACCGATTCCTCGGCAACGAAAGCGCTATGCGGATGGCCTTTTGGGTTGAGCCGATAATCGCCGGTGAACTTCAAAGCGCCGCCGGCTTTGTTGCTGCGGTCGCCCTGGATCGGAAAGATATGCTCGTCGGAACGCGCCACCGCGACGATTTTGATCAGCTTGCCCGCCGGCGGACTGAATTTGAGCAGGTACGTGAGGCCACCTCCTTGCGCCCGTCGGTCACTGAGAATCTTGTAACTGGCTAAGTTGTTGCCGTCTCGAACGGCGTTCGGGCCGAAATAATCTGTACCGGGCGTCCATTCGATATCGGCAGTTTTGAGCATCAGCGTTTTCATGATTGAGCTGACTCCTTCATTCGAAGGTTAGCGAGTCGAAATTTCCATGTGATAGTCGCATCTACTCGGCCTCGGCCGCAAACCGCCGGTTTGGGACGAGCAGCCGCCTGTGGTAAAAACTCAGCACGAGTTGTGGGCCGCGGCCATCGGGTTCAATGAACTACTTCACCTACAAAAACTCCGAACTATTTGCTGAGGACGTCTCGATCACCAGTCTGGCGCAGGAGCTTGGCACGCCGCTTTATGTGTACAGCGCGCGTACGCTGCGCCGACACTATCGCGTGCTCAGCGACGCCTTCAGCGGCTCGGATGTCCTCATCTGTTTCGCGATGAAGGCGCTCTCGAATTTGAGCGTGCTCAAGCTGTTCGGCGAGATGGGCGCCGGCTTCGACATCGTGTCGGTGGGCGAGCTGATGCGCTGTATGCGCGCGGGCGCCGATCCGCGCAAGATCGTTTTTTCGGGCGTCGGCAAGACCGACGAGGAAATCGAGGCGGCGCTCCGGGCGAAGATCCTGATGATCAACGTCGAGTCGCGCCCCGAGCTTGGCCGGGTCTCTGCGGTCGCGGGCCGCCTCGGCGTTGATGCACCGGTCAGCCTGCGCGTCAATCCGGATCTTGATCCCGGCACCCATCCGCACATTTCCACGGGCCATCGCGACAGCAAGTTCGGCATCCCGCTGTCCCAGGTCGCCGAGTACTACGCCGAGGCCCGCCACCTGCCGCATCTCGAGCTGGCCGGACTGAGCACGCATATCGGCTCGCAAATCACTGATACCGGACCGTTTATTGAGGCCGCCGGGAAAGTCGCGCACATCGTCCGCGATTTGCGTGCGGACGGCATCTCACTCAAGTATCTCGATCTCGGCGGCGGCCTCGGCATCCCTTACCAGGAGGAGCCGCCACCGCCGTCGGAGTATGCGGCGGCCTTGATGGCGCCCCTGCGTGGCCTCGGGGTCAAATTCATCATCGAGCCCGGCCGCGTGCTGGTCGGCAATGCCGGCATCCTGGTGACCAAAGTCCTCTACGTCAAGGAGACTGACGTCAAACGCTTCATCGTAATCGACGGCGCGATGAATGACCTGATCCGGCCGGTGCTCTACGAAGCCTTCCACGAGATCCGGCCGGTGGTGAGACGTGACCAGCGTCCAATCGTCACCGCCGATGTCGTCGGTCCGGTGTGCGAGAGCGGCGACTTCTTTGCGCGCGAGCGCGAAATTCCGGAGGTGCGCAGCGGCGATCTGCTCGCGGTGATGAGCGCCGGCGCTTATGGCTTCGTGATGGCCTCGAACTACAACAGCCGGCCGCGGCCCGCCGAGGTGATCGTCAACGGCGCCGAGTTCGCGGTAGTGCGCGAGCGCGACAACTTCGAAGACCTCATTCGCGGCGAGAAACTCGTGACGCTCAAGCCGGGCCCCGAGGCCTAGGCGGCGTTTGGAGTTTGAGTGAACGTACGACGGTGAAAAAATTACCGTTCGTGAAAATGCACGGCTGCGGCAACGACTACATCTATGTAGTCGCTGATCGGATCCGTCCCACCGATCCGGGCGCATTGGCCCGCCGCATCTCCGACCGCCGCTTCGGCATCGGCGGCGACGGCCTCATCATGCTCTGCCCGTCGTCGCAAGCCGACGTGCGGATGGAGATGTACAACGCCGACGGCAGCCGTGGCGAGATGTGCGGCAACGGGATCCGCTGCGTCGCGCGCCTGCAGCACCAAGTCTCCGGCAGCAAGCGCACTGTGATCGCGGTCGACACCGACTGCGGTATCAAGACGATCGCTCTGCACCTCGAAGGTGACCGCGCCTCTGCTACCGTGGACATGGGCGAGCCGATCCTTGAGGGTCTCGAGGTTCCGGTCGCGCACGACGGCCGTGTAGCTGACTACCCACTCGAAGTTGCCGGCCGCATCGAGCGGATCACGGCGGTGTCGATGGGTAATCCACACTGTGTGGTCTTCGTCGCGGACGAAAGCATTTTCGCACTTGACGATTTCGAGTTCGCGCGGCTCGGACGCCAGTTCGAGCATCATCCGTTCTTTCCGCGCCGCGTCAACACCGAGTTTATTTTACCGCTGGCGCGCAACCGTTTGCGCATGCGCGTATGGGAGCGCGGGTCGGGCGAGACGCTCGCCTGCGGCACCGGCGCGTGCGCCGCCCTGGTCGCTGCGGCCCTGACCGATCGCGCGGAGCGGAACGCGACGGTCGAGCTGCGCGGTGGCAATCTCGCGATCGAGTGGCGCAAGGCCGGTCCGAGCGCGAATCATGTGTTTATGACGGGCGACGCGGTCGAAGTCTTTCGCGGCGAAATCGAAGTCGGCGACGACGAACTGATTGCCGTCGCCGCGAAGTCATAGCCCCGGAGGTTATAGACGATGTTCAGCGGAGCCTTTTCAGCGTTAATTACGCCATTTCGCGACGGCGCGGTGGACGAAGCGGCGTTGCGCGATCTGGTCGAATGGCAAATCCAGTCGGGGATCGACGGCCTGGTGCCGTGCGGCTCGACCGGCGAATCGGCGACGCTCACCCACGCCGAGCATGAGCAGGTGATCTCGCTGGTGGTCAAGCAGGCGCGCGGCCGCGTGCCGGTGATCGCGGGCACCGGCTCGAATTCCACCGCCGAAGCGATCCGCCTCACCACCTTCGCGCGCGAGATCCGCGCCGACGGCGCCTTACTCATTTCGCCCTATTACAACAAGCCCACGCAGGACGGCATCTACAAGCACTACAAGATGATCGCGGCGAGCGTCGATCTGCCGCTGATCGTCTACAACATCCCGGGCCGCACCGGATCGAATATCCTGCCTGAGACGTTTGCGCGGATGTGCGAAATCAAGCAGGTCGTCGGCATCAAAGAGGCCTCAGGCTCGATGGATCAGTGTTCGGATATCCTCAAGCTTTGCGGTGATCGCCTGGCGATGCTCTCCGGCGACGATTCGCTGACCCTGCCGCTGATCGCGATGGGCGCGCGGGGCGTAATCGCGGTTATCAGCAACGTGATGCCGCGCGAGACCCATGAGCTGGCGGCGGCGGCGCTCGCGGGCGACTTCACGCGGGCGCGCGAAATCCATTTCAAGATGATCCCACTGATGCGCGCGCTCTTCACCGAGACCAATCCGATTCCGATTAAGCAGGCCTGCGCCTTTATGGGCAAGTGTACCAACGAGATGCGGATGCCGCTGACCCCGATGACGGCGGGCGCGGCCGACCGGCTGCGTTCGGTGATGAAAGAAGTGCGGCTGACCTAAAGATCCCTCTCCCTTGTCCAAGGGAGAGGGTCGGGGTGAGGGTCTTTTCATCCTTTAACAACCCAGCGACCAGTAATAGAATAATTGCCGACTCAAAAACGGATCCTACGATGGAGGAAATATGATCGAGGACACCAATCTACAAATCGATGAGCCCAATCGCTGGCGGCTCGAAACCCCGGGCGCCAGCGGCTGGAAGAAAAGCGCGCGGCCCGGCGATCCCAACCGCTACCTGATGATCTCGGCCGACTGTCACGTGCAGGAGCCATCGGGCCTGTGGGCCTCGCGGATGGACAAAAAGTACCACGACCGTCTGCCGCGCATCATCGTTGACGAGAAGGGCAACAAGGTGATGATCGCCGAAGGGATGCGCAAGTCCCGCCTGCTCGACGTCAATCTGCAGGGCGAAGAAGAGCTGCGCAACAAATCCGGTTACACGCCTGAGCAGCGCATCCTGGATCATCGCCGCGACGGTATCGACGCCGAAATCATGTTTCCCAACAAAGGGCTCTCGATGTGGGCGACGACCGACGCCGAGTTCGGTGCGGCGCAATGCCGCGTGTGGAACGACTGGGCCTGG
>JBOHWF010000312.1:0-7045 GCA_050736455.1 Binataceae bacterium (SeqCode) | reverse complement strand
TCCGACCACGTGCGCCAGCCGCGTGCTGCGCGACTGGCGTCCCGACTCCAGCGCGACCGTCGTCGAGCGCCTAGAGGCCGCCGGCGCAATTCTGCTCGGCAAGCTCAACCTGACGGAATTCGCGATGGCCTGGTACCACCCGGAACTGCCGGCGCCGCTGAATCCATGGGATCCCGCCGTATGGCCGGGGGCCTCGTCCAGCGGCTCGGGAGTTGCGACCGCAGCCGGGCTTTGCTTCGCGTCGATCGGAAGCGATACCGGCGGCTCCATTCGTTTTCCCTCGGCGGCGTGCGGAATCGTCGGCCTGAAACCGACCTGGGGACGCGTGAGCCGCCACGGCGTCTTCCCCCTGGGAGAATCCCTTGACCATATCGGACCGATGACGCGCAGCGTCGGCGATGCGGCGCTGATGCTCGGCGTAATTGCCGGCCGCGACCCGCATGACGAGACCTCCCTCTCCGCGCCCGTGGACGACTACCAGGCTGCTCTCAGCGCTGGCGTGAGCGGGCTGCGCGTCGGCCTCGACGAGAGCTACCTCGCGGCGGCGTCACCGGAGGTCGCGGGCGCCGTAGTGAGTGCCGCTCGGGTGCTTGAACGGCTCGGCGCGCGAGTCGTGAAAGTCGCGATCCCGGACGTCGGTCCCGGCATCGCCGCATGGACGACGCTATGTTCCGCCGACGCCGCGGCAGGTCATGAGCAGACCTACCCTGCGCGCGCCTCTGAGTATGGTCCGGGCTTCCGCTCATTCCTCGAGATCGGCGCCGAAGTGCGCGGCCAGGATTACGCCAAGGCCCATCAGGTGCGCGAACGCTTCGCGAATCAATTGCAGATGATGTTCGATCAGGTGGACGTCTTTGCCTGTCCCTCGATGTTCGCAGCGTCGTTACCAGCCACCGCGATGCCGCCGGACGCCCGCGCGCTGACGAGCGGCGGAACCAATTCTCTGGTTTATTTCACCGCGCCATTCAATCTGAGTCGCAACCCGACGCTATCGCTTCCGTGTGGGCAGAGTCCCACCGGTCCGCCCCCGAGCCTGCAACTCGTCGCCAGGCATCTGGGTGAAGCGACGCTGATCCGCGCCGGGGCAGCCTATGAACGCGCGACCGACTGGCATCAGCAGCGCCCGCCGTCGCGATAAGGGCGTAACACTGCCTGCGGGCAACCGCGTCTAGATCTTTAGTGCACTGCGCTGAGGATCATCGGCATGAAGGCTTTCATCGGCACCGGCGCGACGATCACGCTGATGAAGCTGCCGTAACCGCCGACGTTGAGCATCGCGACGCTGAAGCCGTGGTATCGATAAAAAAAGATGTGCTGATTCTCTTCATGCGTGGCAGCGGGCGGCTGGAATGCCGCAGTCGGCCTCATCAGGCACATCACGCCGCCTCGCGACCCCCGGAACCAGGTATAGGCGACCGGCGTGCCGTCGGCCAGACGGTCGATACGGCCGCCCACCAACTTGAAGCCTTGCGGGCCGAAGTCCCACATATAGGGCGCCATCCCGTGCTCGATGTACGCCGTCAGCACCGCCTCGAGCGAGCCCGACGGCACGTTGGGACGGAAATCGTTGAGCGACTGCTCGTAGCTCGCGATGGCGCGATCGAAATCCGGTATCGGCGCGACCTGCAGGCGTCCGGCGCTAAGCGCAAAAATTGTCAGTCCGAGCGATGCGGCCATCGCAGCCGGGAATAAAACACGTGAATCAATCGTCCATGAGTTCAGCGCGCCGCCAGCAGCCGGATGACGGATATGCCACGCTCGTCCCGGATCCAACCAGGCAGCGCCGACCGCCGCAGACAATGCCACCAACAGAACTCCATAAACCGTCTGTGATGCCAGCGAATTGGCCACTTCAACGAATTGGAAAAGTAGGCGGCCGGCTGCGATGGAGAAGCACCAGCCCGCGAGACCGATCATCGCGCCGGTCACTTGGGGACAGGACGGCGCGCCTCGACGGGCGGCCCAAAACAGCGCGAGGCACGGCATCGCCGCCAGACCGATGGTCCGCGCGAGCGAGGTCGGGTCGAAGCTGAGTATGCCACCGGAGGCGAAACCCTTCGCCGCTTCGAGTTGCGTCAAGAGTAGCGAGCCGATTACCGCGATGGTGAGAAAAATCACCTCCGCAGCGCTAACCGAGCGATCGGGGACGGCGCTCCTCAGAGCGATAAAGGCGGCGGCGATACTCACGGCCAAGAGCGCCGCCGCCCCTGGCAACGTCTGCACGAGCAAATCGGAGCGACTCTGGAACCCGGCCCCCGCTCCCAGGATGACCACTTCGAGGAGAACCCAGAACGTCAATCGGAGCCACACGGGCCAGAGCCGCCTAACCGGCTCGAACTCCGGGATCAGGCGGTCGATCAGCCCGGCATAGTCGATTTCGCGAGGCTCTGGCATCGTTCTTATCGCAACATCTCTATCGCAACATGGACCGTTTCAAGGACTCGTATGCTCGATGCACCCGCACCTTCATCGAGCCCGCGCTGGCGCCCGCGCGGGCCGAGGCTTCTTCGATCGAGAGTCCCTCGAGCTTGGTCAGACTCAGGGCCTCCCGCTGCCCCGGTGAGAGGCGCGCGAACGCCTCGCGCATCTCCAACGCCAGACTGGAGCTATCCTCGACGCGGACCTCAGGTACATATTCCACGGGCGGTTGCCATCCGTAGCGCAGACGATGATTAGTCAGATGCCTGGCGGTCACGTTTCGCACGATCGCGAACAGCCACGGCTCGAAGGGGCGCGTCGGCTGAAAGGTCTGTCGTGAGCGATAAATCGCCATCAGGGCTTCCTGGCAGACATCCTCGACCTCGGCGGGATCCCGCACCCGCCGTCGCACGAAGCTGGTGACGAGCGGGCCAATGTCGCGGAACAGGAGCTGGAACGCCTCGCGGTCGCCGTTTTGGGCACGTTCCATGAGCGATTGCCGCTCCCGGCTCTTTTCCTCTTTCGTCGCCCCCACCATTAGCTAATTACGCCCTGCAAACTAGAAGTTACAGTCTGGTTGATTGAGAATTCGACTTGTGGCAAAGAAAGCGATCGGAAGACGATCATCTCTAAGTTGCCCTTGGGAAATCACTGAAAGGACCCTTCGAGCGTCTTCGTTATTCCCTTTTCCCAAGCCGCGACGCCTTCGCTATGCTGCGATCCAGTCCGGCCATCGTCCAAACACCGAGTAATCCTGTGAAGGCGGAAGTCAAAATTGCGGCGCTTAGCTTATCCCTCATCCTGCTGGCTCAGCTCTTTTGCATGAAGGCCGTGGCGGCCGATTCCGCGGCGACGCCTGAGGTCGCGACGGTGGCGGGCGCCACGATAACTGGACAAAACTGGGGGCATTACCGTCAATACATGTCGGAGGGGCTGATTGCGCTGTTCGACGGCGAGCGGTTCTGGCATATGCCGCCCGATATTCGGATCGAAGTGGGTCCGACGATTGCGCTGCCGCTGCCCAAACAGTACCTCGACGACACCGCCAAATACGCCGATCAGGTCACGCTTACGCGCACTCCGGCTGGCGGCTATGTGCCGTCGGGCTACGTCGGCGGGCTGCCCTTTCCGCATCCACTCGCAGGCGATCCGAGGCTCGCCGGCGAACGCATTTTTTGGGACGCCTACTATCGCTATCAGCCGCGCGTCCAATGGGCGCCAACGTTTACGTACACGCTCGATCGCTTCGGTAACATGACGCAGACCTCCGAAGTCAAGACCGTATTATCGCAACTGGCGTTTCTGAGCGACCCGGATTTCCCGCGGACAATTGCGGATTCCGGCGGTTACTATGCGGTCAAGTATAATGAGCAGATCGCGCCCGAGTCGGGCAAGTATTCCACCATCCTCGATCTGACGCCGACCGATCCGACCAAACTCGATGAGCTTTATGAGTATGTACCTGCTTTGCGAAAATCGTTGCGCCTGTCCCAGGCGGCGCGCTGCGCACCAGTGTTCGGCAGCGACTACCTGATCGACGACGAAAATGACGGACCGCCGGGCCTGCCGCAGCTCTTTCAGATCGATTACCTGGGTGAGAAGAAGATCCTCGCACTGGTGCATGCAAATCCGGCGGGTTTCGAGACTGCCGGAGATTCGACCCAACTAAGTAGCGAATATTTCTATCCCGGATCGGCGGGGGTGATTCCATTCCCCAAGCCGGCGATGGGGAAATGGGAAATTCGCGATACCTACGTACTCTCCCTGCGGCGGTTGCCCAATTTCGCCAGAGACTACTGTTACTCGCGGCGCGTATTGTATGTCGACAAGGAGAACTACTTTAGCGGCGCGGAACTCGATCTGTACGATCCGGCAGAGCGGTTATTCAAGTCACAACTGGGGTTTCTTTATCCGGTCCCGATTCCGCAGGCGGGCGCTGACGTCGTCGAGCTCACCTCCGGAGCCAATATCGGGTTCCTGGTTAATTTCGACAGCCAGCATGTGACAATTTCTCCAGGCCTGCATCCCTGTGTGAACTCGGCATGCGCCGCCAAGGGCTACCTTGACGTCAGCCGCTATGCCAGTCCGGCGGCGCTCATGAAAATTGTGCGATAGCGATGTGCATGCAGAACGGCGCGGGTGTATCTGCGTGACCGAGTGACGCGGCTTCTGCGGTTACAAGTCTGTGGGAGTGGTTCAGTCCATGCAGCGCCGATCAGTCGAGTTGGTCGCAGGACTGATCGTCGCGCTCGTATTCAGCGGAGGTATCCAGGCGCATGCCGATCAGAGCGTGCCGCCAAACGCGGCCGACAGCTATGACATTTTTCAGCGAATGCTCTTCGGCAGCGAAACGCCGCTGGCGGATTTCACGCAGACCGACGGTTGGTTGGGCGGCCTCTCCGTCAGTGGATTTTTTCAGAACACTTCAGGAATGTGGATTGATTCATCGAACTTGACGAAGTTCGGTCGTCAGGCCGGGGAGCATCACGGCGCCAACTCACTCGCGACGCAACGCGAGCTGCTGCAACTCGATCTGAACTATCTCCTGAACGCCGACAACGCGTTCTTCCTGCGCTTCTGGGGCGTTTACGAGCCGCCGTATCCCTGGGAGGCCCACAACATCGCGGGCGCGACGGGCGTGTTTAACCAGAGCCAGTCGCAAATTTACAATCGCTACGACGTGCGCGAAGCCTATGCGAAGACGATCGCCGGTCCGCTGACGCTGCTGTCGGGCCGCCAGATTGTTACCTGGGGTGAATCGATCGCGTTTCGGGTCGGCGACGTAGTCAATCCGCAGGATCTCAGTTGGAACTTCGGCTTCGCCAATTTGGAACAGTCGCGGCTGCCATTGTGGATGCTGCATCCCATCCTGAATCTGCCCGCCCTCGGACCGCTCGGCGGCGATTTTATCGAAGGCATCTGGGCGCCGGCGTGGCAACCATTGTACAGCGGCGTCAGCTACGCGGACGCGCGCTACCGGGGACAATATAGCGTTGCCGGTGCAGTGAATCTCTTGGCCCCGAGTGGCGGGCGCTTTGATCCGTATCCGTACCCGTTTACGGTTCCGGCGAATACTCCGGCCGGGGCGCAGTCTGCCTATCCGCAAGTCCATAACCTGGTCGCGCCGTTCCAGACGTACCGGCTGCCGGCGGATAGCTGGGCCGAGTCGGCTGGGGGTTTGCGCTTTCACGCGATAATTGACAACGCAGAGCTGACTGCCTTGTACTGGCATGGCCATCAGTTCAATCCCGCAAATTTTGTCAACGGCACGCCGCGCGCCGGACAGAGTCTACAGTTCCGCTACCCGGCCTTGAGCGATCTTGGCGCGACCATCAACCGGCCGATTTATCTCGGGGGCGAACGCTTGGCCGACGTTCCTCTGGTGTTGCGCAGTGAGGGGGTCTGGCAGGATCGCACGCCGTTCAACACGCTCAACCCCGCGCGACCGTCGGCGGTTGCCTATTCGAGTACGCTCAACACTCTCGTCGCTCTCGATATTGACGACCTCGCAGCGCCGTGGCTGAGCGCCACCGGCGGGCTAACCACCAACCTCGAGTGGAATAACTATACGATCTTGAGTCCGAGCCGGAATCTGGTTTACAGCGGATACCCTGAGCGGTGGCGTCACAATGAAGAGAATCTGCTCTTCAACGCGAGCACGAGCTGGTGGTGGGGGGCGGTCGTGCCGACCTTTACTACAATTTACAATCCGGACGGCGACACTTGGGAGTTGTTTCCTAACGTCGTAGTCACTCCGCCCTGGACTGATAAATATTCGCTGATGCTACAATATATCGGCATACTCAGTAACGATCGCTATAGCTCGTACGCCGGCGGCGTTTTCAAGGGAAAGAATATTCTGCTGATGCAGTTTCAGTACAACTTCGATTTGGTGCGGGGCAGGAATTAGCCTCGCGAACGCCGCAGCATACCGACAAATTCGCCGCCGCCATGCGCCCAATCGACCGGCGGCGATTGCATCTGTCCGGGTGCGCAGATCCAGCTTGCGCCCGCGCGCTCAAGCACCTGCTGGAGCTGAGCTAGGTAAGCTGCGGAATCGACGGTCGAGGCCTTGAAGCCCATCGCTTCGAGCCGGCCGGCGACCGGTGCGAGGCGGCGCGCGAGATCGTCAGGATCCCAAAAAGGCGAGACTTGGAGCGTGCGGAAACCTGGCCCGGCGGTGAACGCGGCGGCGCGGTCGTAAATTACGCTCCAGCCCGGGATCGCGCCCTCCCACAATTGCACCGATTGCCCACCGAGCGCGCGCCAGCGCGCGGTCTCGCGCGTGCGGCGAATCGCGGCCGCATCTTCGAGCGTGAGGGCGCGCGGCGGCGGCCGCGGACCGCGCGCGAGATGATCGAGCGCCGTGGCGACACGATTCGCGAGGTCGCGCGTTAGGCGGCCGTCGCTATCGCCGACGAACAGATGGTGTGGCGAGAGACATCCGCGCTGCTCGAAAACCGCGACTTCATCGGCGATCGTGCGCGCGAGCGCGTCCGCGCCGGCGTCGCGAATCGCACCGGCGGTCACCACGATCCCGCTGACCCGCGCACCAAAGCCGGCGAATTCTGCGGTCTGCCCGCGACCGGCAGCGCGCGGCGGCGCGAGCTGCGCGATCGTGCCGTCG
>JBOHWF010000311.1:0-2639 GCA_050736455.1 Binataceae bacterium (SeqCode) | reverse complement strand
CGCTTCACGCCGGCGCGCGCGGATCATAAACTTACGCTTCCACTCGCGGAGAGGTGGCCGAGTGGTCGAAGGCACCAGATTGCTAATCTGGCGTACTCTTTACCGGGTACCGAGGGTTCGAATCCCTCCCTCTCCGCCAACCCGCGTCTGCTGCAGACCGCGGCGCGCGCAAGCTTTGCTCGCTGGAACGATGGGGACGGCATGAACCCGCCGCGGCACCCCAATGCTATCTCGTCTTACAGCGATTGGCTGGTACGCAACACCATCCGGGAGCCAAGCGTTCAGATCGCGCTGGGTGCGTGGATCATCGCCAACGTTTTGGTGTGGATCCTGGCGCGCGGCGTTCTGCCCTTCGACCGGCCAGCTTTGCTTCACAAATCCTTCGCTCTCCAGATGGCGCTGCCGAGCTTGGGCATGATCGAGATCTTCATGCTGATGGGAGTGATCTACTTCCTGACCCGTCGAAGACTGTCTCCGGATCTCGCCGCGCGCGCGCCGGAGCCGCGGATCGCCGCGCGCGAAACGGCTCGGTTGCTGATCTATGCGGCGCTCGGCGAAGCGGGCGGATGGATGCTCGGGCCTGCGCTTGGCTATCGCCCTTTCAGCTTCCATATCGCCGGAACCTTGTATGGCTCCAGCGCGCCACCCTCGCCCGGCGAGATCGGGACCTGGGCGACGTACAATTTTCTCGTCTTCGCGGTTGCGCCATTCCTGTGGTTTGGGCGGCGCTACAGCGCCGAGCAGCTCAATCTGCGCTCGAGCGATCGCCGCAATGATCTCACGGTGATTATCGTGGTCGCTGCGATCGAGAGCCTGGTCGAACTCGGCGCATTTCCGGGCTTCCTGAGGCTGAGCGGCCGCCAGATGCTGATTGGCGCGCCGACGGCTTTCCTGGCTTTTTTTGTCGGCACGGTGATGCCGACGATGGTGCTGATCTACGCGATCCTGATCCCGCGCTATCTGAGGCTGAATGGATCGCGGGTCACGACGATCCTGTTCGGCGGATTAACTTACGCGGCCATGCACATCGTCGAAGGCTGGTCACTATTTGCAACACCGCGCGAGACAGTCCTTTCCCTCATCTTTGTGCTGTTGACTTACTTCGGACCAGGCATGATCAAGACCTTCATCACGCTGCGCACCGGAAACGCCTGGGTTCACGCTCTGGGTTATCACGCGATTGCGCCGCATGTAGTAGTTGACACCCCGCTCATCGTAAAGGCGTTCGCCATCAGATGAGGGAACTACAAGCGGGTCTAGGCGATGAGACGGCGACGCTGCGGGCCGGCATCCGGGTTTGCGTAGATGTTGAGAAACTCCGTGACTCCAACGCGAGCGATCTCTTCGATGTCCTGTGGCGGCGGCTCAACGCCGTAGATGCGGGTGAGCACCCGCCGATGGAGCAGGGTGCCGAAGAAGAGGTCGGCGGCGAGGCGCACATCCGCGATCGTCAGCGTCCCGGCTGCGGTCTGGTAGCGCAGATAATCGGCGAAGTTCTGATAGCTCCGCGCGGGACCGTGCTCGTAGAAGGTCTGACCGAGCTCGGGGAACTGGTGGACTTCGGCGACCACCATGCGGATGAGTTGGACGTAACGCTCCGACAGCGCCATCTTGAGATGGCGCCGCGCGATTTCCATCAAAGCTTCTTCGACTGCGAACTCTTCCAGGCCCTCGGTGTCGTAGTTGACGATCTCCCGTAGCAGCTCGTCGATCACCGTGGCGAACAGGCTCGCCTTGTCGCGAAAGCGCGCATAGATCGTGGTCTTCGAGCCGCCGACGCGGCCGAGGATCTCGTTCATGCTGACCGCGCCGTAGCCCTTCTTGAGAAACAGCTTCATCGCCTCGCGGACAATCGTGCGGCTCTTGTCGATGGACACGCGCGATCGCCGCTTAGCGGCGGTACGTTTGCCGGCGACCCGGCTTGGCGAGTCCGTGTTCTTATCGGCCCGTTTCTGCATCAAAACGCCCGTTAGCGCCGGAACATCGTCCCTTCGCCGACCGGCAGCCCCAAGGCGTAGCGGCGCAGCCAGTCGAGCGCCACCTGTGACGCCAGCAGTTTAACCCAGTCGCGCGTACCGCGCATCAGGTTGTACTGACGCGCGACCTTGACCCCCTCGCCGACCATCCCGATGCAGACCGTGCCGACCGGCTTGTCGGCCGTCCCGCCGTCGGGTCCGGCGATGCCCGAGGTCGCGATCGCAACGTCGGCGCCGGTCCGGTCGCGCGCGCCGGCGGCCATCTCGAGCACGCACTGCTCGCTCACCGCGCCGTGCTGCTTGAGGGTCTCCGCGCGCACGCCGAGGAGCTCCTGCTTGAGCTCGTTCGAATAGGTCACGAAGCCGCCGACAAAGAAGTTCGAGCTGCCCGCGACGTTGGTCAGCCGATGGCCAATCAGGCCGCCAGTGCAGGACTCGGCGACCGCGGCCTTGAGTTGCTTTTCGCTAAACAGCTTGCAGATCACCTCTTCCATCGAGGTGTCGCCCTCGCCGTAGATAAAGCTGCCGATGCGCTCGCGCACGCGGCCGGCCAGCTCGTCGAGACGCCGCTCGGCCACCCCCGGCAGATCCTCGACCATCACCTTCATCGAGATTTGCGGGAAACTCGCGCGGAAGCCGACCTTGCCCTCCTCGGGCTTGATC
>JBOHWF010000310.1:0-2793 GCA_050736455.1 Binataceae bacterium (SeqCode) | reverse complement strand
TCTAACAACCTCGAGATGTGGCATACAAAGCGCCCCCTTAGCTCAGATGGATAGAGCACAGGATTCCTAATCCTGGGGTCGTGGGTTCGAATCCCGCAGGGGGCGCCAGTTTTCCCGCCAATAGATTGAGTCTTAGCGCCTCAGGGCTGCGGCTCAGGCGAGGCCGGATTATTTGCTCGCACGGTTGACAAGTGCGAAGGCTGTTTAGTAATTGTTAGCAGGCGCTGATAGCTATCGGTTGAGCGGACGCCGCATGAAAGGCTTAGGATCGCTGCCGGACGGCTTTCAGGCACGAGTCATGGGAGAAATGCGGCTACTGGATCTGCGCTGGCGCGCGAATTATTCAGCGCGGCGGCTCGGTGAGTTCGTGCAGCGCTGCCGCGAACGGCGGCTATCGATCACGCCGCAGCGCCTGGCGATTATCCGCGCCCTGGTAGCTGCTGAGAACCATCCCAGCGCCGAGGAAATCTGCGCGGTGGTGCGCCGCCAACATCCGCACGTATCGCTCGCCACGGTCCATCGGATTCTCGAGCAGTTTTGTCAGGTTGGCGAGGCGCGCAAGGTCACCGCGCTGCATGGGCGCGCGCGCTATGACGGCCATGTCGAGCCGCATCATCATGTATTCTGCGTGCGTTGCCGGCGAGTCCAGGACGTCGAGATGCCCGGGGTCAATGAACTGATCAAGGACGTGGCGCATCTCGGTGAATTCGAGCTTCTCGCCTGCTCGCTCGAAATCGAGGGCATTTGCAGGCAGTGCCGCGTGAAAGAGCGTAAAGCCGGGCCGACTCGTTCAGTACCGGCGGGAACGGAGCCGGTTGGGGCCAGGGGAACGAGCGGCAAATCTCGGCGCGCGAACGTCCGCGCCCGGGGTTAACCGTGGCCGCCGCAGTGTTTTTGGAACGAATTCGTAGGCGGATGAAGACTTGGAGAAAAACCCATCACAGCCGCGGGGGCGCCAGTCCCCGCTAATAAGGAGCAAAACGTGTCAAGCGAAACCGAAACCAAATGCCCGGTAACGAGTGGCTCACGCGGACACTCAGGCCCGACGAATGCGGACTGGTGGCCGAATCAGCCGGACCTGAAGCCCCTGCGACTGAACTCCCCGCTCTCTGATCCCATGGGCGAGGAGTTCAATTATCGTGAAGAATTCAAGAGCCTCGACCTGAATGCCGTGATCAAGGATCTCCATGCCCTGATGACGGACTCGCAGGAATGGTGGCCGGCCGATTTTGGCCACTACGGCGGGCTTTTCATTCGCATGGCGTGGCACGCGGCAGGCACCTATCGCATCGGCGACGGCCGCGGCGGCGCTGGCGCCGGCCAGCAACGCTTCACGCCGCTCGGTAGCTGGCCAGACAATGCGAACCTCGACAAGGCCCGGCGGTTGCTCTGGCCGATAAAGCAGAAGTATGGCCGCAAAATCTCCTGGGCCGACCTGATGATTCTCGCAGGCAACGTCGCCCTCGAGTCGATGGGCTTTAAGACTTTCGGCTTTGGCGGCGGGCGCGAGGATGTCTGGGAGCCCGATGAGACGTACTGGGGGCCTGAACGCACCTGGCTGGCGGGTGAGCGCTACCAGAGCCCTGGTCAGTTCGACAATCCTTTTGGCGCGGTTCAGATGGGGCTGATTTACGTGAATCCGGAAGGGCCCCAGGGCAAGCCGGATCCAGTCGCCGCGGCGCGGGATATCCGAGAGACCTTCCGCCGGATGGCAATGAACGACGAAGAGACGCTCGCGCTGATAGCCGGCGGGCACACCTTCGGCAAAACCCACGGCGCTGGTGATGCGACGCTGGTCGGCCCGGACCCGGAAGCCGCCCCGATCGAGCAGCAGGGACTCGGCTGGAAGAGCAAATTTGGCACAGGCAAAGCGGGCGACGCGATCACCAGTGGCATCGAAATCATCTGGACCACGACGCCAACGAAGTGGAGCAACGACTACTTCAAGCACCTGTTCAGCTACGAATGGGAACTGACCAAGAGCCCGGCCGGTGCCTATCAGTGGGTACCAAAGAATGGCGCGGGCGCCGGCACGGTGCCGGATCCGTTCGACAAGTCGAAGCGTCGCGCACCCGCCATGCTGACCACTGACCTCTCTTTGCGGATGGACCCGGCTTACGAAAAAATTTCACGGCGCTTCTACGAGCATCCCGATCAATTCGCAGACGCGTTCGCCAGGGCTTGGTTCAAGCTGACGCACCGCGATATGGGGCCTGTTTCGCGATACCTTGGCCCGCTGGTTCCCAAGGAACCCCAGTTGTTCCAAGACCCGATTCCCGCAGTGGATCATGAATTGATTGGGGAGCGGGAGATTGCTGCTTTGAAGGCCAAGATCCTCCAATCCGGCCTGTCGCTCTCTCAACTCGTCGCGACTGCCTGGGCGTCGGCGGCAACCTTCCGCGGCTCGGACAAGCGCGGTGGGGCGAACGGGGCGCGCATTCGCCTTGCGCCGCAAAAGAATTGGGAAGTGAACCAGCCGGCCGACCTGGCCAAGGCCATCCAGAAGCTGGAAGCGCTTCAAAAGGATTCTAACCGCTCCGGCGGTAAGAAGGTCTCGCTTGCCGATCTGATCGTTCTGGGTGGCTGCGCAGCCGTCGAGGAAGCGGCGAAAAAAGCCGGGTACGCGGTGAAGATTCCCTTCTCGCCGGGACGCACCGATGCTGCGCAGGAATGGACCGATGTGGAGTCATTTGCCGTGCTGGAACCGACCGCAGACGGGTTCCGCAATTACCTCCGAAGCGAACACCAAATACCGGCGGAGGAACTGCTGGTGGATCGCGCGCAGTTGCTGAC
>JBOHWF010000309.1:0-17964 GCA_050736455.1 Binataceae bacterium (SeqCode) | reverse complement strand
CGCGCGCTGCAGAGCGGACGCGAAAGCCCGAATGCAAGCCGCCGCATCGCGCGTGGTGCGGGCGGCGCGAGCCTGCGCGATTTCGTCGCGGCCGCGGCCCGCTACGCGACCAGCAACGGTCGGGTCGCGATGATCTTTACGGCGGGGCGCGCCGCCGATCTGCTCGCAGAGCTGAGGGCCAAGTCACTCGAGCCCAAGCGACTCCGCCTCGTCCATCCGTATGCGCGCAGTTCTGCGACCTCGATCATGGTGGAAGCGCGCCGGGGCGGCGGGGTCGAGGTTAGAATCGAAGCGCCACTGATCGTGTGGGAAGAACCTGGTGTCTATACTGACGAAGCCCGCGCCATTTTGACGACGATGACGGGGAGCAGTGCGCACGACCCGGAGAGGTAATCCATTGAAGCAAAAAACTGTCGGCATCGTGCTGTTTGAAGGCTTCGAACTGCTTGACGTCTTTGGTCCGGCGGAAGCCTACCGTTCGCCTCAACTCAAAGACGCTTTCCAACTCGTCATGATCGCGGAGGCGCGCGGCGTTGTCACGAGTGCGCAGGGGCCGCAGATCGTCCCCAATCAGAGTTTCGCTGACGCTCCAACCTTCGACTTGCTGATGGTCCCTGGGGGAATCGGCACGCGGCGTGAAGTTGACAACCCGGTGTTGATGACCTGGCTCAGGGCGCGCGTCGCCGAAACAGAATTCGTAACCTCGATCTGCACCGGCGCTGGACTGCTCGCGCGCGCCGGACTCCTGGATGGCCATCGTGCGACCAGCAACAAGTTTGCCTTCGACTGGGTCAAGTCGCAGGGGCCGCGGGTCAACTGGGTCGCGCAGGCGCGATGGGTCGAGGACGGCAAATTCTGGACTTCGGCCGGAGTCTCCGCCGGGATTGATATGGCGCTCGCGATTATCGCGCGGATTTGCGGCACCGCAGCGGCTGAGCGAACCGCCGCGAGGATGGAGTACGAATGGCATCGCGACCCCGGCTGGGATCCGTTCGCCGAGATGTGGGGCCGCGCGTGACCCCGGCAAACCGAACTAGGCGCCGCTGAAAAAATCGACCGCCAGCCGCGCAATCTCGTCGGGCTGCTCCATCGGCAGCAGATGGCCCCCGCCGGGAACCACCACGACCCGCCGACGCGGCGCATCGCGCGTGATGCGCTCGGCAAAGCCGAGCCCGGGACTGTCGCTCTTCTCGCCAAAGACGACGAGCATCGGAATCGTGCAGGCGAGGAGGTGATGCAGGCCGTCGAAATCGCGGGCCGTCTGGTAGAGCTGCGCCTCGATTTCCGGCGTACATCTGAGGACGCGCCTTTCGCCGCCGTCCGGCCGCGTCCCGTGCTCGCAATAGTCGCGCAGGATGTCTGGACGCCAGCTCGAGTAGCCGGGTTTGCTCGCGAAATTTGCGTACATCTCGGCGAGACTGTCGAACGCAGGCTTGCGCTTGAGCGTGCGCTGGTATAGCTCGCTCGGTCGCTCAAGCGGGTCCGCCTGATCGACGATCACGGGCTCGACCAGCATCGCACGCGCGATTAGATCCGGCCGCCGATCGGCGATGGCTGCGATCGCAGTGGCGCCCGCCGAGTGGCCGAACGCCCGCACCCCGCGCAAACCCATCGTCTCCAGCACACCCTCGAGATCGTCCGCGGTGCGATACCACGAAATCTCGTCGAGTCTCGGCGTGTCGCTGCCGCCGTGCCCAAGCTGATCGTAACTGTACACGCGCCCAAGCGAGCGGAGCGCCTCCGCGATCGGCCGATAGACGCGTCCAAGAAACCCGGTCGCGTGAAGGATCAGGATCGGCGAGCCGTCGCCGCCCCAGTCGAGATAGTACAACCTGCGGCCATTGACGCGGATATACCCGCTCGCGGGTTCGTCAGCAAGATTCTCAGTCGCCATCGTGAAGTAGATATTAGGAGAGCCCCGCCGAAGAGCAAACTCGGCTGCCTCTCGGCGTGCGTTGCTTGCAGAGAGTCTTTCCGCTTACCTCATCGGCATGAACCGGCTGACGGTGCGCGCCAAGTATCTGTACGACGGCGAGCGGAAATTCTTCGCGCGCGGCGTCTCGTACGGGCCTTTCACGCCGAATTCGCGCGGCGAGCGTTATCCCGAGCCCGATCGCGCCGCCGCGGACTTCGCGCTGATGCGCCAACGCGGCGTCAACGTGGTACGCACCTACACCCCGCCGCCGCCCTGGATTTTCGAGCTCGCCGCCCGACACGAACTGCGGCTGATGGTCGGGATGCCGTGGCCGTTCCACATGGCGTTTCTGGATTCGGCCGAGATGACGCGTGACATCCGGCGCACGATCGGCGACGGGGTTCACGCGATGAAGCAGTTCGCCGAAGTGATTTTCGCCTACAGCCTCGGCAACGAAATTCGCTCGGATATCGTGCGCTGGCACGGACCGCGCGCAGTCAACCGGTTTCTGCGCGAGCTTTACGATCTCGGCAAGCACGCGGACCCGCAGGGCCTGTTCACCTATTCCAACTATCCGTCCGCGGAATATCTTGAACTCAATTTTCTCGACCTCGTTTGCTTCAACGTGTATCTCCATCGCGAGCCGGATTTCCGGCGCTACCTGACCCATCTGCTCTCCACGACCTATGATTGTCCGCTGGTCCTCAGTGAGACCGGCATGGATACCATCCGCGAGGGTCAGGCGCATCAGGCTGAACTCCTGCGCTGGCAGGCGCGCGCGGCCTTCGAGCTGGGGCTGTCGGGCTTTATCGTTTTCGCCTTCACCGACGAATGGCATACGGGAGGCGCCGAAATCACCGATTGGGCTTTTGGACTGGTTACGCGGGAGCGCGAGCCGAAGGAGGCTTTTGACGCGGTCGCCGAAGTCTTCAAAAACGAATTGCCGCCGCCGCTACCCGATCTACCGAAAGCTTCGGTTGTGGTCTGCGCCCACAACGCCGCGGCGACGCTCGCGCCGTGCCTCGAATCGCTGAGGCAACTGAACTATCCGAACTACGAGGTCATCGTGATCGATGACGGTTCGACCGATACGACCGCACAAATCGCGGAAACTGCAGGCGCGCGCCTGGTCAAGCTCGAGCATCGCGGCCTGGGCGCGGCGCGCAACGCCGGAATCGCCGCGGCGCGTGGTCGCATCGTCGCCTTTATTGACGCCGACGCTGAGGCGGATTCCGATTGGCTGTATCATCTGGCCGAGACCATTTTGCGGCGCGAGGTCGCCGCCGCGGGCGGCCAGAATTTTCCACCGCCAGCCGCCTCTGTGCTTCAAGCCGCGATCGCCGAGGCGCCGGGTGAGCCGCGCGAGGTCCGTGCCGGCGACGACACACTCGACCAGGTCTGCGGATGCAGCATGGCGCTGGACAAAACCCGGCTTGACGGCGCGACGCCGTTCGACGAAAGCTTCACGGCCGCGGGCGACGACGTTGACTTCTCATGGCGGCTGCGCGAACGCGGGCTGCAAATCGCCCACGCGCCCGCGGCGATCGTAATCCATCGTCGGCGCTCGACGCTCGGCGCATACCTCCGCCAACAGATCGGTTACGGCCAGGCCGAAGCGATCCTGGCGCGCAAGTATCCGAATCGCAGCAACGGGCGCGTTTACGGTGAGGGCGGCTGGCTCGCGCGATGGTTCGGCGGCGGCGCGCGCGTTTACTACGGCGCGTTTGGCCGTGGCCTCTTTCAAAGTCTTTATCGCGGTACCGATTTTCCGCTCGCGCTACAAGCGCCGCTCACCTTTTCATGGTTGATAATTTTCGCACTGCTGCTCCTGGCCGGTCTGCTGGCGCGCGACGCACTGGCGATCGTCGGCGTGATTGGCGTCGCCGCCACGCTCGCGAGTGCGATCGCACGGGCCGCCGTCACCCCGGCCTCGCGCGGGACTTCGTTCGAGGTGCGGCTCCGCTTGGCGCTGCTCTGCCTGCTCGGACCGCTCGCGCGCAGCTACGCGCGAGACTTTCTATACTGCAGAACGCGGCTGGATCTTTCAGCTGATCCCGCGCCTTCCACGCCCGGCTGGAAGCGCAACGGGAGCGTCGCCTTCGCCAACCTCATCGGCGACTCCGGTGACGAGTCGGCGGTCGAAAAGCTCACGGCGTCGCTGCGTGCGGCCCTGCTCAAACGTGGCGCGATCGTGGCCCTGACCGATGGCTACCAGCCTTACGATCTGCAAGTCCGAACCGCCGATGGGGCCGCTGCCGCGCTCAACCTGCTCAATGTTCGCGACGGCCGCGTCGTCGTCGGATGGAAGCTCGGCGTACAACCATCGATCGCCGCTCGACGGTTCAGCGCGCTGCTGATCGTTGTCGCCGGGATTCTTTACGTTGGCAGCAGCGCTGAGGCCGCGATTCTGACTGCAATTCTTGGCGCGTCGGCGATCGTTGCCGCCTTTGTGCTCGATGCGCGACGGCTTTCTCCGCTGATTGAGCTCGCGGTCCGCGACGCCGGCGCGGCGTGCGCGGCGGGGCGACCAGCCCACAACCAAGCCGCTGCCCGATGAAGGCTCTCGCGCTCTACCGCGAAGTGTTCCGCCGGATGCGGCCGCATCTGCGGACGCTGATGCTCGTCATCCTGAGCGTCGGCGTGACCAGCCTGCTCGAAGTGGCGAAGCCGTGGCCACTCAAGATCGTAATCGACAACGTGCTGCGCGGCGCGCCGCTGGCGGCGACGCGCTGGACTCCCCCGATCGCCGGCGCCAAACTGCTGATCGCCGCCTGCCTCGTCCTGGTCGTGCTTTATCTCGTGCTTGGCATCCTCAACGTCGTCAACAACTACGTGACGATCGCGGTTGGCCAGCGGATGGTGAACGAGCTGCGCGCCCAGATGTTCGACAAGTTGCAGCGCTTCTCGCTCTCCTTCCATCGCCGGCGCGAGGTCGGCGATCTGATGGTCCGGATCGCCTACGACAGCATGTCGCTCCAGACCATCGCGATGAACGGAATCTTTCCGGTGCTATCGGCCAGCGTGATGCTGATTGCGATGTTCGTCGTGATGATCCGGATGGACTGGATCCTCACGCTGGCGGCGCTCGGCGTCGTGCCGATCCTGTTCGTCCTGATTGCCGGGGTCAGCCGCCGGATCGATCGGCTGGCGAGTGGCGCACGCATCAAGGAGAGCCGGCTCTATACCGTCGCGCATCAGGCGCTCGCGTCGATTCACGTCGTGCAGGCCTTCACCCGCGAAAACGAATCGCTCAGCGAGTTCGTGCAGTCGAGCAGCGAAAGCCTCGGCGAGTCGCTCAAGCTTTACGTCTTTCAGACGATTTACGCTGGCGGGGTCAATGCGCTGATCGCGATCGGGACGGCGCTGGTCATTTATATCGGCGCGCGCCACGTCCTCAACGGCCAGCTCACGATCGGCGACCTGATCGTCTTCACGACCTACCTCGCCTCGCTCTACCTCCCGGTCAATCAGATGTTTCAGACCTACGGCATGATTCAGGGCGCGAAGGCCGGACTCCGGCGATGCTTCGAGCTGGTCCAACTCGAGCCGGAGATCAAAGACCGCCCCGGCGCGCGCGCGCTCGAACGTGTCCGCGGCGACCTTGAATTCGATGACGTGGTCTTCGGCTATGACCGCGCCGCCCCGGTCCTCAAAGGCATCAGCTTCAAGGTGCGCGCGGGACAGACGGTCGCGATCGTCGGGCCGAGCGGCGCCGGCAAGACCACGATGGCGAGTCTCGTGATGCGTTTTTACGAGCCGGACCGCGGCGCGATCAGGATCGACGGCGTCGATACGCGCGACGCGACGTTGCGCTCGCTGCGTGGCAGTATCGCGATGGTGATCCAGCCGCCGCTGGTGATGGCAACCACGATTCGCGCCAACCTCGCGATCGGACGGCCGGACGCGACCGCGCGCGAGCTCGAGCAAGCGGCGTCAGCGGCGCGGCTCGACGGGCTGATCGCGCAACTGCCCGCAGGCCTCGACGAGCTCGTGGGCCAAGGCGGGCACAGCCTCTCCGAGGGCGAGGGGCAACGCGTCACGATCGCGCGGGCGCTGCTCAAGGACGCGCCGATTCTGATTATGGACGAACCGACCAGCGCGCTCGACGCGGAAACCGAAGCCCTCGTGATGGCCGCGGTGCGCGCAGCGATGCGCGAACGCACCACGCTCGTAATCGCTCATCGGCTCTCGACGATCCAGACCGCCGACCTGATCCTCGTCCTGCGCGACGGCGCGATCGCCGAGCAGGGCACGTTCGATGAACTACTCGCGCGCGGCGGCTTTTTCAGCCATCTCTACAATTTGCAGACTTGGAGCAAGAAAGCGGTATGAGACGCGCGGATAGCTTTTTCTCGCGAGGCGAATGGATGCTCACAATCGGACTGACCGGGGGAATCGGCTCGGGCAAGAGCACGGTGACGAAGATCCTCGCCGAGCTGGGCGCGCCGATTATCGACGCCGACAAGGTGGGCCATACGATCTATGCGCCGGATGGCCCGGCCTATCTCGATATGATTGCCGCTTTCGGCGACGGCATCCTCGCGGCAGACCGTACGATCGATCGCAAGAAGCTCGGCCCGATTGTCTTTGCCGCGCCGGCGGCGCTCGAGCGGCTCAACGCGATTGTCCATCCGAAGATGTTCGCGCGGATGCGCGAGATGGTCGCCGCGATGCGCGCGGTGGGCGAACGCAAACCGATCGTGATCGAGGCGGCGGTCCTGATCGAGGCCAACTGGCAGCCGTTGTTCGACGAAATCTGGCTGGTCGTGGCGGCGAAGGAGCGCGTGATCGAGCGCGTCGAGCGCGAGCGTGGACTCAAGCCCGAGCAGACCGAGGCGCGCATCCGCGCGCAGCTCTCCGACGATCAGCGCCGCCAGCACGCCACCGAGGTCGTGACCAATGACGGCACGATCGCAGAGCTGCGCAGCAAGGTCGAAAAGCTTTGGAACTCTGCCCTCGCGCAAACCGCGTAAGATCCGGGATCTTTGCAGCCGGCCACACCTGCGAAACGCCTCACGATCGCGTTACAATAACCTCGTATGCACTGGACCACTGATCGCATCCGTCAGTCCTTTCTGGATTTCTTCGCCGAACGCGGACACGAGATTGTTCCCTCGGCTTCGTTGATTCCCCATGGCGATCCGACCCTGCTCTTCACCAATGCCGGGATGGTCCCGTTCAAGGATTATTTTCTCGGCATCCGGACGCCAACGTCCCGGCGCGTCGCCGATTGTCAGAAATGCCTGCGCATCTCGGGCAAGCACAACGACCTCGAAGCCGTCGGCCGCGACAGTTACCACCACACCTTCTTCGAGATGCTCGGCAACTGGTCGTTCGGCGACTACTACAAAGAGGAGGCGATCGCGTTCCATTGGGAGCTCATCACCGAAGTCTGGGGGATTCCCAAGGAGCTGCTCTGGGCGACGGTCTATAAGGACGACGACGAGGCCGAAGCGGCCTGGCTCAAACTTAAAGTATTACCTCAGGGTCGCATCCTACGGTACGGCGAGAAGGACAACTTCTGGGAGATGGGCGAGACCGGTCCCTGCGGTCCATGCTCCGAGATTCATATCGACCGCGGCGCCGCGGCCGCGAAGTTCTGCACGCACGAGCCGGGTCCATGCGCGGTCAACGTCGATGGCTGTGCGCGGTTTATCGAACTCGGCAACCTGGTCTTCATCCAGTACAACCGCGACGCCTCGGGCAAGCTCACGCCGCTGCCGATGAAGGCCGTCGATACCGGGACGGGCCTCGAGCGCATCGCGTCGGTGCTGCAGAGCCTCGAGACCGGCAAGCTCCTCGGCAACTACGACACCGATCTTTTCCAGAAAATTATTGGTGAGATCGAAAGTATCGCCGTGCATTTTGGCCAGGCGCCGAGGTACGGAGTGTCAGTGGACGCGGACATTTCTTATCGAGCCATAGCGGATCATGCGCGAGCAATAAGCTTTCTCATAGCTGACGGCCTGAAACCGGGGAACAACGAGCAAGAATACGTGCTTCGCCGTTTGATACGCCGCGCGGCCGTTCATGGACGAAAGCTCGGAATACGGAATACATTTTTGTCGCTAGTTTGTGGCGGCGGCAAAGTTGAACGCTTTCTTGAATTCGGTGGTGTGGTAGGCGCTATGGCTAGCGCTTACGGGCAACTGCGCGAGCGATGTTTGGAAATTAAGCTTGAAGTCGGAGAAGAGGAAAAACGCTTTCGAAACACTCTCGATCGCGGCCTCGAACTAATAGACTTCTGGGTGCATGATCAGCTCGGTGGAGCTGTACCAAATCCTCGCGATTACCGAGCTGACGAAGCGAAGCGGCTAAGCGAGCTAGTTTTGCCTGGTGATGTCGCCTTCAAGCTCTACGATACTTACGGATTCCCGTTAGACCTCACCCAAGACGTAATGCGGAACTGGGGAATTCCTGTCGACGTTGAGGGTTTCAACCGCCTGATGGAGGAGCAACGTGCGCGAGGCCGCGCCGCGCGCAAGGAGGAGACGATCGCGCCCGAGATCGCTTCGAGCGATGGGACCGCGTCGCGCTTCGTCGGGAATCAGACCTATGAAGCCGATTCGAAAGTGCTCGCGGCACAAAGCGACGGTGACAACGTCACCGTTGTCACCGCCGAAACCCCCTTCTATCCCGAAGGCGGCGGACAGGTCGGCGACCGCGGCGTGATCGAGACGGAATCTGGAGCGTTACTTGAAGTTTCCGATACCCGTAAGTCGGGCGATTCGATCCTCCATGTGGGCCGGATCGTGCGCGGCAACGCCCGCGACTTCGAGCGCGGACGCCCGGTCAAACTGCGCATCGATCGCGAGCGCCGCGACGCCGCGATGCGTAATCATTCGGCGACCCATCTCCTCCACTACGCGCTGCGCGAAGTCGCCGGCAACACGGTCCGCCAGGCCGGCTCGTTGGTCGAGCCAAGCCGCCTGCGTTTCGATTTCAGCCATCAGGGACCGATTGCGGACGGCGATCTGCTCACGATCGAGGAGCTGATCAACGCGCGCATCCGCGATAACGCCGGCGTCACGACCGAGGAGATGGCCTACGACGAGGCGCTCAAGGCCGGCGCGCTGGCCTTCTTCGGCGACAAATACGGCGACCGTGTCCGCGTCGTGCGGATGGGCGACTTCTCGGTCGAGCTGTGCGGCGGCACGCACGTAGATCGCACCGGCGATATCGGACTGTTCAAGCTCGACGCGGAAACCGGTGTGGCGGCGGGCGTGCGCCGCATCGAGGCCGCGACCGGCCAGGGCGCGCTCGAAGCAGTGCGGCGGCGTGAAAAGATTCTCGAAGAGCTGAGCGGGCGGCTCGGCGCGCGCGACGGCGACGCGCTCGAACGGCTCGAACGCATCCTCGCACGCGAGAAAGCGCTCGAGAAAAAACTGCGGGCGCTCGAACAGAAACTCGTCGCGGGTGACGGCAAATCGGTCGGCGGCGCCGAGCTGGTGCGCGACGCCGGCGGCGTCAAAGTCGTCACCCGCAAGTTCGACGGCGTCGACGCGAAGGCGCTGCGCGATCTCGCCGACCGCCTGCGTGATAAGCACGGCTCCGCGGTGGTCGCGTTGGGCTCGGACCTCGGCGGCGAGAAAGCCGCATTGCTCGTTGCAGTCACGAACGATCTCACCGGCCGGATCAAGGCCGGCGATATCGTCAAGCAGGTCGCGCCGATAATCGGCGGCACCGGCGGCGGCCGTCCGGACTTTGCCCAGGCCGGCGGCCGCGACGCTACGAAACTCGACGAAGCGCTCGACGGCGTCGTTGGCCAAGTCGCCGCTATCGTCCGCGGCGATTCGTAACGTGGGCTTGACTCGCGCCCTTTAACAGCACGGGTGAAAACGGCTACGATTGACCCTCAAGATGGATCGACATAACGGCGTGGCGGAAGATATCAATCGGATCAACGGCAGCCTTTCGACTCTGTCCTCCGAAGACTCCAGCAGGGATTCTCTCGGAGATTCTCTCGAACTCCATTTCGACGACCATCGCCTGTTCACTGAGTTGCTCGGCCAGCAGGACGCCAATCTCCGCACCATCGAGCAGGGCTTCGGCGTGCGCATCGGCGCCAGTGGCAGCACGCTCAAAGTCGCCGGCGGACACGAGGAGCAGGCGGTTGCCGGCAAGCTTCTGAGCGAGCTCTACGAGCTGCTCAAGCGCGGCTATCCGATCTACCCGGGCGACGTCGAATACTCGATTCGGATTCTACGCGCCGATCGCAACGCCGATCTCAAGGACATCTTCCTCGACACGGTTTACGTCTCCGCGCACAAGCGCGTGATCTCGCCGAAAAGCCTCAACCAGAAGAGCTATATCGACGCGATCCGCACGCACGACATCGTTTTCGGGATTGGTCCCGCCGGCACCGGCAAGACCTATCTCGCGATGGCGATGGCGCTCGCGGCGCTGATGAAGAATCAGGTCACGCGCATGGTGCTGTGCCGGCCGGCGGTCGAGGCCGGCGAGAAGCTGGGCTTTCTGCCTGGCGATCTGGCCGAGAAGGTCAACCCCTATTTGCGTCCGCTCTACGACGCGCTGCACGACATGGTGGACTATGATCGTGCGCGGCGGATGCTCGAGCGCGGCACCATCGAAGTCGCCCCGCTCGCCTTCATGCGCGGCCGCACGCTCAACGACTCCTTCATCATCCTCGACGAGGCGCAGAACACGACCTCCGAGCAGATGAAGATGTTCCTGACACGCCTCGGCTACGCCTCCAAGGCGGTCATCACCGGCGACATCACGCAGGTCGATCTGCCGAGTGGCAAGCTCTCCGGGTTGAAAGAGGCCCGCACCGTGCTGGCCGATACGCCCGGCATCAAGTTCGTTTATTTCAATGAGCGCGACGTCGTGCGCCATCGGCTCGTGCAGGCGATCATCACGGCCTACGAGTCCTTTAATGGCGACGGTCCCACGCAAGCCCTCGAGCCCAAGCCTCGGACGTGAAGTGACGATCGCTCTGCGATGCGACGCGGCGGACGGTCGCGAGTTCGCCGCGGCGCTGCGCCGATCGGCCAGGTCGCTGCTGCGTTTGCTCGAACGCGAGAACACGGAGCTGTCGGTGGTGCTCACGACCGACGCGGCCATCCGGCGCTTGAATCGTGAATTCCGCGGCAAGGACGCGCCCACCGACGTACTCTCGTTTCCGCAACTTGATGGCGCTGGCGGCGGGCCTGAAGCGGTCGCGGCTCCTCCCGTCATGCTCGGCGATATCGTTATCTCCATCGCGACGGCGGTGCGCCAGGCGCGCGCGATGCGGATAGCGGCGCCGGTCCGGCTGCGCAGTCTGCTGATTCATGGTCTCCTCCATCTGCTCGGTTACGATCACGAGCGTTCACGAGCCGAAGCGCGCCGCATGTTTGCGCGTGAGCGCGAGCTCGCCGCGCTGCTCGCCTCGCCAGCGGCCGCGCGCCGCTCGCGGCGCGCAATAATCAAGCATGAACGTCGCTGCGCCTAAGCCGCCGGCCGCCGCAGTCTTGACTCACTTCACGCGCGCCTCGCGCGCCGGCGACGCGCTCGACAATCTGGTGACGATCCTGCGCGACGGGGTCATCGTTGGATCATCCCGGATGGTGAGCGGAAAAAAGCGCGCCGTCTGCCTGTTCGACGTGCCCATCGCCGAGTTGAGCCGGCTGCTGACGCGCGCGAATCGCCGCCGCTATCAACCGTTCGGACTGGCGCTCGACAAACGCTACGCTTTCGCGAGGGGCGCGCGCCCGGTCATCTATATCCCGCTGGCCGAAGCGCGCGCGATTCTCGCCGGCGAGGAGCTGTGGCGGGTCGTGGCGATCGATCTGGGCCGCACACCGGCGGTGGACTGGACCTTCGAGCGCGAATGGCGAGTGCCCGGCGAACTTCCGCTTCCCACCCGCGGCGGTGTCGCGCTGGTCGAAACCTGGCGCGACGTTGACGAACTGTACGATCGTTTCGACGGCGCGCCGCCCTGCGCCGGGGTTATCCCGCTCGAAAATTTATTCGGATCGGGCGCGTGACCGGCTCGAGCACCGGAACTCGCGCGGCGCTGGCCGTGATCAGCGGACTCGCGCTCGCCGCCGCGTTCCCGAAAGTCGATCTGAGTCTGCTCGCCTGGGTCGCCTTCGTGCCGCTGCTCTATGCGACGCACGGCCAGTCGGGCCGGCGCGTCTTCATCTACGCGTGGCTGCAGGGCTTTGCCTGCAATGTCGCGTCGCTTTACTGGATCGCGATCACCCTGCACAACTTCACCAGCCTGCGCACCGCGGTCGCGATCGCGCCGATGCTTCTGCTGGCCGCGATCATCGCGCTTTACAGTGCGATCGCCTTTGCGCTCGCGGACTTCAGCGCGACCCGCCTGCGCATTCCGATTGTTGTTACGCTGCCAATCGCCTGGACCGCCCTCGAATGGGTTCGCACCTATTTCCCCATCGGTTTTCCGTGGAACCTGCTGGGATACACCGCTCATCGCAACCTCGAGTTGATTCAGTTCGCGGAATTCACCGGCGTCTACGGAGTCTCGGCGCTGATCATTTTCGCCAATGCAGTGGTCTACGTCGTCGCCTTTCAGATCTACCCGCGCAGGACCCAGGCGCTAAGCCTCGGGACGCTCACTTTCCTGATGGCCGCGGCCTTCGCCTTTGGCTCAATCCGCATCCACGGGTTGCAGGCCGCGCCGCGCGAGGCGTCGCTCAGGATTGCGATGGTCCAGGGCGACATCCCGCAGTCGCTCAAATGGGATCCGAAGTTCCTCGAATCGAGTTTCGACATTTATGCGGAGCAGAGCCAGGCCGCGGCGCGGCGCGGCGCCGATTTAATCGTCTGGCCGGAGGCGGCCGCGGCGTTTTTCTTCCAACCCGACCAGCGCTACCCGGCCGCGTTCGCCGAAGATGCGCGCTACCGCCAGCAACTGCTGGCGCTCGCCGCACGGACCGCCGATCCGATCCTTTTCGGCGCGCCCGCGCTCGGGGTCGAAAACGGCCGTGTGGGTTTTTACAATCGCGCCTACCTCGTCAGTGGCAGCGGCCAGGTCGCGGCTTGGTATGACAAGATTCAGCTCGTACCCTTCGGCGAATACGTCCCGCTGCGGAGCCTCTTCGGCTATTTCGTCAATCGCGTCGTCAGCGGCTTCGGTGACATGTTCGCCGGCTCAGCGCAGACCATCTTCACGCTGAAAGACGCAAAATTGGGCGTGCTGATCTGTTACGAAAGCATCTTCCCGAATCTCGCGCGCAGCGTCGTCGATGACGGCGCGAATCTGCTGGTCAACATCACCAACGACGCCTGGTACGGCGAGAGCTCGGCGCCCTATCAATTGCTCGCGATGGCGGCGATGCGCGCGGTCGAGACCAAAGTCCCGATGGTGCGCGTGGCCAACACCGGCATCAGCGCCGTGATCCAGCCCACCGGCGCGATCACCGCGCGCACCCCTCTGTTCACGCGTGGCACGGAAACCGCCCGCGTCTACTGGCGGCCCGAACGTACCGTGTACACAACGATCGGCGATGTCTTCGCCGAGATTTGCCTGATCCTCACCCTTGCCGGCTTGATCGCGGCGCTGATTCTGGGGCCCGGCCGCGACGCTGACCGCACCGTCGCGCCCGATCGCTTCGCGCCCAACGGCCGCCCGAACGGGCGGTCCGAGTCGAACGTACTGCATTAGCTTACACGCGCCCCTGTGTTAAACTGCTTATCTGCGGTGCGCCATTACGTGGACCGAGAACTTATACTTAATGCCTATGCGCGGCGAACATATGGTTGACAGCGAGATAGTCTTTGCCGTCCAAGAATCTCCCGAAGGCGGTTTTGAGGCGCGCGCGCTCGGCCATCCAATTTTCACGCAGAGTGACACCTTCGATGAATTGAAAGAGATGGTGCGCGACGCCGTCAGTTGTCATTTCGAGAACGCGACGCGGCCGCGCCTGATTCGTTTGCATCTCGTGCGCGACGAGGTGACCCGCGCTTGAGGTTGCCGCGCGACCTCTCGGGGGAAGGATTGGCTGCTCTGTTAAAACGCTACGGCTATGAGGTCACACGTCAGCAAGGCAGTCATTTGCGATGACGTCGACGTTGATGGGTAGTGAGCATCACGTCACCATACCGCGACACAAATCTCTTCGCGTCGGCACTCTGAGCGGTGTTCTTACTGAGATATCAGACTATCTGCAAATAGGCCGCGACGACATTGCGAACGAAATCTTTTGATGCCGTACTATCAACCCAGATGCGGGTGTGTCCAACATTTTCAACGAACCGTTCCGTAAGGGGGTTGCCGAGTGACTCTAGCCGAGATGCGCGAACAATTGATCGATTTCGATTCCCGCAGCGAGACCCTCGGGAGGCGTCTTTGACGTCGCTACATTAGGCGCACGCGTTAACGAGTTGCTGGCGCAGTCGAGCAAGCTCGATTTCTGGGATCGCCCCGAAGACGCCCAGGCCGTCCTCAAGGAGCAGGATGGCATCCGCGCCAAGCTTGCGGGCTACGAGCTCCTGAAGAAATCCCTCGAAGAGGCGCGGCTGTTCTTCGCGATGGCCGAAGAGGAGGGCCTCGACGATTCTGAGGCCGCAGGCGAGACCGCGACGGCGCTGCGGACCGCGGCGGCAGAACTCGAGCGGCAGGAACTCCAACTGATGCTCGGCGGCGAGTACGATCGCCTCGGCGCGATCGTCTCGGTCCATCCCGGCGCCGGCGGCGCCGAGGCCCAGGACTGGGCCGAGATATTGCTGCGGCTGTATCTGCGATGGGCCGAGCGCCGCGGCTACAAAACCGATCTCGCCGATCTGCAGCCGGGCGAAGGCGGCGGCATCAAAAACGCGACCTTCGAGGTCGACGGCGAGTACGCTTACGGCTACCTCAAGGCCGAAGCCGGCGTCCACCGGCTGGTGCGAATCTCGCCTTTCGACGCCAACGCGCGCCGCCATACTTCATTCGCCTCGGTCTTCGTCTTTCCGGCGATCGACGACAAGGTCGAGGTGGTAATCAACCCCGCCGACCTGCGCGTCGATACTTTTCGCGCCTCGGGTGCGGGCGGCCAGCATGTCAACAAGACCGATTCCGCCGTGCGCATGACACATCTGCCGACCGGCATCGTGGTGAGCTGCCAGAACGAGCGCTCGCAGCACAAAAATCGCGCGATGGCGACCAAGATTCTGCGCGCGCGCCTGTTCGAGCTCGAACAGCGCAAGAAGCGCGAGGAGCTCGAAAAATTCAGCAAGGAAAAAAAAGAGATCACCTGGGGCAGCCAGATTCGTTCCTACGTGCTGCATCCGTACCAGTTGGTGAAAGACCATCGCACCGGCGTCGAGGCCGGCAACACCAGCGCCGTGCTCGACGGCGATATCGACCAGTTTATCGAGGCCTACCTGATGGGCGTGCGCAAGGGTGATCCCGCCGCCGCCTGAGCGGCCCGCCTTGCTCGTAACACAACCATAACATTCGGCTGTTGCATCTTTCTCCAAGGCGTCGCTACTAGATGGAGATGCGCACAGCCCCTCGCGCCGCTCCAGCAGCCCCTTCGATCGCGGAACGGCTGGCGGCCGGTCGCGCCTTGCGCGAACGAGTCCCGCGCAGCAGCCACGGCGAATGGAAGGCCGCGCTCAATCGCGCCGACCCGATCGCGATCCTGCGCGAGTCCGGGCAAAATCGCATCGCCGAATTGCTGCCGATTCGCTATGGGCGCATGAAAAAAACGCCCTTTACTTTTTTGCGCGGCGCCGCCGCAATCATGGCCGCCGACCTCGCGCGCACGCCCGTGAGCGGACTCCGGGTACAGGCCGGTGGCGATTGTCACATCATGAATTTCGGCGCTTTCGCAACCGCCGAACGCAACCTCATCTTCGACATCAACGATTTCGACGAAACCCTGCCGGCGCCGTGGGAATGGGACCTGAAACGCCTGGCCGCGAGTATCGAAGTCGCCGCCCGCACCGCCGATTTCAAGCCAGTGTATCGCGAGGAGGCGGTTCGCGCCGCCACCCGCGCCTATCGCGAGCACATGGCCGAATACGCTGCTATGCGCGCGCTCGAGACCTGGTACCAGCGCATCGATCTTAAGGCCCTGGTCCGCAGCATGCCGCGCCACAGCGAGCGCGAAGAAACCCGCCGCGCGATCGAGAAGGCGCGGCGCGACCGCGCCCCGGTTCATCACTTTCCGTCGCTCGCGCGACAAGGCCGCCAAATTCGAATCAACGACGCGCCGCCGCTGATCTATCATCCGGCGGAACGCCACAAGAGCGCCTTTCGCCAGCGTGTGGTCGAAGGGTTCAAGCGCTACGGCGATTCGCTCCCGCCCGCCTATCAGTTGCTGTTCAAGCGCTACGAGTTGCAGGACATGGCCATCAAAGTCGTCGGCGTCGGCAGCGTCGGCACCTTCTGTGCGGTCGCGCTCTTTACCGCATCTGACGATGACCCACTGTTCCTGCAGATCAAGGAAGCCAGCGCTTCGGTGCTCGAGCCCTATGCCGGGGCCAGCGCCTTCGCCAACCACGGCCATCGCGTGGTCGTCGGCCAACGCCTGATGCAATCGGCGGGCGACATCCTGCTCGGCTGGACCGAGGGTATCGACGCCAACCGCCACTTCTATATTCGCCATCTGCGCGACATGAAGATCGCGATGCCGATCGAAACCGCCGGTCACACCGATCTCGAATATTTCGCCGAGGCCTGCGGCTGGGCGCTGGCCCTCGCACACGCGCGCTCCGGCGATCCTGCGATGATCGCCGGTTACCTGGGCTCGGGTGAAGCCTTCGACGACGCGCTGGTCAAGTTCGCCGAAGCCTATGCCGATCAGACCGAGCGCGACCACGCCGCACTGTTGAAAGCGATTAAGGCCGGACAGCTCAAGGCCGCGAACGCTTGACCTGCTTCTTGGATCTCTCCCCCTGACCTGACCAGGGAGAGGGCAAATGGCGGCGACGCGGCCACGCGGGTGAGGGTTCATAACGACGGGCTGAGAATGTATGACCGCGTTTTGATAAGTTATTTCAGGAAATTCGCTTTAGGAGCCAAGCATGATCGATCTCTATTTCTGGATCACCCCCAACGGCTACAAGGTCACGATCCTGCTCGAAGAGCTGGGCTGGAAGTACAACGTGATCCCCATCAACATCGGCCGGGGCGAGCAGTTTCAGCCCGACTTTCTCAAGGTCTCGCCGAACAACAAGATTCCCGCGATGGTCGACCACGACGGCCCCGGCGGCCAGCCGATCGCGATCTTCGAATCGGGCGCGATGCTCATGTATCTCGCCGAAAAGAGCGACGGGCGGTTCATGCCGCCGGATCAACGCAAGCGTTACGACGTGATCCAGTGGCTGATGTTCCAGATGGCCAGCGTCGGCCCGATGCTCGGTCAGGCCCATCACTTCCGTCGCTACGCGCCCGAGCAGATCCAGTACGCGGTCGATCGTTACACCAACGAAGCGCATCGCATCTACGGCGTGATCGACAAACAGGTCGGAGCAGCCGGCTACCTCGCGGGCGAATATTCAATCGCCGACATGGCGACCTATCCGTGGCTGCGCACCCATCATTGGCAGGGGCAGAATCTCGAAGATTTTCCCAACCTCAAGCGCTGGTATGACGCGATCGAAGCGCGCCCCGCAGTCCAGCGCGGTCTCGCCGTGATGCACGAGGAAGTCGAGCGCGGGCGCGGCGCCAAGCCCGACAAAAAGGCCTGGGACATTCTTTTCGGCAAGCAACAGTTCGAGAAACGCTAACACCAGCGGAGGCGCGCCTCGCGCCGTAGCGAGCGCAGGGGGCGGCTGAGTCCGCGAAGCGCGGTCACAATCAAGCGTCTGCGAGCTGCGTTATGATTTCGAAAATTAGCGGCGTGCGGCTGCTGTGCGTACCGAGCATAGGCGGCAGCAGCTCGAGTCTGCGAGATGTCGTTTCGGATCCCTCTCCCTTATCCAAGGGAGAGGGATCAAGGGTGAGGGTTTAATCCCGCTTCCCACCTCCTTATGCGGAGAGGGGAAGCGGGATGGCGAGCTGCGTTAGTCGCTAACCGATCTGCTTGGTGAAGGTTGCGAGATCGAAGTAGTCGCGCCAGACTTTGATCTTGCCGGCACCGTCGAGCTCGAAC
>JBOHWF010000308.1:0-2657 GCA_050736455.1 Binataceae bacterium (SeqCode) | reverse complement strand
TCGGGCAGGCCAGCCATGCGAGCGGGACTTATGCTATTTAACCAGGGGGGACGCCACTCGAAGGATCGGATGGCTGCAAGCGATCACCACACGCCTTCCGCCAGCCCACGGCTCAAGCACTGGCCGGGACTGATCGAGCACTACCGGCGCTTCCTGCCGGTCAGCGCTTCGACCCCGGTCGTCACGCTCAACGAAGGCAACACGCCGCTGATCGAAAGCCCGCCGCTCGCCGATCGCGTCGGACAGAACGTCAAGGTCTATTTGAAGTTCGAGGGCGCCAATCCCACCGGCTCCTTCAAAGACCGCGGCATGACCGTCGCGATGAGCAAGGCGCTCGGCGAGGGCGTGCGCAAGGTCATCTGCGCCTCGACCGGTAATACCGCCGCGGCCGCCGCCGCCTACGCCGCCCGCGCCGGCCTCCAGGCCTACGTCTTGATTCCCAAGGGCGCGGTCGCGCTCGGCAAGCTCTCGCAGAGTGTGATGCATGGCGCGCGCGTGATCGAGATTGTCGGCAATTTCGACATCTGCCTGAAGGTCGTACGCGATTTGGCCGAGCGCGATCCACTGCGCATTCGGCTGGTCAACAGCGTCAACCCCGATCGTATCGCGGGACAAAAGACCGGCGCGTTCGAGGTCTGCGATCAGCTCGGCGACGCGCCGACCCATCATTTTTTGCCGGTTGGCAACGCTGGCAATATCACCGCCTATTGGGCCGGCTACCAGGAGTATCAGGCCGAGGGCCTCGCGACCCGCCTGCCACGCATGATGGGTTATCAGGCCGCGGAGTCGGCGCCCATAGTCGTCGGCCATCCGATTGACGATCCGCATACGGTCGCCACCGCGATCAAGATTGGCAATCCCGCGAGCTGGAACGGTGCGACTAGTGCGCGCGACCAGTCCGGCGGGCTGATCGATATGGTCACCGACGCCGAGATCCTTGCCGCCTATCGATTGATCGCGGCGCACGGGATCTTTGCCGAGCCGGCGTCGGCGGCGTCCGTCGCGGGCCTGCTCAAATATGGCGCAAGCGGTGGTTTGAAGCCGGGCTCGGTCGCGGTCTGCACCCTGACGGGCCACGGCCTCAAGGATCCCGATACCGCTCTCAAGAACCTGAGCAATACGCTTCTCGTCGAGCCTGACATCGACAAAGTGATAAGAATCTTGGAAAGCTGAGCCGCGATCGGCCAGTCGAGCAGACTTCTGGGGGAGCAACTGTCGTGAAATACATCATCATCCACGGCGACGGGATGGCGGATTGGCCGTGCGACGAGCTCGGCGGCAAGACCCCGCTCGAAGCCGCGCGCAAACCCAACATGGATCTGATCGCCACGCGCGGCACCCTCGGCCTGGTCGCGACGATTCCGCCCGGTATGCCCTCGGGCAGCGACGTCGGGACGATGTCCATGCTCGGCTACGACCCGGCGCGTTACCATACGGGCCGCGCACCGATCGAGGCCGCCAGCATGGGAATCGATCTCGCTCCAGACGACGTCGTCTTCCGCATGAATCTGGTCGCGCTCAAGCCCGACGCGGACGGCGCCCAAATCATGGATGACTTCACCGCCGGACATATCAGCAGCGAAGAATCGGCGAAGATCGTCGCCGACTTGAGCCGCGCGCTCAGCGGCGACGGCATCGAGTTTCACAAAGGCGTCAGCTATCGCCATCTGATGGTCTGGCGGGGCGGAATCAACGACACGCGGCTGACGCCCCCGCACGACATCACCGGCAAGCCGGTCGGGCCGCATCTGCCGTCGGGCGAGGGCGCCGAGCGCCTCGCCGCGATCATGCGCGACGCCGCAGAGATCCTGCGGGACCATCCGGTGAACAATGCACGGCGCGCGGCGGGAAAGCCCGCGGCGACTTCGATATGGTTCTGGGGGCAGGGTAAGCGTCCTGCCGTGCCGACTTTGAAGGATCGCTTTGGCACCGACGGTTCGGTTATCTCGGCGGTCGATTTGGTCAACGGGCTCGGCCGCCTTGCCGGACTCGAGGTGATCAGCGTGCCGGGGGCGACCGGCTTCCTCGACACCGACTACGCCGCCAAAGGCCGTTACGGCCTCGAGGCATTGCGACAGCGCGATTTTCTCCTACTCCATATCGAGGCCCCGGACGAGGCCGGCCACATGGGCCGCGCCGATCTCAAGACCGAGGCGCTCGAACGCATCGACGAGTTGATCCTCGGGCCGATGCTGCGCGGGCTGCCCACGCTGGGCGACTTCCGGCTGCTGCTGATGCCCGATCACGCGACGCCCTCGCAGCTCAAGACGCATTCGAATGAGGCTGTCCCCTTCGCGCTGCTCGATGGCGCAGCCTTGCAAGATGCGTCAGCGACACCCCGCCGCTATACCGAAGCGGAAGCCAAAAGCACGGGGGTGGTGGTGCGCGCAGGCCATCGGCTGATCAATACGTTGTTCAACGCCACCGCCTCCAACTGACCGGCAGCAGGAGCGCCAGACATGGAACGAAACCTCGCGCAGGAGACCGTTCGCGCCACCGAGGCCGCGGCGCTCGCGGCCGCGCGCTTCATCGGTAAGGGTGACGAGCGCGCGGCCGACCGCGTCGCCGCCGAGGCGATGCGCAACACCCTCAATTCCATCGCCTTCGACGGCAAAATCGTCGTCGGCGAGGGCGATCGCAGTGAAGTCGAGATGCTC
>JBOHWF010000307.1:0-6068 GCA_050736455.1 Binataceae bacterium (SeqCode) | reverse complement strand
CGCCAGTGGCTATCGCCGCGCGGCTGAAGCGAAGCGTCGCGCCGCCGACCTCGACGCAATCGCGGCCGGTGAAACGGGCCTGTCCCTGAAACAGATCAACGCCGAGCCCGGCGAAACGCTTCACCGAATCGTTGACGCTGAGATCGGCGCGGATCCGGCGCATCCGCTCCATCACGAGGCTGAAGTCAACCGGTGGTTCCTCGGCGGATGGCGCGATACTCATTCGCGATGCCGCGCTCCTCGCGGTGGCGGCGCGCGCGGCGCTGAGCAGCGCTTTCGAGGGGACGCAGCCGTAGTTGAGACAATCACCGCCCATCAGATGACGCTCGATCAGGGCTACCTTCGCGCCGAGTCCAGCCGCTCCGGCCGCGGTCACGAGTCCGGCGGTGCCGGCGCCGATCACGACCAGGTTGTAGCGTGACGCCGGCCGCGGATTCGCGATACGCGTGACCTCGACGTTCTCCGCGAGCCGTCGGTTATGCTGGTCGGCGGGGAGAATTTGCGGCATCAAAGCCTGATGGACCATCTGCGAAGGCCGGGCTGCTATACTATATGAGGAACAATGCCCGTCCATGAGCACCATCGACGCGCCGGCGGCCACGTTCACCTCAAGGCCGCGGTCATAACGGCGAGCGATACGCGCACCGCGGCGGACGACGAGAGTGGCGGGATCATCCGCGCGGCGCTCGAGGGCGCGGGGCATTCGGTTACGCACTACGAGGTGATTCCCGATGAGCCTGAGCGCATTCGTGCGGTGGCGATCGAACATCTGTCGCGCGAAGACCTGCTGATCTTCAATGGCGGGACCGGCATCGCCGCGCGCGACTCGACGATCGAGGCGATTCGGCCGTTGCTGAACAAGGAGCTGGAGGGTTTCGGCGAGCTTTTTCGGATGCTCTCGTATCAGGAGATCGGATCGGCGGCGTTTCTCAGCCGCGCGCTGGCCGGCACGGCGCATGGCCGGATTGTCGTGGCGATCCCAGGATCGCCGGCGGCTTGCCGGCTCGCGATGGAGAAACTGCTGATTCCTGAGCTCGGCCACATGGCGCATCTGCTCAAGTTGTAGACCCGCTGTATGAACGTTCTGACGTTGAGACTGTTTGCGACGCTGCGCGAGCGCGCGCGGGTCGCGGAACTCTCGCGCGAATTTCCCGACGGGGTGACGGTCGGCGAGATCTGGAATCGGCTGTTGGCCGAATTTCCTGCGCTCGGCGGCCATCAGGACGGCGTCGGCTACGCGGTCAATCACGAATATGTGAATGCGGATTATCGGCCGCGCGACCGCGACGAAGTCGCCTTCATTCCGCCGGTGAGCGGTGGCACGGACGCGCCGTGGGTCGGCCCGATCTCGATTGGACGCGACGCGATCGACGTCGCCTCACTGGAGCGCTCAGTCGCGGATCCCGCAGCCGGCGCGATCGTAACGTTTGCCGGGACGACGCGAAGCGACAACGCAGGACGGCGCGTGATTCGTCTCGACTATGAGGCTTACGAGCCGATGGCGCTGTCCGAGATGCGCAAGCTGGCGCGCGAGGCGGGCGAGCGCTGGCCGATCGTGCGGATCGCGATCGCGCATCGGGTCGGCACGGTCGCAATCGGAGAGACCTCGGTGGCGATCGCGGTCGCCGCGGCTCATCGGGCGGAGGCTTTCGAGGCCTGCCGCTTCGCCATCGATCGGCTCAAAGCGATCGTGCCGATCTGGAAGAAGGAGTACTTCGAGGGCGGCGAGGTCTGGGTCGGCTGCCAGACCTCGCATCCGCCGGAACTGCATCAGCATTGATTATCGCCGCGCACGACCCCACCGGCCAGATAATGTTCGCAGGCCACTCCTGCTTTTGGCAAGTGTTAAGCGACAGGCTACAGTCCCGCGGTGAGAATCCGCGACTTCGCCCATAAAGGCCTCCAGAGACTCTACGCGGAAGGCAACGGAAAAGGCGTGCCACCCGACACCGTGGACAAGTTGCGGAAGATGCTGGTCTACCTCGACAACATGGAAGGCCCCGGGGAACTGAGGGCGCTCGCAGCGTGGAAGGTTCATGCGTTGACCGGCGACCGCAAGGGCACATGGAGCCTGAGTGTCACGCGCAACCGCCGGCTGACGTTCCGCATCGACGCCACCGAGGGCGAAATTTGCGACGTGAATTTAGAGGACTATCACTAATCAACAGGAGTGACCGCCATGCCGATAAAAGATCCGCCGCATCCCGGCGATTTCATCCGCAGCGAGATCATTGAGCCCGCAGGCCTTTCGGTAACCGCCGCCGCCGGTGCGCTGCAGATTTCCAGGCCCGCCCTTTCTAGTTTGCTGAACGGCAGGGCCGCCCTGTCCGGCGAGATGGCGCTGCGCATCGAGAAGGCTTTCGGCGTGAAGATGGACACGCTCATGAGGATGCAGTCCGCCTACGACATCGCGCAGACTCGTAAGCGCGAGAAGAATATTCATGTCCGCCGTGTCCACCGAATTGCCGATATTCATCCTTAGGATCGTCTCAAAGGAGATCGTTTCTCATCTGGAAGAAGGAATACTTCGAGGGTGGCGAGGTCTGGGTCGGCTGCCAGACCTCGCACCCGCCTGAGCTTCATCAGCATTGATGCGGCGCGCAATACTGCGGCGCGGATTCATAGCGCGGCAGACGAATCCTCGGATAGAACGGCGGAGGCGGCGGGTTCTTCCGAACGGGTTACGCGGGCCGCGAGCAGCATCGAGAAAGCAATCAGGATCGCGGCGAGAGCGAAGGCGGCGCCGGGCAGATTCCAGGCGCGATAGCGGCCGATCGCGCTGGCGAAAATCGCCGTGAACAAAATCGGACCAATCATAAAGGCGATGCCGCGGATGCAGCTCAACGCGCCCTGAAGCTGTCCCTGCTCGGAGGGGCCGACCCGCCGCGTCATCAGGCCCTGCATCGGTGGTCCCGAGAGCCCCCACATCCCGGCGAGCGGGACGCCGGTCCAGAACCAGAGACCGGTCGGGGCGAAGGCATAAACGAAAAAGCCGGCAACGCCGAAGGCCAGGCCCGTTAGCATCGTGCGCCGCTCGCCGATGCTCGCGACGACCGGGCCGACCGCCCCCGCACCCACGATCGCAGAAGCCAGCCCGACGCTCGCGATCGTAAGCCCGACCGTGCTTTCGCTCCAGCCGTAACGATACATCGCGTAGAGCACGAAAATGGTCGGCAATGCCTCGTGCGCGATGTTGCCGACGAAGGTCGCCGCGGCCAATCCGAGAAGTTCCGCATGGGAGCGCAGCAAACCGATCGAGGTGAGCGGATTCGCGCTACGCCAGGAGAATTTCTGCCGGAGCGCGGCGGGCAGCGATTCCGGCAGAACGAAGAACCCGTAGGCCGCATTGAGCAGACTCAAGCCGCCGGCAACCCAAAAGGGCAGCCGCGCATCGACCTGCCCGAGCACGCCGCCGAGCGCCGGTCCGAGCACGAAGCCAAGGCCGAAGGCGGCGCTGAGCATCCCGAAGCCGCGCGCGCGTTTCTCGGGCGGCGCGACGTCGGCGATATAGGCGGTCGCGATGGTGAAACTCGCGGCGGTGATCCCCGAAATCACGCGGCCGAGAAACAGCCAGCCGACGTTCGGCGCCAGCGCCATCACGAGGTAATCGAGGCCGAGTCCGAGGTTGGAGAGCAGAATCACGGGCCGGCGGCCGTAGCTGTCCGCGAGCGCGCCCTGAATCGGCGAGCAGAGGAATTGCATTAATGCCCACACCGTGCCAAACAGGCCGAAGATTTGTGCGGCGCGGGCGGTGTTGCCGCCGACAAAATCCTGCACCAGCTTGGGCAGCACCGGCACGACCGTCCCGAGCGCGAGCATGTCGAGCACGACCGTGACGAAGATGAAGGCGAGCGCGGCGGGTCGAACTTTGGCGGAAGGGCGGGCGGGAGGCATAAAAGCGGTCCTTGGCGCGAGTCCTCCGAGCGTCGAGCTAGTAGATCAGTTTGGACTTTCTCTGATTGTCATTCCCGCGCGTCTGGACTGTCTGGCGCGCGAGGAATCCCGGAATCCGGGACCCTTCGCGCGGCAGCCACGCGCGAGGGTGACATGAAAGAGAGGATCGTTCATAAGAAAGACCGTTCAAACTGACCTGTACCGACGCCGGGGCCGGTAGCAAAGGCCGAGCCTCAATGGCAAGATTACGCGAGCCAGACTCTAAGCGACCGTTCATTCGAAAGATACGCTGCCCGAAACCATGCTGCCCAAAGAGAGTTCCGTCGAAAGGATCATTCTGGCCGAGCCGCGCGGCTTTTGCGCCGGGGTCGATCGTGCGGTCGAGGCCGTGCGCAGCGCGCTGCGTGATTACGGCCGTCCGCTCTACGTGCGCCATCAGATCGTCCACAATCGCTTCGTGCTCGAAGCGCTCGAGCGCGAGGGCGCGGTCTTCGTCGAGAACCTCGACGCCGTACCCGAGGGCCAGCGCGTGATCTTCAGCGCGCACGGGGTCGCGCCGAGCGAATGGGACCACGCCCGCGCGCGCCGCCTGCGCGTGATCGACGCGACCTGCCCGCTGGTGACCAAGGTGCATTCCGAGGTCGAGCGCTACGCGGCCGAAGGTCAGGGCGTGATTTTGATCGGGCATGCGGGTCACGAGGAGGTCAACGGCACGCTCGGCGTCGCGCCGGGCAAGGTGATGCTGGTCGGCAGCGTCGAAGAGGTCGCGGCGCTCGCGGCCCCGGATCCAAGCCGCGTCGCCGCGGTGACACAGACCACGCTCAGCGTCGATGACACGCGCGAGATCATGGAAGCGCTGAAGCATCGCTTTCCGCAGCTCGCCACACCGAAGACCGACGACATCTGCTATGCGACCCAGAATCGTCAGAACGCAGTAAAGGAGCTGATCGAGGTCAGCGACGCGATCCTGGTGGTGGGATCGAAATCGAGTTCGAACGCCAATCGGATGGTCGAGGTCGCGCGCATGCGCGGGAGCCGCGCCTTCCTGGTCGATTCGGTCGCCGACGTCGAGCCCGCGATGGTCGCGGGCGTCACGGCGCTGGGACTCACCGCGAGCGCGTCGTCGCCCGAATGGCTGGTCGAAGAGATCATCGAGGCCTTCACCGCGCGCGGCGCGACGGTCGAGCTGATGAAGCTCAAAGAAGAGCGGATCCGTTTTCCGCTACCCAAGCCGGCCGATCTCTGAGACGCCAGCGTACCAACTGGAGTGCAGCGGCGAGGCGGCTATATCGCGGTCGAGGGTCCGATCGGCGTCGGCAAGAGCAGTCTCGCGCGGCTGCTCGCGCGCGAGCTCAGCGCCCGCATTGTGCTCGAGGAAGTCGACGACAACCCGTTTCTCGCGCGCTTCTACGAGGACGCCGACAAGTACGCGTTGCCGGTCCAGCTTTACTTCATGCTCACCCGCTACAAGCAGCAGCAGGAGCTGGCGCAGCAGGAGCTGTTTTCCCAGGCCACGGTTTCCGACTATCTCTTCGCCAAGGACCGCATCTTCGCCGCGCTGAATCTCGCACCCGACGAGCTGGCGCTCTACGATAGCGTCTATCGCCTGCTCGACGCGCAGATCGCCCGGCCGAACCTCGTGGTCTTCATGTCGGCGCGGGTCGAAGTTCTGATCGAGCGGCTGCGCAAGCGTAATCGCGATTTCGAGCGTGATATCAGCGTCGAATACCTCGAACGGGTCTCGGCGGCCTTTCGAGATTTTTTCTTCTACTATGACGAGTCGCCGTTGCTGGTGGTCGAGACCTCGGAAATCGACTTCGTCGAGGACTCCGACGACTTGCGCGATCTGCTGCGCGAGATCGATCGCGCGGGCCTGGGCGTCCAGCACTTCGTCCCGCGCAAGGGCTGACCGTCGCGGCGCTGACGCTACCCGCTGACGGTCAGGCCGCGCGCGATGCGAACTCGCGCTCGATCGAGGTCGCCAGCGCGAAGTCCTTCTCTGTGACCCCGCCCTGCTCGTGCGTCGAGCAGGTGAAGGTCACGCGCGTGTAGTTGACCGAAATGTCGGGATGGTGATCGGCGGCCTCCGCCAGTTCGGCGATGCGGTCGATAAAGCGGATCCCGTGCATGAACTCCTTGAAGCGGTAGAGCTTGCGGATCGCGTTGTCCTTGTA
>JBOHWF010000306.1:0-18886 GCA_050736455.1 Binataceae bacterium (SeqCode) | reverse complement strand
GGTCGCGCGCGTACACGTTGCGGATCCCGAGAAACGGCTCGGCGGCGCCCCACGCGCCCAGCCCGCCCAATCCTCCGGCCGCGGCGTAAAAGAGTAATTTTTCCTGTGAGACGTTGATCGCCATAACTTGTTGCAGCAAGCCTCACGCGCGGCGCGCGCGCATGCAGCGCGCGACCCTCTACGTCAAGAAAACTTCGCGCACCAGATTCGTGTCGTTGTACTCGCGGCCTTCGGCGATAAGCTCGCCCTCGAAGCGCAGATAGAAGGCGTAGCGCTGCCGGTACGGCCGCCCCTTCGCCGCGATTGTATCAGCTTCCGCCAGCGCGAAGACGTGCGGACCTTCGCTGGTGATCGTCCCGAGCTTGAGCCGCAGGCCGTCCGGGAAAAGCCGCTTGAGCGCCGCGCTCTCGCCCTCGGCGAAGTTGCGCCGCCCGACGATTGGCGGGAACTCCTTGAGCCCCGACATGATCGCGAAGCTGAAACTCTCGCTGATCAGCTCGGCAAAGACCGCCGGATCGGCCTGATTGAAATTCTCCAGAAAACGCCGCGCCCGCTCCTTCTGTTCACCCGCTGTCATGTCTCCCTCCCGCGACGCTACCGCGCGATCTTATCTAGTTGCTGCGCGCCGACCAGGTGCCGTGTTCGCCGGAGGCGGAATCGAACGTTCCACTCATCGAATCACCAGTGAGCGTGCCCTTGAAGTCAAACGTTTCCGCGCCATAGGGAACGGTGAAGACCAGATGGTCGCCGCGCACAAAGCCCTGCAGCGGGGTCGTTCCATAACCTGCCAGATTGACGATCAAATCGCCGTGGAGATAGCCGTTGGGTTGCGGCCGCAGCCGCAACTCGAGCGCCGCGCTGCGACTGCCGCCGATACCCATGATTAATCCGTTCGCCACGCTCGGCACGTCGAAGCCCGGCGCGCCGCCGCCACTGCCATAAGTCCCGCCACCATAACTTCCGCCCCCGCCGAGACTCCCGCCCCCGCCATAGGGGACCGCGGCCGTATCAGCTTCGATCCGAAACCTGCGCTGCGCAAAATAACGGCCGTTCAGATAGAAATTCACCGTGTATTGGCCCGGCGCAAACGCTCCGCCAGCCGAATTGCCGACCCGCCCGGTGAAAACCACGCGCGATCGGTCGCGCGGGACGTCCTGGATGTCATCGACGCTGCCCAAGGTGCTGCCGTCCGGCGCCAGGTAGGCCGCATCGACTTTGTACTGACTCGCGTCGAGGCCATACAGCCGGTTTTGAAAAGCCGTGCGCCAGGCCACGAACAGCACCTTCGAGACGGTAAAAACGTTTGACGGCGCCGACAGCGCTGTGCCGTCCTTGGTGGTGTTGATAAATTCGATACTCTCGAGCTGCAACGGCTGGCGCATCCGCGCCTGCAGCAGCGCGAGCCGCCGCGTCTCCTCGTCCCGCTTGGCCTCCGCGCTATGCACGGCGGCGTCGGCTTCGGCTTTGGCTCGCAGCGCTGCCGCCTTGGCCGCCAGATCTTCGCTGACCGCAAAACGCTGCTCGCCGAGCAACTTGCCGTCGGCGTACAGGGCGATACGATAATCGCCGGTCTTGATCGCGCTGGTGTTAGGAATCAGGGCCACGCCGCCGAGGTCAATCGAACTCTGCGCCGGACCGACGAACCGTTGATCGGATGAACTCGAGGTAACTTGCGCCCCGGCCGGGTCGAAAAAACGCGCCTCGACCTGGCTATTCTGGCTGTCGAGTCCGGCCAGGTCGTTTTTAAATGAGGCCTGCCACTTGAGATAGGGATTGGTGGTCAGCTCGAGGTCCGTAAAGCTTGCGCGCGGCGCGCTCAGCGGACTTCCCGCCCGCGTCGACAGCGCGAGCGTCATCTGCTCGAACTCCAGCGGATGAGCCTGCGCGGCGGCGAGGATTTCCGCGTGCTTCCACGGCAGTTGTGCGATCCACGGCGCGATTCCCAAGCGCGTCTGGAGTTGCGGGTCGCGGTAAACATAGGTCGCGCCGAACGCGAGTCCGCCGAGCACCAGCGCAAACGCCGCGAAGGCGACCCGCGAGCGCCGCCGATCGCGCAGTCGTCGCTGCGGACGATAGGTGATCGGCCCCGAAGCTAGCCGGGGCGGCGGGAGCTTCAGGTCCGCAGTCCCGCTTTTCGCGCTCGCCTGGGCGCTGGCGGCGTCCAGCCCGCGTCCATAGAGCAGCATGTCGCGGAATTCCGCGATCGTCGCCGGGCGTCCGGTCATCTCGTAAGCCAGCGCGCGATCGATCGCGCCCGCCAGATTCCGCGCGCCCGCCGGTTGCAGGTCGCGCACCGGCGGAAAGCTGAAAGGCGGAAATTTCTCCGGATCGCGCCCGGTCAGGACGTAGTGCAGCGTTGCGCCGAGTGAGTAGATATCACTGCGTGGGTCCGCCACTCCCTGATACTGCTCGGGCGGCGCAAAGCCGAGCGTCCCAATCATCGTGCCTTTGCCCTGCGCCTTGAACAGGCGCGCAATCCCGAAATCGACCAGCACCGCCCGCCCCTCCGCCGTCAGCATCACGTTCGAGGGCTTCATATCGCGGTAGATCAGCGGCGGCTGCAGGCCGTGCAGATAGGCCAGCACGTCGCACAGCTGCCGCGCGATATCGAGGATTAGGCCCTCGGGCAGCGGCCCGCCGCGCACCGCGAGTTCTTCTTCGAGGTTGCGGCCCTCGACGTACTCCATCACCAGGTAGTGGCGGTTCAGATGGTCGAAGCGATCGCTCACCGCCGGAATCGCCGGATGCTTGAGCTGGGCCAGCGTATCGGCCTCGCGCGCAAAATACTCGTTGGCCTCGATCCGCTGCTGCGGATCGATAAAGTGATCGACCATCTCCTTGATCGCGCAGAGCCGGTTCGAGAGCCGCTGGTCGCGCGCCAGGTAGACCATGCCCATCCCGCCGCCACCCAGCAGCCGATCGATCCGATAGCGCCGCTGCAGCACTGTTCCGGCCGCCAGCGGTCCGGGCAGCGCCCCAGCTCCAGTCTCCGGCGGTTTAGGCGTATCCGGCATAACTAGCCCGCAAAGATAACCACGACAGATACGTTATCGGTTCCCCCACCCGCGAGCGCCGCGGCAATCAGCTCGCGGGCGGCTTCGCCGGGCTCCCGATGACGCCGGAGGATTTCGCCGATTTGCGCGTCGGTCACGTGCGCCGTGAGGCCGTCGCTGCATAGCACGGCGCGATCTTCGCGCTTGAGCCGAAGGGCGATCATCTCGGCGCCCGCGGATCCGCTCGGCCGCGCGCCCAACGAGCGCGTGATCACGTTCTTGTGCTCATGATGACGCGCTTCTTCTTCAGTGATTTGACCAATTTCGACCAGCCGCTGGACCAGCGAATGATCCTTGCTGAGCTGGCGCAGCCCGCGCGCGTCGCTGAGATAGGCGCGGCTGTCACCGACCCACGCCATCGCGGCGTCGGGCGGTGCGATAACCAGACCGACCGCCGTCGAGCCCATCCCACGCGCCTCCGGATGAACGTTCTGGTACTCGAGGATCTTCCGATTGGCCTCTTCGAGGGCGTCCTGCAGCAAAACCCCGAGCCCAGCCGCGCCGGCGCCGCTCAAGCGCGCTTCAACGTAGTCCCGAATCGTCGCCACGGCGATCGCACTGGCGATTTCACCGGCTTCCGCGCCGCCCATCCCGTCGGCGATCACGTAGAGCAAGCCAGTCGCCGGATCGACCTGTGAATCACGCCGATACTCCGCCGTCAGCACCGCGTCTTCGTTGAGTTCCCGGACCTTGCCAACATCGGTCAGCGCGGCGGCGCGGATTTCGACCATACCGGCGAGCTTCACCAGCTCGGCCTTGAAGGCGTCCACACTGGCCCAGCGCGCTTGCGGATCGAAGCTCAGCGCCCGGCGCACAGCGTTTTCGAGCGCCGGCGTCACCACGTGCGGCGGATAAAAGCGTATCGTGCCGCCTTCCTCGCGCCAGCTCTCCGCCTCGAGCCGCTCGCCAGTCAAACAGGTGTAAAGCACCGCCGCGATCGCAAAAATGTCCGCACGCTTGTCCGCCTTCTTCCCCCGATAGATTTCGGGCGCCGTATAGCCGTCATTGAAAATCGGCTCACTCTGCAGCTCGTCGTCGTTGCTGACGTAGTCAAGCCCGAGCAGCTTGACCCGTTTATCGCCGTCGAACGCGATCGTCGCCGGGCAGAGATCGTTGACGCGCAACCCGCGCCGATGAATAAACGCCACCGCCTGGCAGAGCTGGATCGCCACGCTCAGCGCCTCGTTCTCGGTCATGCGCGGCCCGCCCGGACGCTGCGCGAGCGGCGTCAACGGCTCGTCGCGATAGGCCAAATAGACCCGGCCCGCTTGAGCAAAGCCGTCTTCCGCCCGATAGATCGCCGGATGGTTCAACGTCAACGAGAGCGCGCGCACGCGCCCGAATGTATCGCCGAGATCCTCGGTATCTTCCTGGGTCGGGTCTTGCGCAGTAGCCGCCACAGGCTTGAAGTCTTCCACCCGATTCGACGCGGCGGCGGCGGGCGGCGCGGCTTCAGCCGAAGTGATCGCGTCGCTCAACTCCACAATCGAATCGTCTTCTGAAGCTGCTGCGCGGTCGTCCGCGATCAGCGCAGCAGGAACCGGCTCTGCGATCGTCGAGAGTTCAGCCACGGCCCGGCCATTCGCGCCGAGCGAGCGTCCGCGCAGATCCGCGGTCTTCGCGCGTGGTCCCGCCGGATCCGCTTCCACTTGGACTGCGGCCGCCGCCGGTTGCTCCGTCGGGGCGTCGGCGGCGATCGCTCCTCGGGCGGGTCCGAGCTGCTCGCGCAGTTGAAAAAACCCGCCGTCCGGCGCGGCTGCCCGCTCCGCCCGATAGCGATTTTCCCGCGAGCTCTGGCTGACCAGCGCGACGATCCGGTAGTCATGTTTGAGTTCGACCCCCGCCGCCAGCGGCGTAATCAGTGGCGCGGGCCGGCGCGCTACGTTGTCGGCGAGACCCTGCCCACAACGATCGCAGAATTTTGCGCCGTCCGCCGCCTCCTCCCCGCATTGGGGGCAGATGATCATCTTTCCGCGCCGTCTCCTCAGCTTTTCCTGAATTCGAGCTTGGCCCCGCCGAGCACGACCTCATCCCGATCGCGCAGCTTATAGAGCTGATCGCGGCCGAGCCGCCCCCGCCCCGCGACGTAAGTGCCGTTGAGACTGCCCAAGTCCCGAATGAAATAGTCTGCCCCTTGCTTGATAATCTCGGCGTGACGCTGGGAGACGCGGTCGGCGCCCCGCCGCAGCCGCGACAGGTCCACATCGACGCCGCCGCGCGCATCTCCACCCGGATTGCGCCGTGCGAACTCGGCCGCGTCCTGACCCGGGCCGCCCACCTGCCGCCCGATCACCACGCGGCTCCCGATCAAGGCAAAACGGATCGCGTCGCCGCTCACGGCGAGCCAGGCCCCGGCCGGCGAACTATCGGGTGCGAGCTCGACTGCACTGCGGAGCCGGCCGCCGCTCTCGGTGCGCGTCGCTGTCGCGTTCGACTCCACGGTTGACCCAGCCGGCGCGCGTAGCGGGACCGCTGCCACGGTCGGCGGGTCCGGCGTTTTCAGTTTGCGCGGCTTGCTCGGCGCGGCTCCCGGAGCCTTGGCCGCTACCACCGCGGACGCCTGCGCTTTTAGCCCGAGGTCCTGAGTCTTTGCCGTCGCCGAGGCCGCCGCCCGCGCGGGTGGCTTTATCGGCAGATTGAGACTTCGCTGAGTCCCGGCGCGCGCCGCGGCCTTCGATTTGGCTTTCGGACTGGACAGGATACGCGGGATGGCGGCGCGCGACGCGACCTGCGGCCGATCGAGCACGATCGTCGCCATCTGCTCGCCGCCTGAGACACCGGCGTCCGCGCCGGCGTCGCGGTTGACCAGCGCGCGACTCCCCTCGATAGGAGTAGGGAGCAAATCGCGCATCTCCTGCGCCGAACGCGGCCGCTTTTCCACCGCCTGCTCGAGCGCGCGCATCACCACCGCAGCCGTCGCCGGCGAAACCTCCGGCGCCAACTCCCGCAACGGCGGGAAACTGAACGGCGCCTCGAGCTGCGGATCGCGCCCGCTGAGCAGATGATGCATCGTGGCGGCCAACCCGTAGAGGTCCGAGCGCGGCTCCATCTTGCCGAGATACTGCTCAGGCGGCGCGTAACCTACCGAGCCAATCTGGGTGCCGCGTCCGCCGGGCGGCAGAAAGCGTGCGATCCCGAAATCGACCAGCATCGCGCGTCCCCGCTGATCGATCATGATATTGCCCGGCTTCAGATCGCGATACACCAGCGGTGGTTTCTGGCCGTGCAGGAAGTGCAGAACTTCGAGCACTTCGCGCGCCCAGCCGACCACCTGATTTTCCGCAATCCGCGCCTTCGGTCCCAAGCCGTCGAGCCGATGCTGCAGATCCCCGCCGGCGACGTACTCCATCACCAGGTAGTGACGTCCGCGCTCGGCGAAAAAATCGATTACCTGCGGGATACTCGGATGCGACACGGTCGCGAGCACGCTGGCCTCGCGATTGAAATCGTCGATCGCTTTTTTTTCCGCGATGCCGTCGCCCAAGACCATCTCTTTGGCCGCGACCGGGCGATTGGCCAGCCTCGTGTCATTGGCGAGATAGACCCGCCCCATGCCGCCCTGGCCGAGAACTTTGTGGATCCGATAACGGCCGTCGAGCAGATGATTGGCTGGCAGCGGCTCACCGGGCTTCATCGCGACTGTTCACTGTTCACCGCACCAGCCCGTCGCGGCCGGACCGCGATCAGACGGCGACCGCGGCCTAGGAGATCGGACTGATGGTCAACTTCAGAAAAGTTTTGCCGATGATCACTTCGTCGCCATCCTTGAGCTCGGTCGGACTACCCGGCTGAAGCCGCGGCTGGCGGTTTACGTAAGTTCCGTTGAGACTGCCAATATCTTCGATCGTAATCTTGGCGCCGTCGAGCCGGATAAGGGCGTGCTTGCGCGAAATTTTGGCCTCGGTGTCGTCCGCGTCAAGGTCGACCTCAGGAAACGCTCCGGTCTCCGGATCCCAGCGGCCGACCAGATTGTTGCCGGGTTCGAGCTCGAATTCCTGATTCCGCCGCCCGCCGCGGGTGATCGAAAGTTTTGCCTTGAACAGCGGCGCAGACACGGCTGCGGCCGCCGGCGCGGCACTCGCGGCGGCCATCTCGCCGGTCGGCGCCTTTGACGCCGCGGCCTCCTCTGGCATCGCCGCCGGTGGCGGCTCGAGTGGCGCAGCCTCGCTCGCGGCCGCTGGTGCTGCCGTCGAGACCTCGGCGGGCGCCACTGCCGGCTCTGTGCTGCCGGCGGGCGGCGCCGCGGCCGCGCCGAGTTTGGCGCCGCAACCGTCGCAATAGTCCAGCCCGTCCATGTTCTCGTAGCCGCATTCGCCGCATTTGATCATGATCTTCCCCGCACCTCGTGAACCTGCCGGTTATGGTGTGTCAGCCCCGTTCCGGCGCGCACCGCGACGACCCCGCGCAGCCGCTATTCGTCCTTCTGCAAGGCTTTCAACGCCTCGGGATCGAGCATCTGAGTTTTTCTCACCACCGCCTGCGCCTGCAAGAGCGTGGTCTTGGCGGCCTTGCCCTGGAGCGTCTGGGTCTTCTTGACCTGATCCATCAGACCGGCCAACGCCTGGGTCGCCTTGACATTGCCGAGGCGCTGGGTCCCTTGGATCGCGTTGCCCAGCAGCCGGGTGGCGCGATCGACATTGCCGAGCTTCAATTCCTCCTCGGCCCGCGCCTGCAACTTTGCGATCGAGACCTGATCGACCAGGTTCATCACCCGCCCGTTGCGCTTGCTGGTCAGAGTCCGATCGAGGGTGTATTCGACCGTCACGTCGAGACTGCTTTCGCCCGCGCCGCCGCCGGCCACCTCGTAGTGGAAGGTCGATTGGGCGATCCGCACCGGCCCCGGCCGGCGTGGCGGCAGCACCAGGGTCAGCAGCGCGGAGCCCGGCGTGCCGGCCTCCAGGTCGCCGATTTCATAGGCAACTTTGCGCTCGTCGACCAGCGGCGTCCCGAGCGCATAAATTTCCGGGCTCGCGCGGAACGCCTCGCGAATTTGTACGCCTTGGGCCAGGGTCAGGTCGATTTTGCCGTTGCGGACGCTGACTGCGCGCAGCCCCTCCAGCTCATCCTCAAAGATGCGGGGGATCTCGGCGGCGTCTCCGATAAAGTGGTACTTGCCGTGAGAATCCTGCGCGATCCGCATCAGCAGTTTTTCATTGAACTCGACCCCGACACCCATCGCGGAGAAGGAGATCTGCTCGCGGTTCTGGTTGGCCAGGTCGATGCAGGCGGTCTCTTCGTAAGTCTGCCCGTCGGTCAGCACCAACACGCGATTGAGCCGGTTGGGGGCAAGGTTCTTTTTGACTTCGTCGATCGCGGCCCGCATGCCAAGCGCCATCTGGGTCCCGCCACCGATCTCCAGCATGTCGATTTCGTCAAGCGCGCGCCGCACCGCCGCGCGGTCGTGAATCTGTTCGGGCGCAACCATCACGCGCGCCGAATCGGCGAAGGCCACCACCGCGATCTTGTCGTCAGGCGCGACGTTTTCTGACAGGAACTTGACCGCCTCGGTCACGAACTCGAGCCTGCGCTCGTCGTACATCGAGCCCGAACGATCGAGCACGACGCCGAGATTAAGCGGCAGACGAGCGCCCGCGCCGTCGCCCGCGGCGCCTGCGACCGCCTCGAGCAGCACATAAAGCACGAAGTTTTCCGCGCTCGAGAGCACATAATCGCTGCTCGTGAGCGCGCTGAAAGTCAGTGCCCCTGGCATCTACGATTCACCCCTAGGGAGATTCTAAGTGCAAGGATTGTCCCTTAGCAACATGCCGGGCATTTCATCGGCGTCGAAGCCGAAACGCCGCGCCACTATCGCCGGCGGCAGACACGGAGCACTCATTTGACGCATCGACGGCGCACCCTATCTATCCCATTCGAGGCAGACATTCACTCCGGGAATTGGTGGGGCGGATGGAAAAGGTTACTTGCACTCCATCGCCGCTGTCCGGTGCCCGCTCGGCAAACGCCATCTTGCCGCTAGCCGCCTGAGAGCGCTAGGGTAGAGCCAGAGAAGGTCCCATGAGAGACGGCGCCATCGTGCGGTAGAGGTGAGGGTCTTTAAACGCTAGGCGCGGCGCGCGTAATTCCAAGCCAGATTTCCATTAAAACTTCACAGCATGCGTCGCCGAGACCTCCTCGGCGGCAAGTGAGTCATTTTTCCGATGTTCACGCTTGACGAAAACCATTTGCGGCGCCTGGTCGAAAGCTCGCCCGATATCGTTATCGCGGTCGATCGCGAGGGCACCGTCATCTACTACAACGACGGCGCGCGGAAGAATCTGCGCTACACCGCCGACGAAATCATCGGGCAAAAAGTCACGCGGATCTATGCGTCGCTTCAGGAGGCCCGCCGGGTGATGAAGGCGTTGCGCGATTCGCCCGACGGCGGGCGTATCGCGAGCTTCGAGACGATCCTGTGCGACAAGGAGGGGCTGCAGATTCCCGCGGCCATTTCCGGCTCCTTGATTTACGACGACCAGGGCAATGAAGTCGGCTCGATCGGCTTCGCGCGCGACATCCGGCAGATGCGGCGCCACGACCAACTGCTGACCGCCGGCGAAATCGCGGTGAGCCTCGCGCACGAGATCAACAATCCACTCGAATCGATTATTAACAATCTTGACCTTCTCGCGAGCTGCGCCGAATCACATCTGAGCCCCTCCGAAATGGTAACTGAAAACGCGCGGCTTGGCGCGATTCGCCGCGGGATCGAGCGCGTGCAGGCCAGCGTCCGGCGGCTCGACGAGATGGTGCGCAAGGGCGATTACGTCACGACCGACTATCTCCAGGGGCGCAAGATGACCGACTTGGGCGAGCACCAGGAAAAGCCGGAAAAACCCGAAAAGCCCGCCGCGGTCAATGGCAACGCCGCCCATCGCGCCGACTGGCCCCTAAGCGACATGTCGGTGCTGGTGCTCGACGACGACGTCACGGTGGTCACTTCGCTCGCCGACGTGCTGCGCGCCGAGCGTTGCGTCGTACACACCGCCACCCGCCCCAGCGCCGCCTTCGGGATCATCCGCAACGTCAAGATTGACGCGGTCATCTCCGACGTCGTGATGCCTGAGATGGACGGCTACGAGTTCTACCTCAAGATCAAGGAAGAGTTGCCCAAGCTGCCGGTGATCCTGATGACCGCCTACTATTACGACAAAGATCACATCATCAAGCGCAGCCGCCTCGAGGGCGTTACCGGCGCGATCTTCAAAAAGCCGGTCAACCCGGCCAAACTGCGCGAACTGCTTTTGAAACTGCACAAATAGATCGAGCCGCCGATACCGGCGTTGGTCGCAGCGCCGCGAAAGGCTCGGTCGCTTCAGCCGACGAGAATGAACTGCGGCGAGCTCGCGCTGTTCGCGGGATTCTCCGTCGCCGACGAACCGGCCGAGGTCAAGCCCCCGGTGGCGGAGTTGATACTTAACCCCGACACCGTGCCGTTACCCGCATTGGTAACAAAGAGATTCGCCGCACTCGACGCGTTATCCACTGCAAGACCGGTCGGCGTCACGAATCCGCTGGCCGCTGCCGAGAAGGTCAGTACGCCGGTGACGATATTGAACGAATAGATCGTCAGCGTATTCGCGGTCGGGTTGGCGACGTACAGGAAAGCATTCCCGCCCGGGGTAACCGCATACGCCAACCCGGCGACGCGCGCACCGGTGGCTAAAGTTTGAAAGTGCGACACCAGGCCACTGCCGGAAACCTGAAATGCCGAGACAACTCCGTTGGTCGCGTCGCCGACAAAAACCCAGACCCCGCTGTTGTCCATCGCGATCTGCGCCGGGTTACCTCCCGCAATACCCAGACTGAAAACGCTGTTCGGTCGGGACGCCAGGGTCCCGTCGCTGTTGATCGCAAAGATCAGAACGACGCCGCCGCCCCCGCTATCGGTGATATAGGCGAATGAACTGGAAAGCACGCCACTGACCGGAGTAATCAATCCGCTGGTCGTCGATGAGGGTGTGTTGCTGCTGAGATCGCCGTCCGAGCCAATAACGTATTGCGAAATCGAACCTCCCAGGTTTATCGCGTAGACGAACGCTGAACTGGACGTCTCCAAAACCAAAACCTGTTGCGGCGCGGTCCCGGCCGCGATCGTCCCGAGACCGCTCAGGTTGCCGCTCGCGCTGAGCGCGAATTCATGAATCGTGTTGTCCGCGGCGTTGGCGACGTAGAGCGCGCTTGGATTTGAGGCGATCGCCATACCCAGCGGCCCGTTTGCCTTCCCCGCCTTGATGGTTGCCGGGCTGCCCGGTACGCCTGAGGACCGACTCAGCGCCGACAACTTGCCGTCGGCGAAATTCGTGACGTACACCGATCGCGTTGTGCTGCCGCCGCCACCGCCGCCAGTCGAACTCGAGCTGGAATTTCCGGAAAAAACTCCATGGCCGCAAGCCCCGGCCAGCATCGCAACCAATGTGAGTGTGGCCGCAATCTTCGTGCTGCGACGGGGATCAATGCTCAAATGCTTGACCCCGCGCACGCCAACTCCAATCATCAACCCGGTATTCTCCTCGTGCGTTCGCCGAAACCGTTGGACGCCCGCTCCCAGCCTATATTCAATCTGCTCATTGTCCGAAAGCCCGTGAGTCGAGCTGCATTGACGACCTTCGCATAGGCGCGCGAAGCTGCGCCGCGTAGCGCGCGCACGCCGCGGCTGCTATCTGATCATCGATGGACGCGGGATTGGTCACGGTCGGCCTCATCCAGATGAGCTGCGAGCCCGAGGTGGAGCGCAACCTCGACAAGGCCGTAGCGCGGATCGAAGAGGCCGCCGCGCGCGGCGCGCGAATCGTCTGCCTGCAGGAGCTCTACCGCTCATGGTATCCGTGCCAGCGCGAAGAGAACGCCAACTTCGATCTCGCCGAGCCGATCCCGGGGCCGAGCTCAAAAGCGCTTGGGGAGCTCGCCGCGGCGCGTCATCTCACGATTATCGCGCCGATCTTCGAGCGGCGCGCGGCCGGCGTCTATCACAATTCCGCGCTCGTGCTCGACGACCAGGGCCGCGTCGCCGGGCACTATCGCAAGATGCATATACCCGACGATCCGGGTTACTACGAGAAGTTCTACTTCACGCCCGGCGATCGCGATTTCACCGCACACCAGGCGAACGCCGCGAGCCTGGGCGTGCTGATCTGCTGGGATCAGTGGTTCCCCGAGGCGGCGCGGCTGACCGCGATGGCCGGGGCGCAGATCCTTTTCTATCCGACCGCGATCGGCTGGACCCCCGAAATGACAGCGCCGGTCCGCCACAAGCTCTATTCGGCGTGGGAGACGATTCAACGTTCCCACGCGATCGCCAATGGCGTGTTCGTCGCCGCAGTGAATCGCGTCGGTGCTGAAGGCGCGACCGAGTTCTGGGGCGGTTCGTTCGTCAGCGATCCATTCGGCGAAGTGCTCGCCCGCGCCAGCCACACCGACGAGGAAATCCTCATCGTGCGCTGCGATTTGAATCAGATCGAGGAGACGCGCCGCAACTGGCCTTTCCTGCGCGATCGCCGGATCGACGCCTACGCCGATCTGACGCGGCGCTTCCGTAGCTGACGTGGCGTCGATTCCGCCCGCCGATCGGCGGCGCCTCGCCGGCCACCGGATGCCGCCGGAATGGGCGCCTCACACGGCGACCTACCTCGTCTGGCCGCACAACCGCGATACCTGGCCCGGCAAGTTCGCGCTGATACCGCCGGTTTTTGCGCAGATCGCCGCGGCGATCGCGAGCTTCGAGCCGGTGCGCATCCTGGTCCAGCCGGATGCGGCCTTCGACGAGATCCGCGAGCTGATTAAGGACGCGCGATCGCCGTCGCAGCCGGTGCGAAGCGATCGCATCGGACTCGTACCGATCGCGACCAACGATTCGTGGGTGCGCGATGATGGCCCGATCTTCGTTAACCGGCGCGATCGCGCAGCGTCGGCCGATGCGCCGCAAATCGCGCTCGACTGGCGCTTCAATTCGTGGGGCGAGAAGTACGGCGCGTTTGATCTCGACGACGCCGTCCCGCGCCGCCTGGGTGAGCATTACGGCTTCGAGGTGATCGCGCCGGGCCTCGTGCTCGAGGGTGGTTCGATCGAGGTCAACGGCGCGGGCGCGTTGCTGACTACCGAGTCCTGCCTGCTCAATCGCAACCGCAATCCGGCTTTGAGCCGTTCGGAGATCGAGGACTACCTCCGCCTCTATATCGGCGTCGAGCAGATTCTCTGGCTCGGCGACGGCATCGCGGGCGACGATACCGACGGACATATCGACGACCTCGCGCGCTTTACCGCGCCCGACACGATCCTCACGGTCGTCGAAGACGACCCCGCCGACGCGAACTATGGCGTGCTGCGCGAGAACCTCGCGCGACTGCGCGCGATGCGCGATCTTGCCGGACGCCCCTTTGCGATCGAGACCCTCCCGATGCCGCCCCCGCTCCATCACGACGGCATTCGCTTGCCCGCCTCATACGCCAATTTTTATATCGTCAACCGGGGCGTGATCATGCCGTCGTTCGATTGTCCGGCGGACGCGATCGCGGCGGCGACTCTTGCGCGGCTCTTTTCCGGCCGCCGCGTCGTGACGATCCCGTCGACCGATCTCGTCTGGGGCCTCGGCGCGATCCATTGCCTCACCCAGCAGCATCCCGCGGTCTAGATGCGGCCTCATGCATGTGCTTGACCGTCGTTTATGAGCAACACCCTTGCTTGTGTCACCCCCGCGCGTGGCTGCCGCGCGAAGGGTCCCGGAATCCGGGATTCCTCGCGCGCCCGACAAAGCAGACGCGCGGGAATGACAACTAGAGAAGAAGCAAATTGACCCACCACATCGCGTGAGTTGCGCTCCCACTATCGCCTCACGAGATGCTAATTAGTAGCCGAATCGCCGCCACTCAGGAGAAAGAGTCATCATGCGCCGTGCGAAGCCCGTCCGTTCCGCCCTGTTCGTCCCCGGCAACCGCGAAGACCGCATCCAGAAGGCCCCGCGTTTTGGCGCCGACGCCCTGATCCTTGATCTCGAGGACGCCGTCGCGTTGCCCGACAAGCCCAAAGCGCGGCCGATCGTGCGCAGGATGATCGAAGAGCTGGGCGGCGCCGGCCAGATCATGATGGTGCGGGTCAACGATTTCGAAACCGGACTGACCTGGGCCGACCTCGATGCGATCGTCTGCAAAGAACTCTACTGCGTGATGCTGCCGAAGGTCACCGGCCCCGAAGACGTCAAGCGCACCGATACCATCCTCGAATTTCTCGAGCGCCAGCACGGGATCGAGCTCGGCACCGTGCTGATCTATCCGGTGCTCGAGACCGCGCAGGGCATGCGTCAGGCCTACGAAGTCGGGATCGCCTCGCCGCGCGTCGTCCATATGGGCGGCCTCACCGGCAAGGACGGCGATATCGCGCGGGCCATCGGATTTCATTGGACGCCCGAGGGCCACGAAGCCTTCTACTACATCTCGAAGGTGCTGCTCGACGCGCGCGCGGCCAACGTGCCCTATCCGATGGGCGGGCGCGGATGGTGGGACATCCAGGACCTCGACGGCCTGCGCAAAGAAGCGATTCTGACGAAAAATTTCGGCCACATGGGGATGCTGCTGATTCATCCCTCGCACATCCCGATCGTCAACGAGGTCTTCACGCCGACCAAAGACGAAATTGCGCACTGGAAGGAGCTGATTGCGGCGGTCGAGAAGTGCGAAAGCGAAGGCTCCTCGGTCGTGACCTTCAACGGCATGATGGTCGATACCGCCCATCTCAAGGTCGCCCGCGACATGCTCAAATGGGCCTCCGAGCTGGGCGTCGCGTAAAGGAGCGCTTGACCTTTCGTTGACTTTCGCCTTTAATTCGCCCTAGGAGCTGAATGGCGGATCGAAGCGCAATCGAGTGGACCGACGCGACTTGGAATCCCATTCGCGGATGCACGAAAATCAGTCCCGGATGCAAGCACTGCTACGCCGAGACTTTCGCCGAGCGCTTTCGCGGAGTTTCCGGGCATCCGTTTGAGCGGGGATTCGATCTTCGCTTGGTTCCCGAAAAGCTTGACGAGCCTTTGCGTTGGCACTCACCGCGAAAAATCTTCGTCAACTCAATGAGCGACTTATTTCATGATGAAATCCCAATCGGCTACATCGCGCGCGTGGGTCGCGTGATGGAGCGTGCGGACTGGCATACGTATCAAGTGCTGACAAAACGTCACACGCGTTTGAGAGGCCTTCTCTCGGGAGACCTCAACTGGCTAGCCGAACTTCCTCAGGTTTGGTTTGGCGTCAGTGTTGAGGACCGGGAATATGGTCTGCCTCGAATCGCGTCTTTACGCGCGACGCCCGCGCGAATGCGCTTTCTCTCAATCGAACCGCTGCTTGAGGACTTGGGCGAATTAAATCTAGCAGGAATTCACTGGGTAATTGTTGGCGGCGAAAGCGGGCCTGGTGCGCGACCAATGCAAACCGCTTGGGTTACTTCGATATTGAAGCAGTGCCAGAAGCAGCGTGTCGCTTTCTTTTTCAAGCAGTGGGGCGGCGTACACAAAAAGCAAAACGGCCGTTCGCTGAACGGTCAGACCTATGACGAGCTTCCGGTTGCCACGGTAGCGATGCGCTGAATGGCCGATGAACTGCCTCAAGTTGGTCCTTGGGCTCGGGAGAAGCTCAAGCGCCTCGAGAAGTATCTATCCGCATACACGAAAATTCTCAGCAGGCAGTCTTGGCTGAAGGGCTTTATATATATAGACGCCTTCGCCGGTGCGGGCCGCTCGCTCGTGCGTCGGGTCCGATCCGAAAACGCGAGCGGCGCATTGCTGGAATTAGGACGCGAATTTCGGGGCAACACCGAAGTCGCAGAGATCTTACACGGTTCACCCAGAGTGGCCCTAGATGTAGAGCCGCCTTTCACACACTATGTTTTTCTCGACCTCGATCCCTCGCGGCTTCAATTCCTGCGTGCGGTGGAAGTTGAATATCGCGACCGCAGGAAGATCTACATTCGAGAAGAAGACTGCAACGACTATCTCCGCGACCTAATCGAAAACGGGCGAACCGATTGGAAAAAATGGCGCGGGGTAGTTTTCCTGGACCCATTTGGCATGCAGGTGCCTTGGAAAACAATTGCGTTGCTTGCGCAAACCAAAGCGCTGGAGGTCTTCCTCAACTTTCCGGTCGGGATGGCGATTCAGCGTCTCCTAAGACGAGACGCCAAACTATCGGATCCAACGCGTTTCTTGTCTTTGCTGGTCCTAACAAGACCGGCAAGACCATCGCTGACAATGTGCTGAAAGGGGGTAAAGCTCTGAGCAAACCCAAAGCATCACGCGGCTAATTTCTCAGTATGATCGTGGCAGGCCGAGGAGATGCTCCGCGACGAAACTTAGTACCAGATTGTTCGCGATCGGCGCCGTGCGATAGAGCCGCGCTTCCCGCCATTTCCGCTCGACGTGGTATTCCTTGGTAAAGCCGTAGCCGCCGAGGGTGTTCATCGCCGCCTCGCCAGCTTCCCACGCCGCTTCAGTCGCAAGATACTTGGCCATGTTCGCTTCCGCGCCGCACGGCGCTCCGGCGTCGAATTTCGCCGCGGCATTGAGTCGCATCAGGTCCGCCGCCGCCACTGCGACATGCGCTTTGGCGATGGGGAATTGCACGCCCTGGTTCATGCCGATAGGGCGGTCAAACACGCGGCGCTGATTTGCGTATTGCGTGGCGTAGTCGACGAACCAACGGCCGTCGCCGACCGATTCGCTGGCGACCAGGATGCGTTCGGCGTTTAACGAACTGAGCAGGCAGGAAAACCCTTTCCCTTCTTCGCCGACCAGCGCCTCGCGTGGGAGCACGAGGTTCTCGATGAAAAGCTGGTTGGTGCCATGATTGACCATAGTCGCGATCGGCACCGCTTTGAGCGCGCTGCCGGCCGCCTTGATGTCGATCAGGAACAGGCTCATGCCATCGGTTTTCTTCTTTACCTCGTCAAACGGCGTCGTACGCGTGAGCAGCAGGAGCATGTCCGAATGCTGGTAGCGCGAGGTGAAAATCTTCTGGCCATTGACGACGTAGTTGTCGCCGTCGCGCCGGGCGAAAGTTTTGATGCGGGGAGTTTCGGATCCGGCGTCGGGCTCGGTGACGCCGAAGGATTGCAGACGCAGTTCGCCCGAGGCGATGCGCGGCAGATATTGCTGTTTCTGCGCGACGCTCCCGTGCTTGAGAATCGCCGCCATCGTATACATCTGCGCGTGGCAGGCGACTGCGTTGCCACCGCTGCAATTGACTTCCTCGAGGATCAGCGAGGCCTCGAGCATCCCTAGTCCGGCGCCGCCGAATTCTTCCGGGATGAGCGCCGCCAGCCATCCGGCCTCGCTCATCGCCTTGACGAATTCGTCCGGGTAGGCGCTGCGTTCGTCGCATGAACGCCAGTAGTCATTGCCGAAGCGCTTGCACAGCGCGGCGACCGCCTCGCGAATTTCTCTTTGGCTGTCCGATAATTCGAAGTCCACGTCTACTCCAACCACTCTCGTAACATGCGCTGGGCCGGCGTCGCGTCTCAGTCGCGTTCGCTCTTCACTGACTAAGAATCTTGACGCAGCTCGCAGACTCGCCTGCTCGTTCCGCGCGGCAACCGCGCTCCACTAGTGTTATTGCGCGAAGTAGCCGCCGTCCACCGGCATCGGCAGGCCGGTGACGAACGACGCGCGATCGGAGCAGAGCCAGGCGACCGCCTCGCCGATCTCTTCAGGCTCGCCGAGTCGGCGTAGCGGCTCCAAGCGCGCAAAGCCCGCCTCGCCGCCCTTGTTGAGCTGCGCCAACCGCCCGAGCATCGGCGTGCGAATGGGTCCCGGACAGACCGCGTTGATCCGGATGTTATGCTTGCCGTATTCGAGCGCGGCGGCGCGAGCGAGACCCGCGACCCCGTGCTTCGAGGCGACGTAGGCAGGACCACCGACCGAGCCCGCGATGCCGGCGACGGACGACGTATTGACGATCGCACCGCCGGCGCCCTGCTTGAGCATCTGTGCGATCTCCGCCTTCATGCAGAGCCACACGCCGGTCAAATTGATCGCGACGACGCGATTCCAATTCTCCTCGCTGCATTTGTGCGTCAGCGCCGCTTCGCCTTCGATGCCGGCGTTGTTAAAGGCGCAATCGAGCCGCCCATAGGTCTCGACCGCCTTGGTGACCAGCGCCTCGACGTCGCTCCATTTCGCGACGTCCGCTTTAAGGCCGAGCGCATCTCCGGCCGCCTGCTTGATCGTCGCGACGGTTTCCTGCACGGCGTCCGCGACGATGTCGGCGAGCACCAGCCGCGCTCCTTCGCGCGCGAAGATCTTCGCCGTCGCCCGGCCAATGCCCGAACCGGCGCCCGTGATCAATGCGACTTTGCCATCCAGAAGTCCGGCCATGTTGGTTCCTCCAATTATCGACGCTGGTTTTACGGGTGCGAGGGCGCGCCTCAGGACGATCGATCTTTGCGAAACGGCGCGAGCGCTTGCGCGGCGCGCTCGGCCTCGCGCCGGATCAGGATTAGGTCGGTGCCATAGAGCAAGAATTGCGCGCCACTCTCGACTACGGCTTTGACGTTCTCCGGATGATTGATCGCGCCGGCGGTAGCGATCCCACGCGCCTTGCACAGCGCGCTGACGCGGGCTGTCGCCTCGCGCACCTGCGGATGACCGAACTCGCCGGGCACGCCGAAACTCTGCGCCAAATCCTGATGACCCACCAGGGCGAGATCGATCCCCGGGATAAGGATCGCTTCGGCGTTCGCGACCGCCTCGCGCGTCTCGATCAAAACCGCGAGCAGCGTATTCGCGTTCGCGTGCACCATCGCCGCGCGCGGCTCGACGCTCTCGTAATCGACCCCGGCGTTGTTGAGGATCGCCA
>JBOHWF010000305.1:0-3821 GCA_050736455.1 Binataceae bacterium (SeqCode) | reverse complement strand
TTCTGGCACTGGCGAAAAATGTCCCGGTCGTGCCGATCTGGATGGAAGGGCTGCGGGCGATGCGGCCCAAGGGCACCAAGGAGATAACGCCGGGGCCGGCGCTGGCGCGCATCGGCCAGCCGATCCGTTTCGCGCCGGGAACGACCGTCGCCGACGCGACTCACACGCTCCAGCGAACCATGGAGCGGATGCGCGATGAGATTCATCGCGAGCAGCGCGCGGCGCGGCCCGCGGCGGCGCCCGCGACGATGATCGATACCCAAACGGCCCGCGAGACCGCGGCCTGATTTTTCAGATTCAGCAAAAAAGGAAGTTTTAGAGAATGCCGAGAATTCAAGCCGGTGCGATCGAAATCAACTATGAAACCTATGGCGAAGGCGAACCGCTGCTCCTGATCATGGGTTTCGGCGCGCCGGGCGCAGCCTGGCTGCCGATCCTGCCGCTGCTGCCCGGCTTCAAATGCATCTACTTCGATAATCGCGGCACCGGCAAATCCGACCAGCCCGCCGACGGCTACACCATTGCGCAAATGGCCGAGGACGCGAGCAACCTGCTAAAAGCGCTCGACATCGCGCGGGCGAAGGTCTTCGGCATCTCGATGGGCGGGATGATCGCCCAGGAACTGACGCTGCGTCATCCCGAGCAGGTCGAACGGGTGGTGCTCGGCTGTACCACCCCGGGCGGTCCGAATGCGGCGCGGCCGCCCGACGAGCTGATCGACAGGCTGATCGCGGGTATCGATCTTTTGACCGCGGAAAACCTCGATCCGGCGCTCGACCTGATCATGCCGCTGATGTTTCCCGAGGATTTCATCGCAGCCCATCCGGAGTTACGGAGTTTCATGGCCGCCGGCCTGAAGATGGGCGAGCCGACTCCGCGCGTGACGCTCGAACGCACGCGCGCGGGCGTGACGGATTTTGACGCCTCCGACCGCCTCGGACAGATCAAGTGCCCGGTGCTGATCGTACACGGGGACAAGGACGTACTGACCCTGCCTGAGAACGTTGCGCTGATGCAGGCGCGTATCCCGCAGGCTGAAGTCGTGATGGTTCCGAACGCGGGTCACAGCTTCGCTGCGCCCGATCCGATCGGAATTCACAAGAAGATAGTGGATTGGCTTAGCGCGAGTGAGGCACACTGACTGACCCTCACCCTTGATCCCTCTCCCTTGGACAAGGGAGAGGGGCCTGAACGGACGCTTGCGCGTTCGTGGGAAGGAGTCAGCTAACTGTTTGGCTCCGACCTGCCGAGAACGGCGGGCAGGTCGCCGGTTGCGAGCAGCCGTTCGATCGCGACGGCGACGCCGTCGTCGTCGTTGCTGAGCGTGACCGCGGTGGCGTGCGCCTTCACGTTGTCGCTCGCTTGACCCATCGCGACCGAGCCGCCGGCGACGCGAAACATCTCGAGGTCGGCTTCGGCGTCGCCGAAGGCGAGCACCTCCGCCGCGGAAATCCCCATCTCGGCCGCGGCCAGCGCAAGCGCCGCGCCCTTGTCGGCGCCCGCCGCGGTCAGCGTGAGCATGCTCTTGCGGCGGCTCGAAAAAGACTCGACGAAGCGCACGCGATCCTGCCACCGATCGCGCAGTTGCGCGATCACTTCTGCTGCGGCCTCAGTGCCTTGAATCAGCGCGATCCGCGGCGCGACGCGGGTCGCACCTTCCAGCCGCCCCACGACGAGCGCCTCTGGCGGAAACAGCGCCGGGTCGGGCTTGCCCTCCATCTTTAGGAGCACGTCCTGGTCCAGCGCGATACAGGCGACGCAGCGGCGCGTATCCAAAATCGCGTAGAGCTCCTGCGCGAACTCCGCGGGCATCCGCAGATCGAGCAGATCGCGATCGCTGTCCGGCCGCCGCACCTGCGCGCCGGCGCACGCGATCAGCGGTTCGTGCGTCGCGATTTCACGGGCGACGCGTTCGGCGAGCTGATACCAGCGGGCGGTCGCGATAATTACACGCAGGCCCGCGGCCTCGGCCGCCTTGAGCGCCGCGATACTGCGGGGCGTGACCCGCTCGTCGGAGTGCAGCAGGGTGCCGTCCAAATCGACTGCGAGCGCCTTGTATCTCACGTGGCGGCCTATTTGTCGAAGGCGCGGGTGATGCCGTAGGCCTCCATCTGGGCCTGGAACTTCGCCACGTCGTGGGACAGGATCAACAGGTCATATTTGCGGCCGTCGCGATCCTTGACGTGATCGCGCAGCAGCGCCTCGGGCCGAAACCCCATGCCCTCAAAGACTGCGCGCGCGCCCTGCTGATCCACCGTCATCTGCGCGATGATCTTCTCGATCCCGAGGCCGAGAGCGAGCGCAAAGGCTTCCTGCGTGAGGATTTGCCCGAGTCCCTTCCCACGCATCGTCGCGCCTACCAGCACCCGCAACTCGGCCACGTGCGGCGACCAGGAGAGCTCGCCGCGGTCCACCGTCGCGTAACCCTGCACCGCGCCCTCACGCTCCGCGACGACGCTGATGACGCGCCCGCGCTTAATCCCGTCGAGCCATAGATCGATGACCTCGGGCCGGGTGATGTCGCGACGCAGGAACAGCAGATCGTGCGCGGGCAGGGCGCGGGCGAAGGTCAGCGCCGCTTCGCGATCGCTCGCGGCAAGATAGCGCAGGATGATCGCACCGTCTTTCAAGCTGACCGTGCGCGGGTACTCGCGCGAAACTTCCGCCGGCTCCTTCGGTGTCATAGTGAGCGCTCCGCGAGCCATCGATCGAGCGCCGGCCACAACCGGCCGCTGGCGTTGCGTCCGGCCATCAGGCTGACGTGGCCGCCCTTCAACAGCAGGTCCTGCTTGTCCGCGCTGCCGATCGATTCTGTTAATACGCGGGTTGCTTCGTAGGGCGCGATATCGTCATGCTGCGCCATGATCGCGAGGCACGGCACGCGGACGTTGCGCAGATCGACCCGCTGGCCGTTGAGGGTAAGCTCGTTCTTGTAGAGCTTGTTGTCCCACGACAGCTCCTTGGTGGTCTGGCGGAAGCACTCGCCCGGGAAGGGAATTTGATCAGCGCCCCAGCGATCGATCAACCGGTAGGATTTGACATACTCATCGTTCCACATGTTGTCCCATAGCTTGATCTGGCCGGCGATCCGCTGCACCGGCCGGAGCATCTGGAACGAATTGTAGATGAACTCGCCGGGCACGTTACCCAACGTGTCGACCAGCTTATCGACATCGAAGTAGCGCCGGTCGCTCCAGGTGCGAAACAGCCCCATGCCGTCGTAATTGACCGGGGTCGCTGCGCACACCAGATTCTTGAGCGGGCCGTCGGCGTGCAGCGCGGCGTAGATCAGCGCGAGCATCCCGCCCATGCAGTAGCCGATCATCGAGACGTCGGGCTCGCCGCTGTCGCGAATGATCCGCTGCACGCAATCCGGGATGAAGTCGAGGCAGTAGTCTTCGAGCCGCAGCCGCTTGTCCTCGGGCCGCGGCACGCCCCAGTCGATCGAGTAGACGTCGTACCCGTGCTGTAACAGAAACTCGATGAGGCTCTGGCCGGGCGCAAGATCGAAGATGTAGGAGCGGCTGACCAGCGACATCACCATCACCAGCGGCACACGATAGACCTCGTCAGCGAGCGGCCGGTAGTGATGCAGTTCGAGGGTGCCTCGCCGATGGATGACGTCTTTCGGGGTCAGGCCGACCGGTAGCTCGCTCGAGTTGAGAAACTCGAGCCCCTTGATGCTGCGTTGAATTGTCCGATCGACTTCGCGCCGCACGACCTCCGCCAGCGGCGTCGCCGTCGCGGGCGCGCTCGCGCTCATCGTGCGCCTCCGCCGTTGGCGGGCGGTCGCCGGGTGCGCGGCGGCCGCAGCGCGGCAC
>JBOHWF010000304.1:0-1936 GCA_050736455.1 Binataceae bacterium (SeqCode) | reverse complement strand
CGAGCACAGGGGGCGGCCGAGTCCGCGAGGCGCGGTCACAATACGAGTCTGCGAGCTGCGTTCAGACTGAGAAAACGCCCGGGTGAGCCCCAACCCGCCATAGCCATGCCCTACATCACCACTGACGATCAAGTTCGCCTCTACTACGAAGAGGCCGGTCGCGGCGCCGCCCTGATCTTCGTGCACGAGTTCGCCGGCGACTATCGCAGCTACGAGGCGCAGATGCGCCACTTCGCGCGACGCTACCGCTGCGTCGCCTACAACGCGCGCGGCTATCCGCCCTCCGAGGTACCCGACGAGCCCGACGGCTATTCGCAGGCTCGCGCGCGCGACGACCTCCGTGCGCTGCTCGACGGGCTCGGGATCGAGCGCGCGCACATCGTCGGCATCTCGATGGGCGGCTTCGCGACGCTGCACTTTGGGCTGAACTACCCACAGCGCGCGATCTCACTGGTGATCGGCGGATGCGGCTATGGGGCTGACCCGGCCCGTCGCGAGCAGTTTCAGCTCGAAGCGGAGGCGGCCGCCCAACGTTTCGAGACGCTGAGCCTGGCCGAAGCCGCAGCCAGCTACGCGCTCGGCCCAACCCGCGTGCAGTTGCAAAACAAGGACCCGCGCGGATGGGAGGAATTTCGCCGGATGCTCGAGGAGCATTCGGCGCGCGGCGCGGCGCTGACGCTGCGCGGGGTGCAGAAGCGCCGGCCGTCGCTCTTCGATCTGATCCAGCCGATGCAACAGCTGACCGTCCCGACGCTGGTGATGGCTGGCGACGAAGACGATCCCTGTCTCGAGGCCTCGCTCCTGATGAAGCGCACCATTCCCAGCGCGGGACTGGTCATCTTGCCGCGCACCGGCCACGCGCTCAACCTCGAGGAGCCGGGACTGTTCAACTCGATGGTCGCCGACTTCTTCCATCAGGTCGAAGCCGGGCGCTGGGCCCTGCGCGATCCGCGATCGCTGGCTAGACGTATACTTTGAACAGCTGGGATTCCACGCTATACATCGGCGCAACCAAGGAAGTTTACATATGCCTCTAAACGGCCTGGCGGGCAAAACCGTGATTGTCACCGGCGCGGCTCAGGGGATCGGGCGGGCCTACGCCCGCCGGTTCCGTGACGAGGGCTGCAACGTCGTGATGGCCGACATCAACGCGGACAAGGGCCGCAGCGTGCTCGCCGAACTGACCGACATCGGCGCCGACGCGATCTTTTGTACTACCGATGTCTCGAGCGAGAGCTCGTGTCAGCAGCTGGTCGACGCGGCGCTCAAGGCGTTCGGCCACGTCGATATCCTGATCAACAACGCGGCGATCTTTTCGACCATCCAGATGAAGCCGTTCTGGGAGATGACGGTCGCCGAGTGGGACGGCCTGATGGCGGTGAACCTCAAGGGCGTGTGGCTCGCGGCCAAGGCCTCCAGCGCACCGATGCGCGAGCAGCGTAGCGGCGCGATCGTCAACATCTCGTCGGCCGCCTACATGCTGGCGCGGCCGGGTTATGCGCATTACATGGCGTCGAAGGCCGGGGTGCTCGGCCTGACCCGCGCGATGGCGCGTGAACTCGGTGAGTTCGGCATCCGCGTCAACGCGATCACGCCGGGGCCGGTTTACACCGAGATTCCGCGCGGCACCGTCACGCCCGAACAGAAGGAAGCGATGCTCAAAGCCCAGTGCCTCAAGCGCCACGAGGCACCGAGCGACTTGGTGGGAGTCGCCGCCTTCCTCGCCTCGGACGACGCCGGCTTCATCACGGGTCAGACCATCAACTGCGACGGCGGCCTCGCCTTCATCTAGCTTCCCGCGCCGCCTCAGGCGTCGAACTCGACGTGGACGTGTTTGATTTGCGTCGTGTCTCACAAATATCTGACACAGCGCGGAACGCCCGGTTTGTCATTCAATAACGCCCGCCCGCTTTGTCATTCTGAGCGTAGTGAGCAA
>JBOHWF010000303.1:0-1772 GCA_050736455.1 Binataceae bacterium (SeqCode) | reverse complement strand
TTCCTAGATGGATCGAGTCCGCTCCTCTCGTGCTAGATACGGAGCAAGTAACGATTAACCCAGAAACCATCCAAATCAAATATCGAATTTCGAACAGCGGAACGGAACCTGTTTCGATGGTCTTCACTTTGCCTCTGCCGGACCTCGACTTCTCCGATCCCGATGTCAATTGGTCGATTCCGGCCCAGGATTCCGTCAACTTCATCGGATTGCGCGCGACCGTTGATCGAAAGCCAGCGGCATTTTCGTTCAGCCAAGCGGCGATTTCGAACGGCAAGGATGTGAGCGCGGTTTTGCGCCAGTACCGGCTACCGCTGCTCCCGGTTGGAACGTTTCAAAACCAGCTTGCGGCATTGCCGCCGGACGCGCGCGAGCAGCTCGCCACCGCTGGTCTCATCGCGCAATTCGGGACGGATCAGGCCGGCAATCCGCTGTATTTTCCGGCTTGGTCGGTCAAAACGACTGCGCGGTGGAAATTGGTCTTCGCGCCCGGCAAGACCACGGAAGTCGAACTGCGCCAACGCACGAGCGTCGGCGTTAGCCAAGACAGCGTGCTGCGCGAGCCGCTTCGTTCCGAACAGGATCTGGCTCCGGAAGTCGAGAAGCGGCGAGCCGTATATTGCATCGACAAGGGGTTTTATGCGGGCGTGGATAAAATCGTATCGTCGTTCCTGGCGGACAAGGTAAAGCCGCTCGGCGACGCGGTACCAACGCAAGGCGCGCTCGCGCGTGATCCGCCGGGATCGCAGCCCGCGAAGACATTGATTCCTCCTATCGACGTACCGCGCGACGACGCCGTTCCAAAACCGCAGGGTCCAACGCTCAGGCTATTTCCGGCGGCCAATATGGCGAATATTAGGGAATGGCGGATCGCATACGACCTCGCCGCTGGAGCGGCCTCAGTCCCGATCAAGGATTTCCGTCTCGTCGTCGACAAGGGAAAACCCGACCGGGTCGTGAGTTTTTGTCTCGACAACCTAAAGCGGATTTCCCCGACGGCTTTCGAAATGCACGCCGCCGATTTCACTCCGAATGGAACCCTGAAGATTTTGCTGGTCGGGCGAGAATAAGCGGGTTTAGGGGTCGTTTGGAGTCCATCGAGATCGCTTGCCTCGTCAATCGAGGCGTTGCCTGCCGCTTTCGCCGATCCGCGAGAGCCTTGCCTTTCGCCGACCTATCCATGGCACCGGGGCGCCCACCACATTTCTTCCCACTTCTTCAATTTCAATCCAAGAGCCCGTCGATCTCCGCGATTCACGTCCTTGAACTGAACAGGGCGTCCTCGCGGTCGCGCACCGGGTTGAACCAGGCCGTTGACGTGCGTATGATCCGGTAGATTTCGGGCTCCTGGTCGAGAATCCTACCGATCGCGGGAGCGAACTTGCCGGCGAAGCGCTGGCTGTCCGTTTGCGGGTTCCCGCCCCAGGCCGTGCCCGTTGGACCCGACGGCTTGACGGCCGTGGCGAACCAGAACCAGAGCTGATGGGTCATCCGCACGCTGAGGGCCCCGCCCTCGGCCCTATAGATGCTCTCGGCGACTACCGAAAAGAATTCTTCCCAATTCTCGAAGTCGTTCGTCGTACCGGAAGCGACGAACGGCGCCATAGCGAGCTGTGCCCAGCGCCCCCGCGATTTGCGGTAGGCATGCAGCAGTTCATGCAGCAGGGTTGCGTCGGCCGGTATTCCGTGGAATGTACCCTGCGGGTTGAAATGCACGACGGTGGGCGAGCCGAGTCCCGTGCCAAGGAGCATCGTCCCGTTCGGTCCTGGAA
>JBOHWF010000302.1:0-7215 GCA_050736455.1 Binataceae bacterium (SeqCode) | reverse complement strand
GTTCCCATACGAATTCGAGGTCTTCAGGCGAAGCAACTTCGTCCAGAATGCCTACCGCCGGATATCGACTCGGTATCAGCCGATGAGTGTTCACGCGACGTATATGGGCGACTGGTGGGATTGACGGTCCGGCCATGAGGAAGGCTATCCGCCCCGCCGCGCATCCAAGAGGCGGCGAACTTTGTACAGCCCATCAAGACCGCTATCCATCACAAATTCCACGGCGGTCTTGCCGCTAAAAAGAGGATTGGCGTTTGGAAGCTTTATCCATCTGTTGGCAAGCTCCGGATCGGGGTAAAGAACGTGCAGATCTTTGTAGATTCCGAGGACCAGCGAGATTCTGGTCAGAGTATCGAAAGTGAGCGTGCCAACGTGTCCGGCCTTGTACTTGTGATAGGTCGAAGCGGCCGGCCAGCCTAACAGCCCGGACTGTTCGCGAACCGTCAAGTTCCATTTTTTGGCAATATTGAGAAAGGTCCGCATTGCCGGGCCGGACATCTTCTTGCGAACCTCAGGCTCACGACGCCGGTCGTGCGGCGCGATGATTGGCGATTCCGAGTTCGCTCTCGCGGCTACAGATCTGGATGCCATACTCTATATATAGATATCTAACGAACCGAGCGCAAGAACGCTGATCGTTGTCAGCTCGAAGGCTCTCAGGAACCGTCGGCGCATTTTCGCTCCGACGCGACAGCCGAGCTGGAGCCCTTCGCAATGATCAGAACTTTCGATGAAAAGCAGCGATTTTGAGCGCGACGTCCTTCAATGTCGCGCTATCAACCGGCGCGATGCTCCGGTAAATGGAATCCGAACGATGCCCGACCATTGTCATGGCGATTGAACGCGGGACGCCGGCATATTCAAGATTACGAACTGCGGTACGCCGGAGATCATCTGGAACCTTGCCGTGCACGCCGGCTCGCTGACACCCAACTGCCCATGCCTTGCGGAAGCTTTTGATTGGCCGGCCGGTTCGATGGAAGAGCCATGGCACTTCTTCGCCTCTAAGCACCTCTAACTGTCTGGTTTTCTCCAACTCTTGAACAAGAACTTCACGCAATTCAGGTGTCAGTGGAAACTCTCGGCGGTCTTGCTCGCCCATCTCGACGGGCGTGAGCCGCAGGCAACCGGACGCTAGATCGACGGCCCGTTTTCGCAGGGTAAGGATCTCTGAATTGATCCGCCATCCAGTGATATATGCGGTTTGGATGGCCGGTCTCAAATGTTCTGGAAGGTTGTCCAGTATTATTCGGTACTCGTGATCTTCGATGCAGCCTCGAGATCGACATTGCTCTGGCAGCATCGAGATCTTCAGCAGCGATGTCACTTTTCCTTCGGATTGCGCAAGGTTAAGGGCGCGCCTCAAGGCTGCGAGTTCCCGGTTGATCGTGGCGGCTGCGGCCATTTGCTTCTGACGCAGGACCGCGTAACGGCCGATCAAATCGCGGTCAATCTGACTAACCCTAATTTCGCCAAAAAATCGTCGCAGATGTGCGACCGCGTGTTGCACGCGACCGATACTGCGTCGTCCTTTTGCTTGATAATCATCCAGAAGAATCTGTGCCAACTGTTCGAAGGTTATCTTTCGAGATGATGTCGCGCCGACCGGCTCTCCCCGACCTGCAGCTTCTAACCCTGACCGGAGCAGCTGTTCAGCTTCTTGCTTGACGCAGGAATTAGATGATTCTCTAAAGCGTGTGCCCTCAACCGAGTACTGGATCCACCAGGTCGAGGCCTTCTTGCGTTCGCCACTGCCCTTGTCGAGATAAGTCGGCTGGTACACCAGGCCCGCTCCTCGCACTTTCTTCATGCTATTGGATTTTATAGGCGCCACTTCTTAGACCTTGCCCGAATATGGCACCTAACACCCAAAATCCATTGTGGAATATCACGCGCGGGTTCAAAGACCACCCCTCGGTACCACAATTCTCCCCAACGGTAGCTGCGATTTCTAACTCAGCTAACTTTGGCTGTCAAATTCTCCGCGCACAGATTGCGGTCGACTTTGGCTCAACTTTGGCTGTTCTGAGAAGATCTCGGCCAAGCTTAGCGTTCCTAATACGCGTATCCGAAACGGAGCTGCCCAACGACGCCGGCCACGACAAGATCCAAGCTAGCTACAAGCACGGCGTGCTCGAGGTAACGGTCGAGAAGAGGCCCGAATCCGGCAAGCTAGGCGGACTGCACGCACAAGTCCCGACGTACCGTTCGAGATCCCATGACTCGACGAACGTTGACCTTCGTCTGATGAATCATTGAGTTTAGTATTTAGCTTCAGAATGGAACTCTCAATGCGGTCGCAGTGAGAGAGCGGAGTGGCAATATCAGCTTTCCTCGCGGAAAGGCGTCGACAATTATTTTCCGTGAACTATTCAGGGAGGCAGTCTGTGCTCCCCTTTAGGCGTCTGCGGGACTGGGAGGCTCTGGTGAATCTTGTCTTTTTTCGGGCTCTGAAGGCTCGATCCGCTGTTTTTGCCGCGGACGCCGAAGAGCCGATTCGCGCGGAACTGTTCGGCATCGAACGCCTTGAGCAGCATGCTGAGAGCCTCGCCGCCGCGCAGCCGATCACTACGAGGCCGAGCACCGGACGGCGGTTATCGAAACGGTTGCGGGAGAATGGGCAGGTCCTATTGGATGCGTATCGCGCCATTGCCGTCGCAATTCGGGAAGAACGTGCCATCACGCCTGCGGCCGAGTGGTTGGTCGACAACTTCCATGTAGTCGAGGAACAGATTCGCGAGATCCGCGACGACCTCCCGCGCGGCTACTACCGTCAACTGCCGAAGCTTACCGACGGCCCACTCGAGGGCTACCCGCGCGTATTCGGCATGGCCTGGGCCTTTGTCGCGCACACCGACAGCCGGTTCGACCCGCAAATGCTCGGCAAATTCGTGCAGGCCTACCAGCGCGTGCAGCCGCTGACGATCGGTGAGCTCTGGGCGGTTGCGATTACACTCAGAATCGTTTTGGTGGAAAACTTGCGGCGCTCGGCCGAGAGCATCGCGAGCAGCCGCGCGGCGCGACGCGAGGCTGACGTTTTGGCCAATCGGCTGTTGGGAGTCGGCGGACGCGAAGCAGAGCCTGCGGAAACGGCTCTTAAAGCCTTCGAGCAAACGCCTCTACCGAGGGCCTTCGCGGTCCAGCTGGTTCAGCGCTTGCGCGATCAGGATCCCAAGGTGACGCCGGCGCTGCTCTGGCTCGATCGACGGCTGCTGGCCCAAGGAACGACGGCCGACGAGATCGTCCGCGCCGAGCATCAAGCGCAAGGCGCGATGAACGTGACTGTGCGCAACGTGATCACGAGCATGCGCTTCATGTCCGCCGTCGATTGGAACGAGTTCTTCGAGAGCGTGAGTCACGTTGATGCGGTACTGCGAGCGAACAGCAACTTCGCTGCGATGGATTTCCCGACCCGCGATCGCTATCGGCACGCGATAGAAGAACTCGCACGAGGCTCGAGCCATACCGAGATCAAAGTCACCCGACTCTCGATCGCGGCCGCTAAGCGCGCGGCCCCTGAGGGTCCGAATCGCGACGGTACAACTGTTCGCCGCGAGCAAGATCCCGGCTATTACCTCATCTCGAGCGGGCGTCGTTCGCTCGAGAAAGATCTCGGGTTTCGCGCTCCTTTGCGCGACTGGATTGTTCGCGCCAACGCCGCGGCCGGAATCCCAGGTTATCTCGGCACGATCGCTGCCGTCAGTGCGATCATTCTCGCGCTGCCGTTGCTCACGCTCGTCGAGTCTGGCGTCAGCGGATGGAGTCGCTTCGTTCTCGCGATGCTGGCCGTGATCCCGGTAATCGACGCGGCCGTGTCGCTAGTGAACCGCGCCGTCACGATCGGTATCCGCCCGGCGACCCTGCCTGGGCTGGAGCTTAACGAGGGAGTGCCGGCCGGGCTGCGTACGATTGTCGCGGTGCCCACTCTTCTGACGACAAGAGCGGAACTCGAAGAGCAAGTCGAGCGCCTGGAGGTTCATTATCTGGCGAGCCAGGACGGCGACCTTCGTTTCGCTCTGCTCTCGGACTGGGTCGATTCGGCGACTGAAAGTGCTCCGGGTGACGACGAACTGCTTGGCGCGGCCACCGCCGCGATCGCCCGCTTGAACCAGCAACACGGACGAGCACCGGATGGCGCGAGATTTCTCCTGCTCCATCGTCGGCGAACCTGGAACGAGGCACAGGACGCATGGATGGGTTGGGAACGCAAGCGCGGAAAACTTCACGAATTGAATCGCTTGCTCCGCGGCGCGACCGACACGACCTTCCTTGCAAACAGCGGACCGGCTTCTCTCGTCCCGGCCGGGGTCCGCTACGTGATCACGCTCGACGCCGATACCCGGCTGCCGCGCGGAGCCGCCAAGCGATTGGTCGGCAAGATGGCCCACCCCCTCAACGGTCCACGGTTCGACGCCGATTGCGGTCGCGTGATCGAGGGTTACGGAGTGCTTCAGCCCCGCGTGACGCCGTCGCTGCCGACGGGCCGCGAAGGGTCGGTCTTTCAGCGCATCTTCTCCAGCGCGAGTGGCATCGATCCGTACGCGTTCGCAGTCTCCGACGTGTACCAGGATTTATTCGGTGAGGGTTCCTACAGCGGGAAGGGAATCTACGATATCGATATCTTCGAGGCCGCGCTGAGTGCCCGCGTCGCTGAGAACACGCTCTTGAGTCACGACCTGCTGGAAGGTATCTTCGCGCGCGCCGGACTGGTGTCCGACGTCGAGGTCGTCGAGGAGTTTCCGTCACGCTATGACGTCGCCGCGGCGCGGCAGCATCGATGGGCGCGTGGCGATTGGCAATTGCTTCCGTGGATTTTCGGGCGCGGACGTGGCTCAAGTTCCGACGGCGGCGCTGCCGCAATGCCCCGCCATCAGGCAGCGATTCCCTTGATCGGCCGCTGGAAAATGATCGACAACTTGCGCCGAACGCTGTCAGCGCCGGCCGCCTTCCTCGCCTTGGTGGCAGGATGGGTTCTCGCGCCCACGGCCGCCGCGGTCTGGACGGGGTTCGTTCTCGCGACGCTTGCGCTGCCGGCGATGCTGCCATTCCTCGCGGAGCTCGTGCCGCGACGTCTCGGTATTTCCAAGCGCAGTCATGCGCGCGCGGTTGGCGCGGATCTCGCCGTTGCCGTTTCGCAGATCGTGATGCTCGTCACTCTGCTTGCGCATCAGGCGTGGCTGATGACCGACGCGATCTCACGAACGCTCTGGCGTTTGTTTGTGAGTCATCGGCGGATGCTCGAGTGGGTGACTGCGGCGCAGGCTAAGTTGACGACTCAGCTCGATCTTCGGGGGTTCTATTGGAGGATGGCCGGCGGTATCGCGCTCGGCGCCGCGGCCGCAGTCTTGGTCGGGTTCGCAGGACATTGTGTCGGTTTCATCGCAGCTCCGTTCGTAATCCTATGGATGCTTTCTCCAGCCGTCGCGCGTTGGGCGAGTCTTCCGCCACCATTGACCGGGGCCAAACCGCTCCCCCTCGCCGACGCGCTTGCGCTCAGACTGATCGCACGCCGCACGTGGCGATTTTTCGAAACGTTTGTGACGGCAGAAGATCACCTGCTTCCGCCCGACAACTTCCAAGAGGACCCGAAGCCCGTGGTGGCTCATCGAACGTCCCCCACCAATCTCGGGCTGTACATGCTGTCGGCGATAGCAGCGCACGATTTCGGCTGGATCTGTACGCACGAGACCGTCGACCGGATGGAAGCGACACTCGAGACGATGAACCGGCTCGAACGGTTTCGCGGGCACTTCTACAATTGGTACGAAACGCGCGATCTGCGTCCGCTGGACCCGAAGTACGTCTCTTCAGTGGACAGCGGGAATCTCGCCGGACATCTGATTGCGTTCGGAAACGCGTGCCGCGAGATCATAAACCGTCCGCTCACGAATTCGTCATGGCGGTCCGGGATTGAAGACGCGGTCGCGCTTACTCGCGAATCACTGCCGGCGCTCGCCGGGGACCTGCGCACATACACTGTAACTCCCAAGCAGTTGGACGAGGCGCTCGATGCGCTCTCCGCGTTGCTACGGTCGGATCCGCAAACTCCAGCGGTCCTAATCGCGCAGTTGGCAAAACTTGGACTCCAGGCCGACTCCGTCATCGACATCGCGCAAACGCTCACTGCTGAACGCGGCGACGGTGCCGGCGCGGAGTTGCTCACTTGGGCGGACGCCATACGCGCTTCCATTGACAGTCATCGGCGCGAGATCGAGCTGCTTATGCCTTGGACGAGTCTCATCACTGTCGGCGCCGCGATCGCGCCAGCGACGACAGGAGCGGGCGGAACTCCTCAAGACAACGTATTCGGCACTCTATTCGACCCGATACCGAGCTTGGGCGATCTGCCTGACCGCTGCATGGAGGCGATCAGCATCCTTGCACGCCGCAAGAGTGAACTCGGGACGACGACCGGGGCAGCTGGCGGCCCGATTGCGCAAATTGACATGATCGCTGACGCCCTCGCACGCTCGGCCGATGCGGCCCGAGCGCTCGAACGAAGGCTGACGGCACTCGCCAGCATCGCGGGCAGGATGTTCGATGCTATGAAATTCGACTTTCTTTTCGATCCCACGCGTCACCTGTTTGCGATCGGATACCGCGTCGCCGATGGCAGTCTTGACTCGAATTGTTACGACCTGCTCGCCTCTGAGGCGCGCCTTGCGAGCTTTGTCGCGATTGCCAAGGGTGACGTGCCGGCCCGGCACTGGTTTCGCCTCGGGCGTGGCCTGACGCCGGTCGATCGCGGTTCGGCGTTGATCTCATGGTCGGGATCGATGTTCGAGTACCTGATGCCGTCATTGGTGATGCGCGCACCGGCGGGGAGCCTGCTAGAGCAAACCAACCGCCTTGTGGTGCGGCGCCAGATGAAATATGGCGCCCAGCTTGGTGTGCCGTGGGGGGTTTCAGAATCCGCCTACAACGCGAGAGATCTCGAGCTCACCTATCAGTATTCGAACTTCGGCGTGCCCGGTCTGGGGCTGAAGCGTGGGCTGCGAGAGAACGCCGTCATCGCTCCCTACGCGACGGCGCTGGCGGCGATGGTGGATCCGGAAGCCGCGGCGCAGAATTTCTCGCGGCTCCGTGCCGCCCGCGGTCTCGGCCGATTCGGCTGGTATGAAGCGCTGGACTACACTCCGTCACGCCTTCCCGAGGGCGAGAACGTTGCGATCGTGCGCGCTTACATGGCGCACCATCAAGGGATGACCCTGGTAT
>JBOHWF010000301.1:0-3594 GCA_050736455.1 Binataceae bacterium (SeqCode) | reverse complement strand
CGCCGATCCCGCATAACGGCTGCCGGCCGCCCAAGAAACGCCGGGTCTGAGCGGGCTCGGGTCTGATTAGGATAAGGAGTCGGGAGCAAGGTGGCGAGAAATCTCGGTCCGGTCTGCCGGATGTGCCGGCGCGAAGGGCTCAAGCTCTTCCTCAAGGGCGAACGCTGTTACTCGGACAAGTGCGCGATCGAGCGGCGCAACTATCCACCGGGCGCGCACGGTCAGGCGCGCACGCGCTTCTCGGAATTTGCCATCCGGTTGCGCGAAAAGCAGAAGGTGCGGCGCATCTACGGGCTGCTCGAAAAGCAATTCGCCGGCTACTTCGCGAACGCCGAGCGCATGCCCGGTATCACCGGCGAGAATCTGCTGGTGCTGCTCGAGCGGCGGCTCGACAACGTGGTTTACCGGCTGGGCTTCGCCAGCTCGCTGGCGCAGGCGCGCCAACTGGTGCGTCACGGACACATCGCGATCAATGGCCGCGCGATCACCATCCCGTCGCATCTGGTGAACGTCAACGAGGTGGTCAGCATCGCGGAAAAGAGCCGGCAGAAAAAGGTCGTAGTTGAAGCGATCGAGCTGGCGCAGCGGCGCGGCGTGCCGCCGTGGATGACGCTCGAGCGCGAGCAGTTCCGCGGCTCGCTCAAGGCGCTGCCGGCGCGCGCCGATCTGACGATGCCGATCAGCGAAAAGCTGATCGTCGAACATTACTCGCGGTAGCCGCGGCGCGGGCAGCGCAGGCTTAGCGCGGCGAAGTTGCCGCGCAGGTGAAAATTATTGCACAGCGAATCCAAATTTTTGGCGGTTAAGATAAACCACTATGCATAACGACTGGCGTGAACTGATCAAACCCAAGACGGTCGAGTTTGACGAAAAGGAGCTGACCCCGGTGTATGGGCGCTTCTTTGCCGAACCGCTCGAGCGCGGCTATGGGATCACGATCGGCAACGCAATGCGCCGCATCCTGCTCTCCTCGTTGCCGGGCTTCGCCATCACCGCGGTGCGGATCAAGGGCGTGCTGCACGAATTCTCGACCATCCCCGGGGTCAAAGAGGACGTGACCGACATCGTCCTCAACCTCAAGGAAGTTCGCTTGCGGCTGCACGAGGGCGAGGAGCTGACGGCGACGCTCAAGGCCAAGGGCGAGTCGGTGGTGACCGCGCGGGATATCACCGGCGGCCCGAGCCTCGAGGTGCTGACGCCGAATCAGCATATCGCGACGCTCGACAAGGGCGCTGATTTCGATCTCGAGCTGGTGATCAAGCGCGGCCGCGGATACGTGCCCGGCGAGCGCACTGACGACGACGAGCCGATCGGGACGATCCGGCTCGACGCGATCTATGCGCCGGTCAAGCGCGCGAATTTTGTCGTGACCAACGCCCGCGTCGGCCAGCGCACTGACTACGATCGGCTGGCGCTCGAAATCTGGACCGACGGTTCGATCACGCCGCGCGAGGCGCTGACTTACGCGGCGCGCGTGATGCGCGATCAGATGTCGATCTTCGCGGGCGTCGAGGAAGACGAGGTGGGGGCGACAGTTGGCGGTGCGGCGCCGAGCGAGGCGCGGCCGGCGCTCAATGAATACCTCTACCGTCCGGTCGAGGGCCTGCCGATCTCGGTGCGTGCGTTTAACGGCCTGCAGAACGCCGACATCAAGTATATCGGCGAGCTGGTCCAGCGCGCCGAGCAGGACATGCTGCGGATCAAGAACTTCGGACGCAAGTCGCTGACGGAAATCAAGGAAGTGCTGACCGACATGGGGTTGTCGCTGGGGATGCGGCTGGATAATCTGCCGGCGCGCGGCGAGCTTGATCGCATGTGGGAAGAACAGGAACGGCGCGAGTCCGCGTGAGCGCGAGCCGGGTCGAAGCGAGTTATCGGGAGTATTGATCGATGCGACACATGAATCAGGGCCGCAAGCTCAACCGCACCTCGGCCCATCGCAAAGCGCTGTTCCGCAATCTGGTGCTGGCGCTGCTCGAGCATGAGCGGATCAAGACCACCGACGCCAAGGCCAAGGAACTGCGGCGCTTCGCCGATCGGATGGTGACGCTGGGCAAGCGCGGCGACCTCGCCGCGCGGCGGCTGGCGTTCAATTTCATGCAATCGCGCGACGCCGTGAAAAAGCTCTTCGACGAGATCGCGCCGCGCTTCAAGGAGCGCAACGGCGGCTACACCCGCGTCGTCAAGTTCGGCTTCCGGCGCGGGGACGCGGCGCCGCTGTCGATTATCGAATTCACCGGTACGTCCGAGCGAACCGAGGCGAAAAAGCCGCCGAAGAAACGCGCCGCGCGGCGCGATCGCGCGGCGGCGGAGCCGGCCCGCGCCCGCGCTGCGGCCGGCTGAGTGCGGCCGCCACAATTTTTGAGTTTATTAAGCGGCGTCCCATCGGACGCCGCTTTTCTTTTCCCGACGCCGCGCGGCGAAATCTGTGGGCAACGTGCGCTACGAGCGCTCCCGCGCTCTGCTACAATGGGACACCGCTGAAGGTGAAGCAATGGCTAATGAACTAATCAAGCCTGAAAATTTCTTCATGACCCGTTTCGGGATGAACGAGAACGCGCTCGAGCGGATTTTGGGCAACGCGCTCGAACGCAAGGCCGATTACGCCGACCTCTACTTCGAGTACCGCAGCGCCGAGGGGCTGGGGCTCGAGGAGTCGATGGTCAACCAGACCTCGAAGAGCGTCTCGCAGGGCGTCGGGGTGCGGGTCTGCGCCGAGGATCGCACGGGCTACGCCTATTCGGACGAGGTGACGATCGATCGGATGAAGCTCGCGGCGGAGGCGGCGCGCGCGATCGCCGACGAGCGCGGCGCGACGCCGGCCGCGGTGCAGGTCGGAATCCCGGTCCCGCGCCATCATCTGTATGAGCTCGGCAGTACGCCGCTCGAAGTTCCGCTCGAAGAGCGCGCACGCCTGCTCCGCCAAATCGACGAGACCGCACGCGCGCTCGATCCGCGCGTGCGCAACGTGATGGCGTCGTTCAGCTCCGAGCAGCGCGTCGTGATGATCGTCAACAGCGACGGGCAGCTCGCCGCCGACCTCCAGCCGCTCAGCCGCCTGAGCGTCAGCGTGATCGCCGAGGAGGAGGGCAAAGGGCGCCAGATCGGCTCGTTCGGCGGCGGCGGCCGGGTCGAATGGAACTACTTCTTTGAGCAGGATCGCTGGAAGGACTATGCTCTGCGCGCGGCGCGGCAGGCCCTGACGAACCTCGATGCGATCGACGCGCCGGCGGGCGAGATGGTCGTCGTGCTCGGACCGGGCTGGCCGGGAATTCTGCTGCACGAGGCGATTGGGCACGGGCTCGAGGGCGATTTCAATCGCAAGGGCGTTTCGGCCTTCAGCAACCGGATCGGGCAGCAGGTCGCGACGCCGCTCTGCACGGTGGTCGATGACGGCACCATCCCGAATCGGCGCGGCAGCCTCAATGTTGACGACGAGGGCACGCGGACTTCGCGCACAACCTTGATCGAAAAGGGTATCCTGCGCGGCTATCTGCAGGATCGGCTCAATGCGCGGCTGATGAAAATGACGCCGACCGGCAACGGCCGGCGTGAGAGTTTCGCACATGCGCCGATGCCGCGCATGACCAATAC
>JBOHWF010000300.1:0-6482 GCA_050736455.1 Binataceae bacterium (SeqCode) | reverse complement strand
GGCTTCGAGCACCGGCATACACGGCTCGCCCGCGACGAACACCACTCGACGGCTCCCGGCCTTGACCTCGACAAACCAGTCGCCCAGCCGCACGAGCTCGGCCTCGCGACCAATTATGATCGCGCCGTTCGCCGGCAATCGTGCGGTCGCTGGCGGCGACGCGAGAAACGGATGACCAAGCCGCGTGAGCAACGATTGCCGCTCCACTCGCAGCGGCTTCGGCGCGCGCACCTCGTGCCGCCGATACGCCCGCTCCTCAAAGACCGACGCAATCGCGAGCGCGGTTAACGACCCGCCGAACCAAGGCCAATACGCCTGGATGAAAATTCGCGACGATCCGCTCATCCGGGACTGCCGCTTGCTCGACAAACTGTAGAGATAGCTGACCTTCAGACCGACGATGATCGCGCCGACCGCCGCCACAGCCGGCGCAGATGCGGCCACACCCACCACATACGCTCATCCTAGAAACAGCCACCGCGATTGCGCAAACGTTTCTGCGCTCCCTTTCCGCATTGTTTTCAGCACAATGCGTCAAGGGTGAAACCCTGCACTTTCCACCACCTAGCAGTAGAAACCTGTTAGAACGTTTCACGTGAAACATTCCGCTGATCGATCGAGCACTGGCCCGGCAGCGGAGGGCGCTCCTGAGCGCTGAAAAAATGTTTCACGTGAAACATTGATTATGGATCGGCAAGAGCGCGACGGCGGAACGCGGAGTGAATCGGTGAAAAAGTGAAAAACTGGCCGCGTCGCTATACCGTCGTGGCGCTTTTCGCCGCGGCGACCGCCCTCTGCTACGTCGATCGGGTCAACATCTCGATCGCGATCATTCCGCTGGCGCACGACAAGGGTTACGACGCCGCCGCGCGCGGGCTGATCCTCTCGGCCTTCTTCTGGGGCTACTTGTCGCCGCAGATGCTCGGTGGATGGGTCGCCGACCGCTTCGGCGGCAAGCGTGTACTGGCCGCCGGGGTCGCGCTCTGGTCGCTGGCGACCTTCCTCACGCCACCGGCGGCGGCGATTTCGTTCGGCATCCTGCTGCTGACGCGCGCGGCGCTCGGCGCCGGCGAAGCGATCAATTTCCCGGCGGTCCACAGCCTCGCCGCGCGCTGGACGCTCGAGGCCGAGCGCTCGCGCGCGATCGCCCTGCACTTCAGCGGCGTCGCCTTCGGCACCATCGTCGCACTGCTGACAAGTCCGCTCATCGTGATCAAGCTCGGCTGGCCGGCGGTCTTCTATATCTCCGGCGCCGGCGGGATCATCTGGCTCGCGGCGTGGTGGATGAAGGCCGCGGACAGTCCCGCGGATTGTCCCGGGGTCTCGCCCGCCGAGCTCGAGCTGATGGAGTCTGAGAATCGCGATAACTCACTCGCGCCGGCGATTCCGTGGCGGTCGATTCTCGGTGAAAAGGCCGTATGGGCGATCGTGATCGCGCATACCTGCAATAACTTCGGTTTTTACATCCTGCTGTTGTGGCTGCCGAGTTATCTTCATCACACGTTCAAGGTGCCGATGGAGCGGTTGGGAACGCTCGCAGTGATCCCGTACCTCGCGGCGTTTGCCATGCAGAATTTGAGCGGCTGGGTCGCCGACGGCTTGCATCGGCGCGGGCTCGCACTCGGGTTGGTGCGCAAGCTGATGCAAGCGACGTCCTTCACGCTCGGCGGGTTCCCGATCCTCGCGCTGCCGGCAATCCATTCGCCGACTGCCGCGGTAGTCCTCGCGACGATCTCTCTGGCCGGCACCGGGATCGGCACGGCGGGCTTCGCGGTGAATCATCTCGATGTCGCGCCGCGTTACGCCGGAATTCTGATGGGACTTTCCAACACCTTCGCGACTCTGCCCGGCATCATCGGCGTCGCCGCAACGGGCTTCATCCTCGAAGCCACTGGATCGTTCGCGGCGGTGTTCTATCTCATCGCGATTGTGTACGCGATCGGCCTTGCGTCTTATGTCGCGATGGCGGCCGGCGATCGCAAGCTCTAGACGGCTCGCAGAACGTAACGAAAGTGTGCTCTACGCGGCGCGCGCAGGCTGGGGTGAAGCGAGCAAGTGAGGACGAGATGAGGTCGGTCGCAGCCGATTGTTCGGCTACTATCGGCGCGCAAATATTGATTAAGCCTCGCCCTACAAACTCCTTCGTGGTATAGCCAGTCTGGAACGTAGTGTTCGCCGCACCGCCGACCGCACAGATTAAACCGAGTCTGATAAATTAAGCCGAGACTGATAGATAGATGTACTGGACATTAGCCTTGCTCGTCGAGCTGCTGCTTGTGCTTCAAGTGGTGCTCGCCACGATCCAATTTCGGAGCTGGCAGGCGCCTGGCGCTTTTTTTGCGCTTTTATGGACGATCTTTGTCGCTGCTTGCCTGATCGTCGCGCCTGAATACAAGATCTGGCCGGGAGTTATCTGGTTCTTTCTGATGAGTTGCGTCGTCCAACTCGGGGCAACGGCCGGTAAAGCCTGCGTTGGCTCCTCCTCAGCTCGGTCGCGCACCAGAGCTCTCTCAGTTCGCGCGCTGCGATGGGGCGTCAGCATCTGCACAGTGCTGGGTATAATCGGAGTGGAAATCTTGCTCAGATCGGTCGGGCGGGGATTCTCCACCCTGATCTCGCCGACTGACCTATTCGTGACTGGTATTGTCTTCTCCTATGAGCGCTACGCGGTTGCAGGTTTCCGCGAGCCGGCCGGCTTTGTGGCGCTGCTAACTTTCATTTATTTCGGTGCTTATCTCTCCGGTGCGCTCTTCGTCGTCGCTGAACGCGCTCGGACTCGCGCCGCCACGATGTTGATTGCGGTTCCAGCACTGTTGGTCGGGCTTACACTGACCACACGAGGACCGCTTCTCGTAACAGCCGTCAACTGGGCGGCAGCTTATTTGACTATCAGCATTTGGCGTGGACGTGAAAAAGCTTTTGTACTGCTCGACTACCGAAGAAGCGTCGCGATCGGCGCTGCGATCGTGGGCCTAATCCTCGTGTATGTGGGCCTGCAGTCTATTCGCAACGGGGACGTTATAAGAGAACACGCGAAGCGCGAAAGTCAGGTTGAGTGGGGTTTGGCCAACGCCAAATCAGCGTTTGTCGGATCGTTGCCGGCTTTTTCACACTGGTTCGAGGATAAATGGGATGTTGGCACGCCGCAGACCTGGGGGGCGTATGCCTTTGCGACAGATCTTCAATGGCTGGGAGTGCCTTCTGAGAATTTTTCCGAGGTCCCGGTTTCACCCGACCTGGACGCTCCTCCGACGAATATGTTCACTATTTATAGAATATTTGCTCAGGACTTCGGGGTGCCAGGCTCGGCGCTCTTCATGCTGCTATTCGGTATTTTGGGCGGATGGGCTTATGAATCTGTGAAGCGCGGCAATCTGGCCAGTGCGCCGTTTTTGATCGTGTTTTACCAGATCAGTTTTATCTCACTAACCGGTTTTGGTTTGCGCGGCACTACGCTTCAGGGAGCCTTCCTGCTTCTAATCATTTTCATGTGGTGGGCCAGTTCGCGCGCCCGGAATCGCGCTCCAAGTACATTTCGCGCAGCGTCGCTCGCGCAAAATCGGGCTTGACTATACGCCGACTCGTATTTTTCGGCAGTCGCCGCGCCGGCTGGGTCTACGCGCCTGGGCAGCGCCACGATGGCGCGCAAGCTTGACGCCTTCACACCTTGCAGGCGACAATGTGAGCGCCGGTTTGTCCGCGATTGACGACGGCGCGCGTTATGTAGAATCCGCCCTGCTCCAACAGCGCTACATAGTCAGAGTGCTGCAGGCGGTTTTGCCAGTGTGTCGGCGGGTTCAGAAAGCGCCAGGTGCGCTCGCTGTAGCGGCGGAAATTGAACCGTTGGAGCGACGGGTCCGCGTACGACCAGTGATCTTGGTAATCGATAATCAGGCTCATGACACCGCCGGCGGCAAGGATGCGTCGGCATTCGCTAAAGATCGCGGCGATGTCGCCGGCTGGAATATGCTCGAGAGTGTTAGTTGAAACGATGTAGCTAATGGAGGCGTCTGGGAGATCAGTAGCGCGCGCATCTGCCGGCGCGATGTATCTAATGCCGTGCGCACGTAAATTCTCGAGTCGATGCGATGGCGCGATCGACGCCAAACCGCGCTGCTGCAGCCGCAGAGCGATATCGGTCACCAGCGACGCCCTAGCCAGCCGGCGAATATCGACTAGAACTTGACGCTGGTAGCCGAGCGCCCACATTACCAGTGGCTGCGCCAGATCCCAGCCAGCCCCAAATTCGAAGAGAACTCCGTCTCGAGAAGTTCCCAACGTCTGCGCATGTCGGCGCGCGTCGGCAATTATTTCCTCCAAAGTCTGATCGGACACGGGAAGAGAGCCGTTCAACCATTGAAATGCGAATTGAACCTTATGGTTGAAAGGCATGCTCGAGATCAACCAATGCAGAGCTACTTTAAGCCGCCAATCCATTAGTCAGAACTTCCGTCACAGAGGCTCGCCACTTACGACGCCAGCCTGCTCTCGTCAATGTAGAGGCGCCCTTCGCTGAGCTTTCCGGCTTCGTCGAAGCAATAGATAATGCACATCAGCGCCTTAACCGGCTACCCCTGCCCGTTGGTGAAGCAGAGTGGATGTTCTTCAATCACCCGGTCGGCAGTAAAGTGATGTTGCTTCATTTCGAACTGAAAGCGCGGCAGCGGGTGGAGTCGGATCTCATAGGATCAACGGATCTTGCGGAGGCCCATGGTGTGAGATCCCATTATATACGACGGCGGCGTAGTCGCTATCCCGGAACGTGGCCAGGCTGACGTCCAGCCACTGCTCAGGCGTTCCAGCAAAGCGATCGAAGAAGATGCTATTACCTCGAGAAGTGAATTGAACATCTGCTCGACCACGCCGATCGTTTGTCGGGTAGCCTTAGGAGCGGGTGGATCGTTCTGGCGCTCGGGGCCGTCAAGCATGAGGCAGACCGCCAACTCTTCAACCCGGCGGCGTACTTTTCAAGGGGTGGCGGATGAGTCCGTTCACTCTTGCCATCTTCTGTTTTATGTTTTACGGAGGAAATAGTTTACGTTAGCAAACAAGCAAGCGAAAGGTGAGGTTGTCATGGAGATTGACCGCGCTCTGACCGATCCGGCTTTTTTCGCCGATGGTGACCCTCATCCGCTGTGGCAGCGACTGCGGCGCGAGGATCCGGTCCACTGGACCGAAGGGCTGGTGCGGCCATTCTGGTCGATCACCTGCTATGACGATATCGTTGCGGCCTTCAGCGAGCCCAATCTGTTCACTTCGACTCGAGGGCTAATCGTGCCGTCGAGCCCTGAGATGGAGCAACTTACGCCGGAGATGGCGGGCGCCGGGCAGTCGATGATCATGACGGACCCGCCGCTTCACGGCGCGATGCGGCGCGGGTTTAACCGGCTCTTTCTGCCGCGTCCGATCGGCCGCTACGAAAGCCCGGGCGCCGCGCTGGTCGGCGAGATTCTGGAGGGCGTGATGGCGCGCGGCGAATGCGACTTCGTGGTTGAGGTTGCAGCGCGGCTGCCGATGGCGTTCATCTGCGAAATCATGGATGTGCCACGCAAGGATTGGCCCGACCTGTTCAGATGGGGCAACATGTCGGTCGGGCAGGAAGATCCTGAGTATCAGGTTGAGTCGGGATCGCCGCTTGAAACCCGCCAGACCGGATTTGAGCGAATCGGTTTATACACCAGCCGGCTGGCGCTCGAACGGCGCGGCGGCCGCGGCGAAGACCTGCTCAGCGTTCTCGGCAACGCAAAGCTCGGTGACCGCTACCTGAGCGAAGGCGAGCTCTCTCACAACGGCTGGCTCTACATGCTGGGCGGACTCGAAACGACCCGCAACGCGATCGCGGGTGGCTTGCTCGCCTTGATTCAGCATTCCGCGCAGCGCGAGCGCCTGGCGGATAACGCCGAGCTGATGCCGAGTGCAATCGAAGAGATCCTCCGGTGGACCAGCCCGGTGACTCATATTGCACGGGTTGCATCGCGGGATACGCAGCTCCGCGGCCAAAGGATCCGCGAGGGCGACTGGCTAGCGCTGTGGATGCCGTCGGGAAATCGGGACGAGGCTATGTTTGATGATCCCTACCGCTTCGACCTGGGCCGCAGCCCGAACGAGCAGATCGCCTTCGGCAAGGGCGAGCATTTCTGCGCCGGTGCGCATCTGGCACGGCTTGAACTGCGCTTGATGCTGAAGGCGCTGCTGCCACGGATCGATCAGATCGAGCTGGCGGGCAAAGTCGAACGCCTCAAGTCGAATGTGATCGCCGGCATCAAGCATATGCCGGTGCGCTTCTCGCAGACTCGCGCGGTGGCGTGACCGGGGCCATATCTGAAGGGCCGCCAGTGTGGTGTCCCGCAAGTAACTTTCATAAGAGTGGAGGGCTGCGCCGAGCCGGAAACCGGTACCGGCTTCTCGCTAACGCGAGAAGCTGTCCGAGATCCCTTCCCTGGACGCAGCTCGCAGACTCGCCTGCTCGTTCCGCTTCGCTC